>NZ_JAAFHA010000014.1 GCF_010365055.1 Rhodoferax sp.
AACCTGAACCGTTGTGACGATATCGGTTTGATCGCGCGCGCCGTCAACCAGGCCGGTCTCAACTTGCAGTCCCTGGTGGCGGATGTGTACGAGCAGGTGTCGGGGGTGCGGGTGGCGAGCCAGGAGATTGCCGCCGCCAACAACGACTTGTCGAGCCGCACCGAGCAAACGGCGGCCAATCTGGAACAGACTGCCGCCGCCATGGAGCAGCAGACCGCCACCGTGCGTCAAAACTCCGACACAGCGCAACAAGCCAGCCAGGTCGCCAATGCGGCCACACTGGTCGCCACGCAGGGCGGCGACGCCATGGCGAATGTGGTGGCCACGATGGGTTTGATCTCGGATTCAAGCCGCAGGATTGCCGACATCATCAGCGTGATTGACGGCATCGCCTTTCAGACCAATATCCTGGCGCTCAATGCCGCGGTGGAGGCGGCCCGGGCTGGCGAGCAGGGCCGCGGCTTTGCCGTGGTGGCCACCGAGGTGCGCAGCCTGGCGGGCCGCTCGGCTGCGGCGGCCAAGGAAATCAAAGGCCTGATTGATGACTCGGTCGACAAGGTCAGCTCTGGCACCCGACTGGTGGCCGCGGCGGGGGAGACCATGACGGAAGTGGTGAGTCAGGTCAACCGCGTGAATGATCTGATCACCGAAATTTCAGCTGCGTCCAAGGAGCAGACGCTGGGTATCTCACAGGTCGGCCAAGCAGTGGCGCAGCTCGACGAGATGACCCAGCAAAACGCCGCCATGGTGGAGGAAAGCAGCGCCGCCGCCAACAGCCTGAGCGATCAGGCGCAGCGCCTGGTGGAGGCGGTTAAGGTGTTTTCAATCTAAGATAGGAAGCTGACGCTGTCGCCCCGCTTCGCAGGCGAGGCAAAAACAAAGAAATCGCATCGATGCAGCAAGAACATTCTCAGCCCTATCAGAACGCCATCGGCTTGATCCTGCTGGCGCTGGCGATACCGCTGCTGTGGTGGGTGTCACACCCGGCTCGGCAAATCGTGATCGAGCCGATGACCTTTGTGTTTTGGCACAACACCATCGAATTGTTTGCGGTGGTGGTGGCCATGCTGATCTTTGTGACGGGCTACCGAGCCATCCTGTCGGCCCGCAAGGGCGCGGTGGTGTTGCTGGGTGTGGCGTTTTTCGGCGTTGGTCTGCTCGATTTTTTGCACACCCTGAGTTATGTCGGCATGCCCGATGCGGTGACCGCCAACAGCCCGCACAAATCGATTTTCTTCTGGCTGGCCGCGCGCCTGTTGGCAGCCGCAGCCTTGCTGCTGTACGTCTCGCTGCCCACTGTGCCGGATGTTTCCAGAGGGCAAAAGCGCCTCGCCCTGGCCCTGACGCTGGCGCTGGTGGGCGTGCTGGGCTATGTCGGGCTGTATTTGCCCGATCGCGTGCCTGCGCTATTTGTTCAGGGCACCGGCCTGACGCCGTTGAAGATCGGGCTGGAGTGGATGGTCGTGGCCGTGAACGCCATGACCATCGCGGTGGTGTGGCGTCGCCGCCAGGCATGGGCGCATGGATGCGTCATGGCCTTGGGCTATGCCGCAGCCCTGTCGGCCGTTTCTGCGCTCTTTTTTACGATGCTGGGGCTGATTGACAAAGACGGGGCCAATATGCTCGGGCACCTCTACAAGGTCGCGGCCTATCTGTATTTGTTCCATGCCACCTTCAATGAGGCCCTGCGCCGGCCGCTGGAGCGGCTGGAAGTGCAGTCCCTGCGCGAACGCGTGATACTCAATGCTGCGCCCGATGGCGTTTTGTGGGTCGACAACACCGGACGTATTTTGATGGCCAACCCGGCCACGGAGATGCTGACCGGCTACCCGGCGGCTGAGCTGGTGGGTCAAAACGTGGACCTCTTTTTACCGGCGCACCTGCGCGTGCGCCATGCGGAGTCGATGCGGGGCTATTTCCTGGCGCCGCATCCGCGCACCATGGGCTTGATGGATCTGAAACTGCTGCGCCGTGATGGTCAGCTGCTGCCAGTAGACATCTCGCTGGGGCATTGGGAAGACGAAGGAGAAGGCCACGCCATTGCCTACATCCGCGACCTGACCGAGCGCAAGCAGTTTGAAGAGTCGCTCAGGCACCAAGCCGCCCACGATGAACTCACGGGCCTGCCCAACCGCTGGCTGTTTCGCCTGCAACTCGATCAGGCTTTGGCGCGCGCCGCACGCGCCAAGCTGCACGTGGCGGTGCTGTTCATTGACCTGGACTACTTCAAAACGGTCAATGACAGCTTTGGCCACCACATTGGAGACGGATTGCTGGTACAGGTGAGTGCCCGGTTACGCAGTGTCTTGCGCCAACAGGACGTGCTGGCGCGCCAGGGTGGGGACGAGTTCGCCATTTTGCTGGGTGATCTGCTTGAGCGCGATGAAGCGATCAGTGTGGTTAACAAGCTCCTGGCTTCGCTGCAGGCTGTGTACCACCTGCAGGACCAGGCTGTGTATTCTGGCGGTAGCCTGGGGCTGGCGTTTTATCCTGATGATGCACAAAGCAGCGATGCCCTGCTGCGTTACGCCGACATGGCCATGTACCAGGCCAAGGGAAACGGCCGCGGTTCTTACGCCTTCTATTCACACGACATGGACCAGTCCGTGCGTGACAACATGGCCTTGTACACCCGGCTCAAAGAAGCACTGGGCCAGGGTGCTTTGCAGCTGCATTACCAGCCGCAGGTGGATGTCAACACGGGTGTCATCGTCGGTGCTGAGGCCTTGCTGCGCTGGCTGGATCCGGTGTTGGGCCAGGTACCGCCGACGCGCATTATTCCGGTGGCCGAGGCGACCGGCCTGATCTTGCCGCTGTCGGACTGGGTGTTGGAGACCGCCTGCGCGCAAATTGCCGCCTGGGCGCAGGCCGGTATGCCATTGCGGGTGGCGGTCAATTTTTCGGCGCAACAATTTAACCAGCCGAACCTGGCTGAGAAAGTGTGCGCTGCGCTGGCGCGCACCGGCGCACAGGCCCAGTGGCTGGACATTGAAATCACCGAGTCGGTGGCCATGAAAAACCCCGAGCAGGCGCGCGAACAACTCAACGCCCTGGTAGCCCTGGGTTGCCGCGTGGCGCTGGATGACTTTGGCACCGGCTACTCCTCGCTCGCCTACCTCAAAGGCTTGCCCATCAACAAGCTCAAAATCGACAAGAGCTTCTTGGACGGCATCCCTGATGATGCCAACGACATGGCCATTTCCAAAACCATCATTGCCATGGCGCACAGCCTGGGCATGTCGCTGGTGGCCGAGGGCGTGGAAACCGACGCGCAACTGGCGTTCTTGCGCCAGCATGGGTGCGAGGTCTATCAAGGCTGGCTGTTTGCCAAGGCGATGCCGGCGCCGGAGTTGACGCAGCGGCTGCGCGCGTGTGCCGCGCCGGTCAGCGCGGACTCCGACAACGCGGCAGCAGGCTTGGCGCTGCTTTGAGCGTCGGGCCAGGCTAAGCGGTCAGATTTCCAGGCCTAAGCGGCTTGCGCCTGGCTGGCGGATTTTGGCGTCGGCATGGCGCCAAACTGGATATCGCCGGTGAGCTGGCCGCCCTCTTCAATCACGACCTTGCCGTAGCGGATCTTGCCGCTGACTTTGCCGGTGGCATAGATGGTCAACTTCTGGCGGACCGTCAGGTTGCCATCAAACTGGCCATGAATCTCGGCCATGTCGATCTCGGCCGAGCCCTTGAAGGCACCGCGCTCCGAAATCTCAATCACGCGTGAATCCATGGTCGCCTCGACCAGACCCTCCACCACGAGCGTGTCGCAATCGGTGATTTCAACGCCTTTGAGCTTGATGTTCGGTCCGACGGTCAGTTTGCTGCCGCTTTGGGGCGTGATGGGTGTGGCCGGTGCAGTGGTGGCGGGACTCGCCGAATTCACCGTGCTTGGCTGTTGGGTGCCGGTCGTGCCCGATGCGCTGTAACTGTTGACGTTCGATGTCGAACTGCCTGGGCGTGCAGGTGCTGTTTCAGGTTCGCGTTTGTTGAAAAAGTGCGGGGACATGGCCATGTGATTTCCTTGAAAAGGACGCATGGTACGGGTCGCCACTGGAAAAGTCGCCACCGATTCTGCAAAAACGGTAACAGAATGAATATCGGTGCGGTGCCGCCAGGGATGGTGTTCAGTCGCGCCGGTACACCTGCTCCGCGTACTCGCGGACCATGCGGGACGCCGAGAAGCGTGGGCCATGGGTGAGCAGGCTGCGCCGCATCATGGCGACCCAGCGCTGCGCTATCCCTTGCGCGTCGCGCTCATGAAACATCGGCACCACCTCCTGCTCCAGCAGGTCAAACAGGGCACGCGCGTCGCGCTGGTCCTGCGCCTGGGTGTCATCCATCACGTCGCCGTTGATGGCCCAGCCGTTGCTGCCGTCAAAAGCCTCGGCCCACCAGCCGTCGAGCACCGAGAGTTGCAGGCCACCGCCCAGGCAGGACTTCATGCCGCTGGTGCCGCTGGCCTCGTTCGGCGGCCGGGGCAGATTGACCCAGACGTCGCAGCCCGCCACCAATTGCGCCGCCAGCGTCAGGTCGTAGTCTTCCAAAAAGGCGGCGCGCCCGGCCACAGAGGGTGCGCGCTTGAGGGCAAATACCTGGCGCACCACCTCCTTGGCGGCGAGATCGTCGGGATGGGCTTTGCCAGCAAACACAAATTGCACCGGTTGCGTGCCGCCGATAAGCGCCAGCGCGCGCTGCGGCAACAGCGCCACCAGGTGCAGGCGCTTGTAGGTGGCGAGCCGGCGGGCGAAGCCGATGGTCAGGCGCTCGGGGTCGAAGCCGCTGCCGGCCGCCTCGGCGTAATCCAGCGGTTCGCCGCGGCGCAGCCGGTCGCTGGTGGCCCGCCGCGCGATCATGTCAACCAGCTGGGCGCGCGCCGCGCCGCGTGCTGCCCACAGCTCGGCGGCGGGGATGTCCTGCACTGGCGCCCAGGTGGCGCTCTGGTCGGCGCGGCGCAGCCAGCCGTCGCCCAGGTGGCGGTCCAGCAAGGCGCGCATGGGGCCGCGCAGCCAGCTGGGGATATGCACGCCGTTGGTGATGGGGGTGATGGGCACCTCCTGCACGGCACGGCCAGGAAACAGCGGCTGCCACATGGCGCGCGCCACCTGGCCGTGCCGCTGGCTCACCGCATTGGCGTGGCGACTGGCCCGCAGCGCCAGCACACTCATGCTCATGGCCTGGTTGGGGTTGGCGGGATCGACGCGCCCCAGCGCCAGGAATTGCTCCCGTTCTCCGACCAGATCGGCAATGCGTCCCAGCATGGCCAGCACCTCGGCGCGCTGGTAGGTCTCGTTGCCGGCCGGGACCGGGGTGTGGGTGGTGAAGACCACTTGCTCGCGCACCTGTTGCCAGGCGGCCTCACGCGCGCTTCCCACGGGAGCCAGCGCTTGCGCCTGGGCCAGCAACTCAAACACACCAAGTGCCGGGTGGCCTTCGTTGAAGTGGTACACCGTGGGCTCAATCCCCAGAGCGCGCAGGGCCCGTACCCCGCCAACCCCCAATACCGCGTATTGCGCCAGCCGAATCGCGCGATTGCCCTCGTACAGGCGCGAGGTGATCCAGCGTCCTCGCTGGCTGTTCACTGCCAGATCGGTGTCAAGCAGGTAAAGCGGCACCCGTCCGACGTCAACACGCCACACCTGCACCGTCACGTTCTCATCATCAATCGGCACCATCACTGTGACTGCTCGGCCATCAGTGCCGGTGACTTTGACGCACGGCATTCGTTCGGGGTCGGCATCGATCCAGTACTCGTGCTGGTAACCGGTCACGTCGATTCGCTGGTGAAAATAGCCGGTGCGGTACATCAGGCCGACGCCGACCATCGGCAAGGCGAGGTCTGAGGCCTCCTTCAAGATGTCGCCAGCCAGCACGCCGAGCCCGCCTGAATAGATCGGCAGGGAGCCATGCACGGCAAACTCGGAACAGCAAAACGCCACCGGGTGCGCCGGCTCGACTCCGCCCTCACAGCAAGGCCGGGCGGCGTCCAGCGCCAGCTCTGCCGCAATCCGGCTGACCCAGCCGACAAATCCCGGATCGGCCGCAGCGCGTGCCATCATGGATGGCGGCGCCTCGGACAGCAGCCGCCGCGGATTGCGCCCGCAGCGGATCCAGCGCTCCGGATCAATCGCCTCGAACATGGCCGCGCCATCGGCCGTCCATGACCATCGGTAGTTGAAAGCCACGCGGGCGAGCGGGCGCAGCGGCTCAGGTAGGAAGGTTGTCAGTTCAATGACGGCACGCTCAATGTCTTGGTCACCGGCGAACATGATGGGTCCTAAGTCAAAACTAACAGGTTTGAAGTGGCAACACTTTCTTGACTATGCGGGCGAAATTATGGGGGTGTGGGCGGGGCGTTTGCAAGTGCCGTGAGCCAGTCGTCGGCCGCTGGCCCGCCATGCAACGGTCGTGGCATCTGCGCGGATACTCCGTTCATGTCGATTCGATGGCCTGGCCTGAGTCACAATGGCGACAGTCAAGTTCCTTTGAAATACGCGCTGCGTCCCATGCTTTTTTTCAATTCTTTGCCTTCTGCCTGGCGCCTGCGCAGCCTGTTGGCGCTGTGCTGGCTGGCCCTGCTGGGGGCGCCAACCCTGACGCTGGCGCGCGAGGTGCGCGTGGGCGTGTACCAGAACGAGCCCAAGATTTTCATGGGCGCCGACGGCCAGCCCAGTGGCATCCTGGGCGACTTGCTGGTGGCGATGGCCCGCCTGGAAGGCTGGACGCTCACGTCGGTGCCCTGCGAATGGTCGACTTGCCTGGACGCCTTGGAGTCGGGCAATATTGATCTGATGCCCGACTTGGCTTCGAGCGAGCAGCGCCTGCAGATTTTTGACGTTCACAAGATTCCTTCGCTCTTGAGCTGGTCGCAGCTTTACAAACACAGCGGCGCCCCGATCAGCTCGATGCTGGACCTCAAGGGCAAGCGCGTGGCGGTGCTGGCGGGGTCGGTGCAGCAGACGTATCTGCAAAACCTGCTGAGCAGTTTTGACGTGCAAGCCGAGCTGGTGCCGGTCCAGTCGCTGGAAGAAGCCTTCAAGAAAGTGGCTGCGCGTGAGGCGGATGCGGCGGCAACCAACCGCTTTTTTGGTGATCGACGGGCCGCCACCTACCAGCTGGACGCGACGCCGATCCTTTTTCAGCCAGCGCAACTTTTTTACGCCTCCGCCAAGGGGCGCAATGCGGATTTGTTGGCAGCCATCGATCAGCACCTGGGGCAATGGCAGTCGCAACCTGATTCCGAGTATTTCAAAGTGCTCAAACGCTGGATGGAGGTGCCACCGCGATTTTCAGTGCCCGCCTATTTGTGGTGGAGCCTGATGGCTTTGGCGGCCATGCTGGCTTTGGCACTGGCGGGGAGCGCGTTACTGCGCCGTCAGGTCGCGGCCCGCACGCGTGATCTGCGCGCCAGCGAAGACCGGCTCGCGACCATTCTCAACAGCGTTGATGCGCATATTTATATCAAAGACACGGCGTTGCGCTACCAGTACGCCAACCGTAAGGTGTGCGAGTTGTTTGGTCGCCCGCTGGCGCAGGTGGCGGGGCGCACAGACGACGATTTTTTTGAGTCGCTCACGGTCGAGCGGCTGCACCTCAATGATCAACGGGTGATCGAAAACGGCGAGCGGATCGAGGCCGAGGAGGTCAACCGCAGCCGCGACGGCACCCAGGAGCGCACCTACCTGTCGATCAAATTGCCGCTGCGTCAAGCTGACGGCAGCATCTACGCCCTGTGCGGCATTTCGACTGACATTACCGAACGCAAACGCGCGGAAGAGGCGATTCATCAGCTCGCTTTCTACGACCCCCTGACGCTGCTGCCCAATCGCCGCTTCTTGATGGAACGCTTGCAGCAAACCCTGAAAGCCAATGGGCGGCAACACCAGCGTGGCGCCCTGCTGTTTATTGATGTCGACAATTTCAAAGACCTCAACGACTCGCTGGGGCATGCGATGGGCGACGAGCTGCTGCGCCAGATGGCGGTGCGCCTGGGCACCTGCACGCGCGCTGGCGACACGCTGGCGCGCCAGGGCAGCGACGAGTTTGTGCTGCTGTTGTGCGATCTGAGCCCCGAACTGGATGCGGCGCTGGAGCAAGCGCAGCACGTGGCCCAAAAGATACTGCAACAGATTGCCGAGCCCTACCTGCTGGAAAACCAGAACTACCAGAGCACGGTCAGCATCGGCATTGCCATGTTTGGCGACGAGCCGACCAGCCGGGACGAATTGTTCAAGCAGGCCGACCTGGCGATGTACCGAGCCAAGGCCGAAGGCCGCAACACGCTGTGCTTCTTTAACCCCGCCATGCAGGCCCAGGTGAGCGCGCGCACCGCGCTGGAGGCCGATCTGCACCAGGCACTGGCGCGCTCCGAATTTGTCTTGTATTACCAGCCGCAGGTGGACACCGCCGGGCAACAGCTCGGGGTGGAAGCCCTGGTGCGCTGGCAGCATCCGCAGCGCGGACTGGTGCCGCCGCTGGAGTTCATCCCGATGGCCGAATCAGCCGGCCTGATCCTGCCACTGGGGCGCTGGATATTGCGCACCGCGTGTCGTCAGCTGGTGACCTGGGCGACGAGCACTGAGCAGGCGCAGTGGTGCATTGCGGTCAACGTCAGTGCGCGCCAGTTTCGCCAGAGCGACTTTGTGCAGACGGTGGAGCAGGTGTTGTTTGAAACAGGTGCCAACCCGCAGCGCCTGGAGCTGGAACTGACTGAAAGCCTGCTGGTGGACGACGTCGAGGGCGTCATTGCACGCATGAGCGCGCTCAAGGCGCTGGGCGTGCGTTTCTCGCTTGACGATTTTGGCACCGGTTACTCCTCGCTGAGCATGCTCAAGCGGCTGCCGCTGGATCAGCTCAAGATTGACCAGTCGTTTGTACGCGACTTGTTGAGTGACCCGCAAGACGCCAACATTGTCAAAGCCATCGTCACCCTGGGTGCCAGCCTGAACCTGCAAGTGATTGCCGAAGGGGTTGAGACCGCAGCGCAACGCGATGCGCTGCTTGAGCTGGGCTGCACCCATTTTCAGGGCTATCTGTTTGGCCGCCCGGCCCCGGTGACGGCTTAGGGTCGTCTTTATTCGGGCCGGTCGAGCTTCGTCGCCAGCAGGATGGTCGAGAAGGTCTCGATCACGCCCTTGATCACGCGCATCTTGTCGATCACCGCATCGAGTTCATGGGTCGACTCGGTGGACAGCAGCGCGCACAGATCATAGCGGCCACTGACTGAATAGAGTTTGGTGATCTCGTGGCGGCGGGTCAGCGCGCGCACCACCTCGGGCTCGTTTTTTGATTCGATGGAGATGAGCACCATGGCATGAATGCCTGGCGCCGAGCGGTTGGCGCTGAGGCCGACGGTGTAGCCCGTGATCACCCCCGCATCTTCCAACGCTTTGAGCCGCAGTTGCGCCGTGCTGCGGGCGCAGCCCAGCGCTTTGGCCAGCTTGACCATCGGCAGGCGGGCATTGACCTTGAGCAGGTCAAGCAGTTGGCGATCCAGGGTATCGAGCGAGGTGGCCATGCGTCAATCAATCAATATGTAGGAAAGGGGAGCATTTTGACTGAAATCAGCGCCTGAATTCAGGCGATTTGCCTATTTTGTCTGGCAGCACTGCTGCCTAAACTTGTTCGCAGCCTTCAAGTCATCGCGCCGGTGATTTGGGCCATTGCCACCGATCAGGAGCCCCCCATGCTGCAAAGAGTTGACTTCAATCCCGCCAAAAAATTGCTGACGCGCGCGGAACTCGATGCCTACGATCCGCAGTCCGAGTCCTGGCAAAGGCAGTTTGTGCGCCGCTACACGCACCACTCAGAGTTGGATGGCGTTCTGAACAACATCGAGAACGTCAACGACACGGTTTACAAGAAGTTTGCCATTGCCATCACGCCTTATATGGCGAAACTGATGGACAAGGACGACCCGAAATGTCCGATTCGCCTGCAGTATCTGCCCTCGCATCACGAAGAAACCAAGCCGGACTTCGCCACTTCCCTGGACCAGCTCGGCGAGGAAGGCGACACGGTGCCGGGCACCAGCGTGGTCCACCGCTACCCGCGCCGGGTGCTGTTTCTGGTGAGCAACACCTGTGCCACGCTGTGCCGCTTTTGCACCCGCAAACGCATGGTGTCGCAGCCCGACGGCTCGGTCGCCAAGGACGAGATCGAGGCGTCGATCGACTACATCGCCGGCAATCCGGAGATCGAGGATGTGCTGCTCTCGGGCGGCGACCCCTTCACCTTCACCGACGAACGGCTCGACTACATTTTGGGCGAATTGCGCCGGCGCGCCCCGCATGTGCGTTTCTTGCGCATCGGCTCGCGCATGGTGGTGCAGATGCCCACGCGCGTGACGCCCGAGCTGTGCGCCGTGCTGGAAAAGCACCGCGTGCAAATGGTCAACATCCACATCAACCATCCGAAGGAGATCACGCCACTCCTGCGCCAGCGCGTCAAGATGATCCAGAAGGCCGGCATCATGATGGGGCTGCAGACCGTGTGCCTGAAGGGCGTCAACGACGATGTGGCGGTCATGCGCGAACTGTTCATGCAGACCATTGAGATGGGCGTGCGCCCCTATTACGTTTATTCAACCGACATGGTCGAAGGCGCGCACCACTTCATCGTGCCGCACCGGCGCATGCTCGAACTCTATGAAGGGCTGCGCGGCTGGATCAGCGGCCCGGCGATCCCGACCTTCGTGGTCGATGGCCTGGGCGGCCTGGGCAAGCTGCCGATCACGCCCAGCTATGTGCGTGAAGAAGAACTGCCGGACGGCAGCGGCACCACCGTCAAGTGCCGCAACTACAAGGGCATGACAATCGAGATGCCCGGCCTGGGCCAGGACTTTCACCTGCCGAGCCGCACCAACTGACACCATGAAACACGGCTCTCCCTACGGCACCCACCGGGTGCTCGAACCCATCGGCGTCCTGCCACAGCCGGCCTGGAAGCTCGACAACACGATGGCCATTTATGACAACGAGATTCTGATCGACGTGTCGGCGCTGAACATCGACTCCGCCAGCTTCACGCAGATCAAGGCGGCGTGCGAAAACGATGAGGCCCGCATTGCCGCCATGGTCAATGACATCGTGGCGCAGCGCGGCAAGCACCATAACCCGGTGACGGGCTCGGGCGGCATGCTGATCGGCAGCGTGGCGCAGATCGGCCCGGCGTTGGCGGACAAGATTGATCTCAATGTCGGCGACAAGATCGCCACGCTGGTGTCGCTGTCGCTCACCCCCCTGCGCATCGATGCCATCAAGAAGATTCACCTGCACAAGGACCAGATCGAGATTAAGGGTCAGGCCATTTTGTTCGAGACCGGCCTGTACGCCAAGTTGCCTGACGACCTTGACGAAAATCTGGCGTTGGCGATTCTGGATGTGGCCGGTGCGCCCGCGCAAACTGCACGGCTGGTGCAGCCGGGCCACACGGTGGTGGTGATTGGCGGTGGCGGCAAGTCGGGTACCCTGTGTATTTATGAAGCGAAGAAGCGTGCCGGAACGACCGGTTGCGTGATCGGCGTCTCACCGTTTGCGAAGGACTGCCAGCGCATGAAAGACCTGGGCTGGGCGGACCATGCGCTTCAGGTCGATGCCACCGACGCGCTGGCGCTGATGCAGGCGGTGGCTGCGGTGACCGATGGAAAAATGGCCGATGTCGTGATCAACTGCGTCAACATTCCCAACACCGAGATGGGCAGCATCCTGGCGACGCGCCAACACGGGAAGATCTATTTCTTCTCCATGGCGACCAGCTTTACCGCCGCCGCGCTGGGCGCAGAGGGCGTGGGCAAGGACGTGGAGATGATTGTCGGCAACGGCTACGCCACCGGCCACGCGGAGTTCGCGCTGGGTTTGCTGCGCGAGAGCCCCAGACTGCGCCAGTTGTTTGAGCAGCTTTATGTCTGACACCGGCAGGGCTGCTTTAACCAGCCCGCTTTGGCAGCGCATCCAGGCCAGTGGCATGAGCACGCTGGCCGTGATGGGCATGACCAAAAACACCGGCAAAACCGTGGCGCTGAACCATCTGCTGGCGCAAGCGGCAAAAGCCCAAGTTGCCACGGGCGTCACCTCGATTGGCCGCGACGGCGAGGACCGCGATCAGGTGTTCTTTGTGCCCAAGCCGCCGGTGCGGGTCTGGCCCGGTACGCTGGTGGCCACGGCGCGCGACACCTTGCAGCGCGCCAAGGTGCGCTACCAGTTGATCGACGCCACCGGCATCGGCAGCCCGATGGGCGAGATTGTGCTTGTCAAGGTGCTGGATTACGGTGAGATGGAGATCGCCGGGGCCTCCCGTGGTGGCGATCAGCGCCAGGTCATCGCGCGCCTGCAACAGTGCGGCGCCGCGCTGGTGCTGCTGGACGGCGCGCTCGGGCGCAGCCACCATGCCTCCCCGGCTATCGCCGACGGCGTGATTTTGGCCACGGGCGCGGCCATCGGCGGCGGCATGTCGGATGTGATCCGCAAGACGGGTGACCGGCTCGCCATTTTGGGTATTGCGCAGGCCGATGCCGCCGTTCGCCAGCTGTGCGAACCGGTCTTCGCGCAGGGTGGCGTGGGTCTGTGGGACAGGCAGGGCGAGTCCTTGTTTTTATCTTCAATTCCTACACTGAATTCGGCTCCAGCCCTCATGCAGTATGCGCATACAGCTATTAAAATAATAGCTGTTAGTGGCGCCGTCGGACGCACGCTTTGGCACGCTTTGATGACACTCACCGCGGCCAGACCGGGCTTGCGCGTGGTGGTGAGCGATGGCACCAAACTGTTTGTGCAGGCCTCCGATCTGGCCGCTTTTGCCCAGCTCGGGGGTCAGCTGCTGGCGCACCGTGCCATCCGCATGATTGGCATCACGCTCAACCCCTTCTCGCCCCTGGGCGGCAGCTTTGACGCCACCGCCTTCCTGGCCGCCGGCCGCCACGCGTTCCCCCACTACGACGTGAGCGATGTGCTGCTGGACGATCACCCAGGCCTGCTGCCAAACGCGGCAGCAGGCCACACAAAACAAGCATTCTGAGCAAAGAAAGAACAAGACATGTCGCAATTGCATTTAGACCAGCCGCAGATCGACCGCGCCCGCGCCTCGGCCCAACGCATTGCGCGCCAAGTCTTTGACGAGATGTCCGGTTTTACGACCACCACCGTGGAGCGCGCCACGCTGCGCCTGCTCGGGGTTGATGGCGTCGATGACAACCAGGTGCCGCTACCGAACCGGGTGGTCGAGCACTTGCAGACGCAAAACCTGTTGCAACACGGTGCCGCCCTCATTCTGGCGGGCGCCATGCAGCAGACGGGCTTCACCGCGCAACAAGTCGCTGAGGCGGTGGCGGCAGGCAGCCTGACATTGAGCTACCCCCAAGACGAAGCAGCGGCACGCCAGGCCGCTCAAGCGCACGCCGCAACAGCCTGCCAGCACATCGCCGGGCAACGCGCGCACCGCGACGCCCAGATCAAGACCCTGGGCCAGGGCAAAGCCCCCTGGCTGTATTTGATTGTGGCCACCGGCAACATCCATGAAGACGTGGTGCAAGCCCGGGCCGCGGCCGAGCAGGGCGCCGACATCATTGCCGTGATCCGCTCCACCGGCCAGAGCCTGCTGGACTACGTGCCGTTTGGCGCGACCACCGAAGGTTTTGGCGGCACCTACGCCACGCAGGAGAACTTTCGCCTGATGCGCGCTGCGCTCGACGAAGTGGGCGCCAAGGTGGGCCGCTACATCCGCCTGACCAACTACTGTTCGGGCCTGTGCATGCCGGAGATCGCGGCCATGGGCGCGGTGGAGCGCCTGGACATGATGCTCAACGACTCGATGTACGGCATCATCTTTCGCGACATCAACATGAAGCGCACCTTCATCGACCAGTTTTTCTCGCGCATGGTCAATGCCTATGCGGGCATCATCATCAACACCGGCGAAGACAACTACCTGACCACGGCGGACGCGTATGAGGCCGCGCACACGGTGCTGGCTTCGCAGCTGATCAACGAACAGTTCGCAGTGCTGTCGGGACTCAAACCCGAACAAATGGGGCTGGGCCATGCATTCGAGATTCACCCGGAGATGGAAAACGGCTTCTTGTGGGAACTGGCGCACGCGCAACTGGTGCGCCAGGTGTTCCCCGACGCTTGCCTGAAGTACATGCCGCCCACCAAACACATGACGGGCAACATCTTCAAGGGCCAGGTGCAGGACGCGCTGTTCAACATCGTCAGCAGCGTGACGCAGCAAAACATCCACCTGCTTGGCATGATGACGGAGGCGATTCACACGCCGTTCATCCAGGACCGCTTTCTGGCGATCCAGAACGCCAAGTATGTGTTCAGTACCATGAAAGACCTGCACAGCGAGATTGAATTCAAGCGCGGCGGCCAGATCGAATTGCGGGCCCAGTCGGTGCTGGCAGAGGCCGAAACCATGTTGGCGCAGATCGAAGCCATGGGCTTGGCCGGCGCCATTGGCCAAGGCCTGTTTGCCGACATTTCGCGCACGCCCACGGGCGGCAAAGGGCTGGATGGCGTGATTCCCAAGGCCGACAACTACTACAACCCGTTCCCACACCTGATGTTGCCTGGAGGAAATCACCATGCTTGAATCCAAACGGCCAGAACAATGGGTTAAACCCTACGGCGACACGCTCGGTGACGGCCGCGTCCAGCTGTCCTTCACTTTGCCGGTGGCGCTCAATGAGACGAGCAAAGAAGGCGCCAAGCGGCTGGCGGCGCTGATGGGGCTGGATGATCCCGCCGTGGTGCACTGCGAAGACATGGGCCAGGGCTTCAGCTTTTACGTGGTCTATGGGCAATGCCGGCATCAGGTGGATCTGGCCAGCTTCTCAGTCGTCAAACCCGACTACGAGGTCATGGACAAAGAGGCCATCAACGCGCTGATCGCCCAGAAGATGGGGCGCCGCATGGTGGTGGTCGGCGCCACGATCGAGACCGACGCCCACACCGTCGGCATCGACGCCATCATGAACATGAAAGGCTTCAACGGCCACAAGGGCCTGGAGAGTTACCACGAGATTCGCGCCATCAACCTCGGGGCGCAGGTGGACTCCGAAGTGCTGGTGGCGCGTGCGATTGAAGAAAAGGCCGATGTCATTCTGGTGTCGCAGGTGGTGACGCAGAAGAACATTCACCTGGACAACCTGACCCGGCTGGCCGATCTGCTGGAGGCCGAAGGCTTGCGCGATCGGGTGATTCTGGTGGTGGGCGGCCCGCGCATCAGCCACGAACTGGCGAAAGAACTCGGTTACGACGCCGGCTTTGGCGCCAAATCGTATGCGGAAGATGTGGCTTCCTTTGCGATTCATGAGTGGGTCAAGCGGAATTGATGTTGATGGGCTGGTCGGTGTGCCGCGAGTGCAAGGGTTTTTGGAATCTGACCTCAATAACTCGGTTCATGTTGAGTTGCCGCGCGGGATAGTGGACGCTTGAGGTTTTGTTCAAGACAGATTGAAGTGCTATTTGGTTTTTTTCACCCTAAGCGCCAGCGATGTGGCTGGCGTTGGCGGCTGACGATTTCTGGTACTCCAGCATGAGGAGGCCGCCAATGACTGCCGCAGCGCGGGTCATTAAGAGATGAAGCTACCAGGCAAAGCGAAAATAACTCACCAACCATCGCGCCGAGCGAAAGGAAACAACATGGAAAACTACACCAGCCTGATCCGCCTGCGCATCAGCGCGCACGACGCACACTACGCCGGCGGTCTGGTCGATGGCGCCCGGATGCTGCACCTGTTTGGCGATGTTGCGACCGAGCTCTTGATCCGCAGCGACGGCGACGAAGGCCTGTTTGTGGCCTACGACAACATTGAGTTCCTGGCGCCGGTCTACGCCGGTGACTACATCGAGGCCAGCGGGCGCATCGTCGCCATGGGCAAGAGCTCACGCAAGATGGTGTTTGAAGCGCGCAAGGTGATCGCGTCTGCCGCCATAGCGGGCCAGGCGTCCGCCGCCGACGTGCTGGCCGAGCCGATCGTGGTCTGCAAAGCCAGCGGCACCTGCGTCGTCCCTGTGCCCTGCCAGCGCATCGCACGCCCACCCGTCACCTGCTGATCATGGACAAACTCATCATCACAGCCGCATTGAGCGGCGCCGAAGTCACTCGCGAGCAGCAACCGGCGCTGCCGATCACGCCCGACGAAATTGCGCAGGCCGCCCAAGCGTGCGCCGAGGCGGGTGCAGCCATCGTGCATGTTCATGCCCGCAACCCGGACGGCACACCGACGCAGGACAAGGAAACCTACCGCCAGATCATCGCGGCGGTGCGCGCACGTTGCGATGTGATCGTGCAGGTGTCCACCGGCGGTGCCGTCGGCATGACGCCGCAGGAACGTCTGGCACCGGTCACACTCAAGCCCGAGATGGCGACCCTGTCGATGGGTTCGGTCAACTTCGGCGGCGACGTGTTCATGAATCATCCGGCCGACATGGCGGTGTTCCTGAAGGCGATGCAAGACTACAACGTCAAGCCCGAACTCGAGATTTTTGACACCGGCATGCTCAGCACCGCGCTGCGCTGGCTCCAGAAGGGCGTGTTGAGCGGCCCGCAGCACTTTGACTTTGTGCTCGGTCTTGCGGGGGGCATGGCGGGCACGCCCGAGGCGCTGATGTACCTCAAGGCGCAATTGCCCGAGGACGCCACCTGGACTGTGGCGGGCATCGGTGCGGCGCAACTGCCGCTGGGTGCGCTGGCGATTGTGCTCGGCGGCCATGTGCGCGTCGGCTTTGAAGACAATGTGTACTACCGCAAGGGCGAGCTGGCCAGCAGCAACGCGCAATTGGTGGCGCGGATCGCCCGTATCAGCCGCGAGCTTGATCGGGCAGTGGCGACACCCGACGAGGCGCGTAACATCCTGGGTCTTCGGCCCGGGCGCTAAGTCCGCTGTCTTTCTCGTGTCGTTGGCGCGCAGGCGTCGCAAAACTAGCCAGGCCCGCGCCATGTCCCGTGTAAATGCCAATTTGTTGTTGACGCTGGTTGCCCTGATCTGGGGTTCCGCCTTCGTGGCGCAAAGCCGGGGCATGGCGCATCTGGGGCCGATGCTGTTCACCGGCGTGCGCTTTCTGATCGGGGCTCTGGTCGTCACCCCGCTGATGTGGCTGGAGTGGCGCAGCCTGCAGCAGCGCGGCAAAGCCCTGCAACGCCTCGATGGGCTCAAGATCGCCGGGCTGGGCGCCCTGCTGGCGCTGGGCGCCGCCATGCAGCAGATCGGCATTGTCAGCACCAGCATCACCCATGCCGGATTCCTGACGGCGCTCTATGTGCCGCTGGTGCCCGTGCTCGGTTGGCTGCTATGGCGCCAATTGCCGCATTGGTCAGTCTGGCCAGGCGCGCTGGCCTGCCTGGCAGGGGCTTATTTGCTCTCCGGCGCGCAGCACGTGTCGATTGGCGCTGGCGATCTCTGGATCATCGCCTCGACCCTGCCTTGGGCGCTTCATGTGCTGCTGATTGGCCGGGTGGCGCACCGCATGGCGGCGCCTTTTTTGGTCGCGGGCGGTCAATTTGTGGTCTGTGGCTTGTCGACGCTGGCTTGGGGCCTGACCTGGGAGCCTGCCAGCTGGGTCGGCCTGCAGGCGGCGAGCTGGTCGCTGGCCTACGCCGGTGTCTTGTCGGTGGGGGTGGCGTTTACCGCCCAGGTCGTGGCGCAGCGCTACGCGCAGGCGAGCGACGCCGCCATTGTGTTGTCAGCTGAAACCCTGTTTGCTGCCGGCTTTGGCTACCTGCTGATGGGCGACCGTCTGGACGCTGCCGGTCTGGCCGGTTGCGCCCTGATACTGGCCAGCATGGTCGGTGTGCAACTGCTGCCGCTGCTGCGCCCGAAGCGCGCCACCATGGCGGTTCACCAGCAGGGGTGATGTGCGCTAAACGAATACATGGACTTGCACACGATAGTGATCTTATGTCGCTATAGCCCACATTAATAATGTGTAGCTAGCTATTTAAAAAATAGCAATTAGAGGCTATTTTTGTTGCCATATATTCCAATATGGCACATCATTGCTGCCGTTGATTCAAACTCAACGACCTGGCCTGCGCCCTGCAAAATCGCGCCATAGCCCACTTCAGCGTGCTGCCGGGGCGGCGCGCATCAAGGTGCTTTTGCCAAACAGGCTCTCGATCAAATCCACCGCCAGCTCGGCGGTCTGGTTGCGCACATCGAGCGCCGGGTTGAGTTCCACCACGTCGAGCGAGGCGAGCCGACCGGTGTCGGCAATCATCTCCATGCACAGCTGCGCCTCGCGGTAGGTCGGGCCGCCGCGCACGGTGGTGCCGACACCGGGGGCAATATCCGGGTCCAGAAAATCAACATCCAGGCTGACGTGCAAATGGGTGTTGGCATCCACCAGCGCCAGCGCCAGCTCCATGGCGTGGCGCATGCCCATCTCGTCGATGTAGCGCATGTCGAACACTTCAATGCCCATGTCATGCACCAGACGCTTTTCACCGGCGTCGACGCTGCGAATGCCGATTTGACGAATCTGTTTGGGCAGCAGCGCCGGCACATGGCCGCCGATTTGGATCAGTTCCTGCGGGCCGTGGCCGCACAGGCAGGCTACCGGCATGCCGTGGATGTTGCCGCTGGGCGTCAAGGTGGCGGTGTTGAAGTCGGCGTGCGCGTCAAACCACAATACCCGCAGCTTCTTGCCTTGGTCGCGGCAGTGCCGCGCCACCGCGCTGATGGAGCCGATGGCCAGGCAGTGGTCACCGCCGAGCATGATCGGCAGCTGACCGGCCTGCAGTTCGGCATACAGGGTGTCATGCAGCAACTGGTTCCACTGCACCACTTCGGGCAGATGGCGAAAGCCGTTGACGGCTTCTTGCCACGGGTTCGCCGGGCCCTGGAGGTTGCCGCAGTCCTTGACCTCCAGCCCCAATTGCGCCAGGGCCTGCGCCAGACCCGCCACGCGCAACGCCTCCGGCCCCATGCGGGCACCTAACATGCCGGCGCCGATGTCGGTGGGGACGCCAATCAGGCTGATGCGCTCTGGCGCGCGCTGCGCGCTGGGGGAAAGTGGGCTGGTGTTCATGCGGCCCATGCTAACGCGGGTTCGGCGTTGGCACGCGCGCTGGCATCGGGGCGAATCAGGCTGAACAGGTCTTTCGGGTTGGCCAGCTCGGGCAGCAAGGACAGCTTTTGCCCCAGGCCCAACTCAAAGGCCACATCCCGCAGGTAGCGCAGCGCCGAGTAGTCTTCCAGCGCAAAGCCGACCGAATCAAAGAGCGTGATCTGCGCTGCAGAGCTGCGCCCCGGCGCTTCGGCGCGCAGCACCCGCCAGAGTTCGGTCACGGCAAAATCCGCCGGCATCTGCTGCAAATCGCCTTCGATGCGGGTCTGCGGCTCGTACTGCACAAACACGCTGGCTGCGCGCAGCACATCGGGGTGCAGCTCGGTCTTGCCGGGGCAGTCGCCACCGACGCCATTGATGTGCATGCCGGGCTCGATCAGGTCGGCACTGAGAATGGTGGCGTTGCTTTTGTCGGCTGTCACCGTGGTCACGATGTCAGCGCCGCGCACCGCCTGTGCAATGCTGCTGCAGGCGATCAAGCGCAGCCCGGTGTGTTGCAGGTTGCGCATCAGCTTGCGCGTGGCCAGCGCGTCGCTGTCAAACAGCCGAATTTCTTCAATGCCCAGCAGGTAGTGAAACGCCAGCGCCTGAAACTCCGCCTGCGCGCCGTTGCCGATCAGGGCCATGGTTTTGCTGTTGGGCCGGGCCAGCGCGCGCGCTGCAACGCCCGACATGGCGGCGGTGCGCAAGGCGGTGCTCAAGGTCAGCTCGCTCAGCAGCAGCGGGATTCCGGTGGCCACATCGGCCAGCACGCCGAACGCCATCACGGTGGGCAGCCCCAAGCGCGTGTTCTTGGGGTGGCCGTTGACGTACTTGAAGGCGTAGGTCTGGGCATCGGCAATCGGCATCAGCTCGATCACGCCATCGGGCGAATGGCTGGCCACGCGGGCGCATTTGTCAAAGTCCTGCCAGCGCCGGTAGTCGTCCAGAATGTAGTCCGCCAGGCGCGTCAAGGTGGCGGCAATGCCGGCGTGTGACACCAGAGCGGCAACGTCCTGGACGCTCAAGAATTGGGTTTGCGTTGGCGTTTGAATCAGGGTGGGGTGTTTCATGAGGAGAGCTCCGGTCGGTTCAACTCAGTGTCCCCAATCGGCGCGTCAATGTAAATCGTCAGATATGACGTCTTTTTGATAAGAAGCTGCCATATAGTCATGGTTAAGTGCCAAAATGGCAGCATGGATGCCACCGATCACCAATTGCTATCCCTCTTGCGCAAGGATGCCCGCACCAGCGTGGCCACCTTGGCGAGCAAACTCGGGGTGTCGCGCGGCACCGTCAGCAACCGCATCACCAAGCTCGAAGACGCCGGCATCATCGTCGGCTACACCGTGCGCTTGCGCCCGGATGCCGAGCCCAATGAGATCAGCGCCTGGATGAGCGTGGCCGTGGCGGGTAATGAAACCCGCGCCGTGATTGCGAGCCTGCTCGGGGAGCCGGGCGTGGCCTGCCTGCACGACACCAACGGCCGCTGGGACTTGCTGGCTGAACTGCGCGCTGCCAATCTGGCCGAACTCTCGCACGTGCTCGAGCGCATCCGGCTGATTCGCGGCATCAGCAGCACCGAGACCAGCATCCACCTGGAGACTTACCGGCTGGCGTGATTAGCTTGAAATAGAAATCGTATTGATAGCGGCATACGCTTGTAAGACGGGGGCTACAGGCTTATTTGTCATAAATTTTCAGACTTCCTGGCGCGGCTGTTTGTAGCGCGCGTAGCCCCACAGATACTGCTGCGGGCAGTCGCGAATCAGCGCCTCCAGCGCCGCATTGATGACGTGCACCGCCTGCTCACTCTCCTTGGGCAACGCGGCGGGCAAGGGCTGCACATGCACCCGGTAGCCCCGACCCCAGGGCAGACGCTCGCCCCAGGCCATCAGCACGGTGGCGCCGGTCTGCTGCGCCAGCCGCACCGACAAGGTCATGGTGTAGGCATCCCGGCCGAAAAAGGGCGACCAAAGCCCCATGCCCAGTGGCGGCACCTGGTCCGGCAGCAAGCCCAGTGACTGGCCTTTTTTGAGCGCCTTGATCATCTGCTTGACACCGGCCAGCGTGGTTGGGGCCGTGTCCAGACCGGGGCGCACCCGTGCCGTGTTCATCACCTCGCGCAGCCAGGCTTGGCGCGAGGGGCGAAACAGTACCGTCATCGGCTGCGTCTGACCGTAGCGCTGCGCATAGGCCTGGGCCGTGATCTCAAAGCAGCCCAGGTGTGGCGTCAAGAACAGCACGCCGCGCCCGAGCGCCAAAGCCGCCTCAACCTGCTGCGCGCCAATCCATTGCACCGGCACCGGTCGGCCCAGCCACAGGCGCGGCAACTCGGCCACCAGCTTGCCGCTCTCGCCCACGGCAACGCGCCATTGCCGCCAGCCCATGCCCGCCTGACGCGCGTTCGCCAGAAAACGCCGGCGATAAACCCCGGAGAGCGCGAACACCAGCCATCCCAGACTCCAGCCCACGCCATGCAATAGCCACAAGGGCAGGGTGGACAGGGTTTTGAAAAGGGTGCTCATGGGTCGGATAAACTACGTCGGTCGCTGAGTTATGGAACTACTTGCAGGGCGACACACAAAGGCGGTTCGCAACGAGCTGCCATTGTGCCTTGTCAATCATTTGACGAATCTGCTAAAGCGTTCGCCGAAAGCCCGAAAAGCCCAAGCAACGCGAACCTGTTGTTTTACTTTTCGATTGGAGCTTTCCACCATGGCGAACGATTTTCTCTTTACCTCCGAATCCGTCTCCGAAGGCCACCCCGACAAGGTGGCGGACCAGATTTCTGACGCGATTCTCGATGCCGTCTTCCAGCAGGACCCCAAGTCCCGCGTCGCCGCCGAGACCCTGTGCAACACCGGCTTGGTGGTGCTGGCCGGTGAAATCACCACCAACGCGCATGTGGACTACATCCAGGTGGCACGCGACACCTTGAAGCGCATCGGCTACGACAACACCGACTACGGCATCGACTACAAAGGTTGCGCCGTGCTGGTGGCCTACGACAAGCAAAGCAATGACATTGCGCAGGGCGTTGACCATGCCTCGGACGACCACCTCAATACCGGCGCCGGCGACCAGGGCCTGATGTTTGGCTATGCCTGCAACGAGACGCCCGAACTGATGCCCGCGCCGATCTACTACGCCCACCGCCTGGTGGAGCGCCAGGCGCAACTGCGCAAGGACGGGCGCCTGCCGTTTCTGCGGCCTGATGCCAAGAGCCAGATCACGATGCGCTACGTTGACGGCAAGCCGCACTCCATCGACACCGTGGTGCTGTCGAGCCAGCACAGCCCCGAGATGAGCGACGGCCAGCACATGAAGCCCGCCTTCATTGAGGCCATCATTGAAGACATCATCAAGCCGGTCTGCCCGAAGGAATGGTTGACGGCGGACACCAAGTACCTGATCAACCCGACCGGGCGCTTTGTGGTGGGTGGCCCGCAAGGCGACTGCGGCCTGACCGGGCGCAAGATCATTGTGGACACTTACGGCGGCGCTTGCCCGCACGGCGGCGGCGCCTTCAGCGGCAAAGACCCAACGAAGGTGGACCGCTCCGCCGCTTACGCTGCCCGTTATGTGGCCAAAAACATTGTGGCGGCGGGCCTGGCGCGCCAGTGCCAGATTCAGGTGGCCTACGCCATTGGCGTGGCCAAACCGATGAACGTGACGGTGTACACCGAAGGCACCGGCGTGATCCCGGACGACAAGATCGCGGAATTGGTGCATGAATTGTTTGATCTGCGCCCCAAAGGCATCATCCAGATGCTCGACTTGTTGCGCCCAATCTATGAAAAGACCGCCGCTTACGGCCACTTTGGCCGTGAAGAGCCCGAGTTCACCTGGGAGCGCACTGACAAAGCGCAGGCGCTGCGTGCAGCGGCGGGGCTGTAGTCAGCCAAGCCCGGCCAGACTCAACGTTTAGTGGGCGAGCCCGGACTTGATGGCGGGTCGCTCGCCAAAAATGGCCGTGCCGACCCGCACCATGGTGCTGCCCGAATGGATCGCCGCCTCCAGGTCGGCGCTCATGCCCATCGACAGCGTATCAAGCGCCAGACCTTGCGCGTTCAATTCATCAAATACGGCCTTGACCCTTGCAAACAGGGCGCAAGCAGCTACAAAATCAGAAGCGGGCTCGGGAATGCTCATCAGACCGCGCAGGCGCAAGTTGGGCAGTGCGGCCACGCCTTGGGCCAAGGCCAGCGCCTCATCGGGCGACACGCCCGACTTGGTGTTGCCACCGTCCACGTTGACCTGAATGCACACCTGCAGCGGTGGCAGACCAAAGGGGCGCTGCTCGCTCAGGCGCTGCGCGATCTTGAGCCGGTCCAGCGTCTGCACCCAGTCAAAGTGCTCGGCCACCAGGCGCGTCTTGTTGCTCTGGATCGGGCCGATGCAGTGCCATTCAATGGGCAAATGGCGCAGTTGAATGATTTTCTCCACCCCCTCCTGGATGTAGTTTTCGCCGAAGGCGCTCTGTCCGGCCTCAAAAGCCTGCTCAACGACCTCGGGGCTGACGGTTTTGGACACGGCCAGCAGCGTGACCTCGCCGGCAGCACGGCCGCAAGCGTGGCAGGCGGCGGCCAGGCGCGCGCGAACAGTTTGAAGTTGGGTCGGCAGTGGGCTTTGATTCGTGGTCATAATTGCCGCAAGCGTAACAAACCATCGGGAACTTAGTGGACATTACCCAACTACTGGCCTTCAGCGTCAAGAACAAAGCGTCTGACCTGCACCTTTCTTCGGGCCTGCCACCGATGATTCGCGTCAATGGCGACGTGCGACGCATCAACGTCGAGGCGCTGGACCACAAGCAGGTGCACGCCATGGTGTACGACATCATGAACGACTCGCAGCGCAAGGCTTATGAGGAGTTTCTGGAGGTCGATTTTTCCTTCGAGATTGAGGGGCTCGCGCGCTTTCGGGTCAATGCCTACAACCAGCAGCGCGGCGCCGGCGCGGTTTTTCGCACCATCCCGAGCAAAATCCTGACGCTGGAGCAATTGAATGCGCCCAAGATTTTTGCCGACCTGGCACTGAAACCGCGCGGTCTGGTGCTGGTCACCGGCCCCACCGGCTCGGGCAAGTCGACCACGCTGGCGGCCATGGTCAATTTTCTCAACGAAACCGAGTTCGGCCACATCCTGACGGTTGAAGACCCGATCGAGTTCGTGCATGAGTCCAAAAAATGCCTGGTCAACCAGCGCGAGGTGGGCACGCACACGCTGAGTTTTGCCGCCGCGCTGCGCTCGGCCCTGCGTGAAGACCCGGACGCCATTCTGGTGGGTGAAATGCGCGACCTGGAAACCATCCGCCTGGCCATGACGGCGGCGGAAACCGGCCATCTGGTGTTTGGCACCTTGCACACGTCGAGCGCTGCCAAGACCATTGACCGCATCATTGACGTCTTTCCGGCCGAAGAAAAGGAGATGGTGCGCGCCATGTTGTCCGAATCCCTGCAGGCGGTGATCTCGCAGACCCTGTGCAAGACCAAGGACGGCCAGGGCCGTGTGGCAGCGCACGAGATCATGCTGGGCACCAGCGCGATCCGCAACCTGATCCGCGAAGCCAAGGTGGCGCAGATGTACTCGAGCATTCAGACCGGCAACAGCGTCGGTATGCAGACGTTGGACCAGAATCTGAGTGACCTGGTCAAGCGCAACGTCATCAGCCCGTCGGAGGCGCGCTCCAAAGCCAAGATTCCCGAGAATTTCCCCGGCTAAACCTCAAGTATGGTTCCCACGCTTGTCACCGCCGGCATTGCGCTGGCCCCACGACCCCATTAACGACGAGGTGTTCTCATGGAACGCGATCAAGCCACCAAATTCATCAACGATCTGCTCAAGCTGATGGTCAGCCGCAACGGCAGCGATCTGTTCATCACGGCCGAATTCCCGCCTGCCGTCAAAGTGGACGGCAAGGTCACCAAAGTCTCACCGCAAGCGCTCACCGCAGCGCACACCATGTCGTTGGCGCGCTCCATCATGAGCGACAAGCAGGTGGCCGAGTTTGAACGCACCAAGGAATGCAACTTTGCGATTTCACCGCCCGGTGTCGGCCGTTTTCGCGTCAGTGCCTTTATCCAGCAAGGCCGGGTCGGCATGGTGTTGCGGGTCATTCCGTTGAGCGTGCCGACCATTGAAGGCTTGGGTGTGCCCGTGGTACTCAAAGAGGTGGCCACCGCCAAGCGGGGCCTGTGCATTTTGGTCGGTGCCACCGGCTCCGGCAAATCGACGACGCTGGCCGCGATGGTCGACTGGCGCAACGAAAACTCATTCGGTCACATCATCACCATCGAGGACCCGATTGAGTTTGTGCATCCGCACAAAAATTGTGTGGTCACGCAGCGCGAAGTTGGCATTGACACCGACAGCTGGGGCGCGGCGCTCAAAAATACCCTGCGCCAGGCGCCTGATGTGATTCTGATGGGCGAAATTCGCGACCGCGAGACCATGGAGCATGCCGTGGCCTTTGCCGAAACCGGGCATTTGTGTCTGGCCACCTTGCACGCCAACAGCGCCAACCAGGCGCTGGACCGCATCATCAATTTCTTCCCTGAAGAGCGGCGCGCGCAGCTGTTGATGGACCTGTCGCTCAACCTGAAAGCGCTGGTGTCGCAGCGCCTGATCCCGAAACAGGACGGGCGCGGGCGCTATGCGGTGGTGGAGATCATGCTCAACACACCGCTCATTTCCGACCTGATCTTCAAAGGGGAGGTCTCCGAGATCAAGGAGATCATGAAGAAAAGCCGCAACCTGGGCATGCAGACTTTTGACCAGGCTTTGTTTGATGCCTATGAAGCCAACCTGATCACCTACGAGGACGCACTGCGCAACGCGGATTCACTCAATGACCTGCGCCTGCAGATCAAACTCAACAGCCATCGCGGCAAAGCCCAGGACCTGAACGCTGGGACCGAGAATTTCTCCATTGTTTGAGGACCATCATGAACAGCACGCCAAGCAAAATTCACGCACCCATCCCGGCTCGCCAAGTCGCTTTTTTGGGACTGGGTGTGATGGGCTATCCGATGGCCGGGCATCTGGCGCAGGCTGGTCACCAGGTCACGGTGTACAACCGAACAGCTACTAAATCAATAGCTTGGTGCGAAGAGTACACGGGGGCTGGAGCCGTAAAACATGCCGAAACGCCGCGACTGGCGGCGCAGCAGGCCGAACTGGTTTTTTGCTGCGTGGGCAATGACGATGATTTGCGCAGCGTCACGCTCGGTCCGGACGGCGCTTTTGCCGGCATGGCGCCGGGCAGCGTGTTTGTGGATCACACCACCGCATCCGCCAGCGTGGCGCGTGAGTTGTACCGTGCCGCCAACGACCTTGGCCTGCACTTCATTGATGCGCCGGTATCGGGCGGCCAGGCCGGTGCGCAAAACGGCCAGTTGACCGTGATGTGTGGCGGTGACAGGGCCGCGTTTGACCAGGCGCAACCGGTGGCGATGGCCTATGCCAAAGCCGTCACGCACTTGGGCGCGAGTGGCGCTGGCCAACTGGCCAAAATGGTGAACCAGGTTTGCATTGCCGGCCTGGTGCAGGGCCTCTCTGAGGCGATTGCCTTTGGCGAACAGGCGGGTCTGGACATGAACCAGGTACTCGACGTGATTGGCAAAGGCGCCGCGCAGAGCTGGCAGCTCGACAACCGAGGCAAGACCATGGTGGCGGGCAAGTTCGACTTTGGTTTTGCCGTCGACTGGATGCGCAAGGACCTGGGACTGGTGCTTGATGAGGCCAAGCGCAACGGCGCGCGCCTGCCGGTGACTGCGCTGGTGGACCAGTTCTACGCCGACGTGCAGCACATGGGCGGCCAGCGCTGGGACACGTCGAGCTTGATCAAGCGACTCAGGTAATACGCCCCCACGCTTGGCTCTGCGTGGACGACGCGGCCCCCCACGGGGGCTATTTTTGGCTTCGCCAGACTTCGTTTCCTGGGGGCCGGCCCGTCGGGAAATTACCCTATTTCTTGGCCTCAACCGGCGCTGGTTTGGGCAGCAGGTTTTTCAGCTCTTCTTCGCTGATGATCTCCAGCAAACGCACCACTTTTTGCACGCCGCCGGTGGCGCGGGTAATGTCGGTGGCCCGGTTGGCTTCGCGCTGGGTGACGCGGCCCATCAAATAGGTGGTGCCGCGTTCGGTCACCACTTTGAAGGCGTTGGCATACAGGTCTTTGGCGTCGATCAAGGCGGCCTTGACCTTGCCGGTGACCAAGGCATCCGACGAGCGCTGGGTCAGGGTGGAGTGCCCCAACACCGCCAGCTCATTGACGATGGCGCGCACATTTTCAACCCGTGACACGACTTGCTCCACCAGCTGCTTGTCCTGCGCGCTGGGCACCTCGCCGGTCAACAGCACCTGCCGGTTGTAGCTGGTCACACTGACGTGGACCCGATCACCGAGGTTTTCGCTGATGCGGCTCGCGGCGTGCAGTTCAATGCCCTCGTCTTCAATTTGTGTGCCTGCGGTACGGCGGTCGGTGGCTATCAGCGAGCCCATGACGGCCCCGCCGATGATGATGGGCGCGCAAGCGCTCAGTGCGCCGCCCAAACTGGCGCTCAGCACCATCAGGGTCAAAAGTTTTTGAGTTGCAAATTTCATGATCATGTTTCCTGGTCTCCAAGTAGCAGGGCGTCGACTGCATCACAGATGCAGTGAAGGGCCAGAATGTGGACTTCCTGAATGCGCGCGGTGCGGTCGTGAGGCACACAAATGTGCACATCGGTATCGCGCAGGGCGTGGCTCATTTTGCCGCCACCGTGTCCGGTCAATCCCACCACCACCATTTCGCGCTCGTGCGCGGCCTCAATGGCGGCCAGCACATTGGCTGAGTTGCCGCTGGTTGAAATGGCCAGCAGCACGTCGCCGGGTTGCCCCAGCGCACGCACCTGGCGCGAAAAAATCACGCTGAAGTCGTAGTCGTTGGCAATCGCCGTGAGGATGGAGCTGTCGGTGGTGAGCGCAATCGCCGCCAGTTCGGGGCGTTCGCGCTCGTAGCGGCCGACAAATTCGGCCGAAAAATGCTGCGCATCCGCCGCTGAGCCGCCGTTGCCGCAGGCCAGCACTTTGCCGCCGCTGGTCACGCAGGCCAGCAGTGCCTGCACGGCAGCGGCAATCGGTTTGCTCAGGAGGGGGGCGGCCTGGTACTTCAGGTCGGCGCTGTCGATAAAGTGTTGTTGAATTCGTTGCTCAAGCATAGGCGCGATGATACCCGGCCCCTTCTTGAGACAGTTCAGGGCAGATCTGGTTGGCTTGGCGTGACTGCGGTCTTTCCGGCACGGGTTCAGGTCTTACGCCCAATCAATCAGCATCAAACGCTGCGGGCAACCATTCAATGCGGTCGTCCTCCAGCAGCACGACATCGAAGCGGCAGGGCGGCGGCTCGCGCAAGCGCGTCAAATAATGACGTGCCGCAAAAATAATGCGGCGCTGCTTGGTGGCGCTGATGCTGGCAGCGGCCCCGCCATGGCTGGCGTTGGCGCGCTGACGCACCTCGATAAACACGGTCGTGCCATCCGGCGTGCGCATGATCAGGTCAATTTCTCCACCGCCACGCCCGGGCGTCCGATAATTGCGCTCCAGCAAGCGCAAGCCCGCCTGTTGCAGATGGCGCAGCGCGGACTCTTCGGCGGCATCGCCCGCTTGCTTGCTGGTACCGACCTTGCTCTTGATTTGAGGGAATGCCATTGACTTCTGTTTACGCCTCTTTGTATGCCTCTGCCTTGGGTGCGGCCTCCACGGCGGCCGGCGGCCAGAATTATCCGCCCGGCGCGCTCTATGTGGTGGCCACACCGATCGGCAACCTGGCGGACATCACCTTGCGCGCGCTGCATGTGCTGCAGTTGGCTGACACCATCGCTTGTGAGGACACGCGCCACACGCAGGCCTTGCTGCGCGCTTATGGCATTGACAAATCAAACGCGCAATTGCTGGCGGTGCACCAGCACAACGAAGCGCAGGCGGCGCAAGGGGTGATTGAGCGGCTGCAGCGGGGTGAACGCGTGGCCTACGCGAGCGATGCCGGCACCCCGGCCGTCAGCGACCCTGGCGCGCGCCTGGTCGCCAGCGTACGCCAGGCTGGGCTGCCCATCGTGCCGCTGCCCGGTGCCAGCAGCGTCACCGCCGCCCTGAGCGTGGCAGGCATTGCCGGGGACGACGCGCAGCATGGCGCGTTTGTCTTTGTTGGTTTCTTGTCGTCTAAATCGAGCGAACGTGCCAGCGCCATTGAAGCGCTGGCGCTGGACGCGCGCGCGGTGGTGTTGCTGGAGGCGCCGCACCGGATTGAAGCGCTCGCCACGGCGCTGGCCACTTTGGGCGAGCGACCGCTCACCATCGGGCGTGAGTTGACCAAACAGTTTGAGGAAATCGCCACCCTCGCGGCGCATGATTTCCCCGGCTGGCTGCAGCGCGACGCCAACCGCAGCCGCGGCGAGTTTGTGCTGGTGCTGCACCCGGCAGCGGTGGTTGCCGAGCCGGGTGCCGAGCAGCGCATCCTCAAACTGCTGTTGGCCGAGCTACCCTTGAAGACCGCCGTCAAGCTGGCTGCCGACATCACGGGCGCCTCGCGCAATGCCTTGTACGAGGCGGCATTGGACATGAAGAAGGGGCAGGAAAAGTCATAGTCCGGTGTGTCAAAGACTGCAGATGAAATGAATCTTTTGTTTGACAGTCTGCTGACGAATCCAAAGCAGCATTTGCGGCTCTTGGTCGTCAGCCGTTTTCTGGGAATTCAATTCACGCGTCCTGCAAATTGGTCAGAGGTCCTTCGTGGTGGCCTGCTTTCCCGTTTACCTGAAGATGAGTTGTACCAGATCAACTCCGGTGCATGCGGCATCCGCCGAAAACATGAAAGGCGGCCGACAATCTTGTTTTGACACACCGCTGCGCCTTTCATGCATACCCTGTCCCGCGTTCTGACTTGTTTTTTGATCGTTTTGCTGGCCCCGCTGGTGGTGGCGCAAGATCTCCCCGCCAAGTTCGATCCGCAGCGGGATGCAGCCAAAGATATGACCGCAGCCCAGAACTCGGCAAAGGCCACGGGCAGGCGCGTATTGGTCGATGTCGGTGGTGAGTGGTGCACGTGGTGCCGCATGCTTGATCGATTCGTTGCTTCACAACCGCAAATCAGTGCGTTGATTGACAGCCGCTACGTGTGGGTCAAAGTGAACTATTCGCCCGAAAACAAGAACACGGCCGTACTCTCCCGGTGGCCCAAGATTCGAGGTTACCCGTATTTTCTGGTGTTGGACGGCGCCGGAAGATTGCTTCATGCCCAAGGCGTTCAAGGACTCGAAACTGAAACTGAAATAGAAGGTGATGAGAATTACGATCCCGAGCGGGTCATGGCATTTCTCAATCGCTACGCCACTGAGGCAGACGTTCCCGCACAAAGTCATTGACTGACGACCAGGGTGTCCGGCTGCATTTGTCCATTCACCCGGGGCGACCCTCAACCGCCAGCTTCAGGCTATGGCCGCCCATACTGATGAGGTTCGCTCACGGGGCGCGCCTGCGCAATCTGTGCCATGGCATGCTCGGCCAGCGCGGCAATCGTCAGTGACGGGTTGACGCCCGGGTTGGCCGGCATCGCGGCACCATCACAGACCAGCAGGTTCTGATAGCCAAAAACGCACAAGCGGTGATCGATGACGCCGTGCGCGGCACTGGCGCCAATGACGGCACCGCCCAGCAGGTGGGCGGTGGACGGCACGTTGGCCACCGCCTCCAGCGTCGTGCTCTGGGCGATGCCGCCGGTGTGCTCGGCAAACCAGGCGGCCGCGGCATTGGCGGCGGCGATGAAAGTCGGATTGGGCTTGTCGGCATTTTGTTCTGTGGCAAGGGTGTAGCCACGCCCGAACCAGCGCTTCTTCGCGCGCATGGCGATGGCATTGTCGAGGGCCTGCATCACCAGCATGATCACCACGCGTCGGCTCCAGCCGAGCGGCCAGAGCGTCTTCAACCATTGCAGCGGGCGACGCACCAGGCAGCCTAGCCACAACAGCGGTCGCGTCAGCCGGTTGCCGTTGCCCACGAGCACGGTGTAGAGCAGCGACATCAGATCGCCTTTCTTGCCGTAGTTGACAAACTCGACGTGGGTGTCGTGATCAACGTGAATGCTGCTGCTGATGGCCACGTCGTTCCAGTTGTTGATGTCCTCGGGCATGCGCACCGCCAACAGCGATTCGCTGTTGGTGCGCACTAACTCACCAAGGCGGTCGCTGACCCGCGGCAGGGAGCCGCCATGCTTGCAGTTGGCCAGCAGGTGATTGGTGCCCAGCGGGCCTGCGGCGAAGACCACCCCGTGAGCGGTGAAGCTTTTGCGGCCTTTGAAGATCCAGGCACCCGGGCGTTCGGTGGTCACGCTGTAACCCGCGCTGCCGTCGGCTGCGCCCAGCGGGGCGACATCGACCACCTGATGCTCGGGCAAGATGCGCGCGCCGAGTTTCTCGGCAAACCACAGGTAGTTTTTCAGCAGGGTGTTTTTGGCGCCCACGCGGCATCCCACCATGCAGGCGCCACAACGCGTGCAGCCCGTGCGCGCCGGACCCGCGCCGCCAAAATAGGGGTCGCTGACGGATTTACCGGGCTCGCCGAAGTAGACGGCGCAAGGCGTTCGACGAAACGTGGCTTCGGTGCCGTAGTGACGCGCCATCTCAAGGATGAGTTGCTGGTTGACTGATTCAAAAGGCACGGTTTGGACGCCCAGCATGCGTTCTGCGGTGTCGTAGTGCGGCTGCAAGTCCCGCTCCCAGTCGCCCGTCTCGCACCACTGCGGGTTGCGGAAGAACTCGGGCTTGGCCCGGTACAAGGTATTCGCATAAACCAGACTGCCGCCACCCACGCCGGAGCCACTGCCAACGAAGATGTCCTTGAACGGGGTCAAGCGCAGTATGCCTTTCAAGCCCACGGCAGGCGCCCAGAGGAAGCGCCCGAGTTGCCAGGTTGAGGCCGCGTGATCCTGGTCGCTGAAGCGGCGCCCGCATTCGAGTACACCTACCGTGTAACCCTTCTCTGACAGGCGCAAGGCCGAGACGCTGCCGCCAAAGCCGGAACCGATCACGAGCCAGTCAAAATCGAACTTTTCGGGTGTCATGTTTTCTTTCATTCAAATGGTGAGCGCTTGGCCCGGCCTGCGCCACCAGTGCCAAACCCAGCTCGTCGGTACTGCGCCCTTGTCCAATCAGGTGGAGCGCCGCCTGCAACAGGCTGGTGCGCGTTTGATCCTTGCGCTCACTGCGGCGCAAGCTGTCCGGACGTTTATTGGCGGGCAATCGTGTTGGCATCGGAATTGCCCGAACTCAAAGGGCAGTGAGGCATGTTGTCGATCAATTTGTGTGCAATTTGTAGGCTAACGAGAACGGCGAGTGTTCTTGGAAAATCAGACAATTCATGCCAAGCATAAAAATACGGACGCATTTTGAGTGTACGGCTGTACGCGAGTGAGCCAGTCAGCAATCACGAGGGACTCACCGAACTGAAGGAGAAGTCATGGTCGCCCCAGCAAATGTACCGGCCAGATCAAATGCCAAGCGTGCCGCTCGGGCGCCCGCCAAAGCGGTGCAAACTGCACCCGCCAACACGGGCCATGTCGTCTCCTCGGCGTAAGGATGTTTTGTGTACCACGGTGAAAAATTCAACAGCGTCAGTCACCTGATTGGCTCGGCATTCTCCATCTCTGGCTTGTCCATTCTGGTCACGGTGGCCGTCATGCAGGGCGATCCGTGGAAGGTGGTGAGCTTCAGCATCTATGGCACGACGCTCGTGCTGCTGTATTGTTTTTCAACCATCTACCACAGCATCCAGCATCAGCGCGCCAAGGCGATTCTGCAAAAGATCGACCACAACGCCATCTACCTGCTAATTGCCGGCACCTATACGCCGATCGCGCTGGTCACCCTGCGCGGACCTTGGGGCTGGACGCTGCTGGGTTTGAGTTGGGGGCTGGCGTTATTTGGTATTGCCCAGGAGTTGACGCTGGGCCGCCACACGCGTCGTCTGTCAATGATGTTGTACGTTTTGATGGGTTGGCTGGTGGTCATTGCCATCAAGCCATTGACACACGCCATGCCACTGGCCGGTCTGGTGTGGCTGGTGGCGGGAGGCGTCGTGTACAGCCTGGGCATCTACTTCTACACGTATGGTGACCGCCGCCGCCATTACCACGGCATTTGGCACATGTTTGTGCTGGGGGGCAGCTTCTGCCACTTCATTTGCATCTTGCTGTATGTGGCGTAAGCGGCGTTTCAGTTCATTTAAGCTGGATTCAGACATCAGCCAGAGGCCATCCGGCCTGACGGACTTGGCTGTTTAACGTCTCTGGCCTACACTTTCCCGCTTCAAAGAGGCCTCCGACTTGCAACCGGTGACCCCGCAGCGCGTACTGACCGCGCCGCGTTGACCCTGCACGCCTGGAGACCCGCAAACCATGAACGCCTCATTGCCCGACCTTCTACCCCAAGCGCTGGCCAGTGCCACGCTGGACGACAAATATGCGCTGGACAAAGGTCGTGCCTTCATGAGTGGCGTGCAAGCCCTGGTCAAACTGCCGATGCTGCAGCAGGCGCGTGACCAACTGCTTGGCAAAAACACGGCCGGGTTTATCAGCGGCTACCGCGGTTCTCCGCTGGGCAATTACGACCAGGCCTTGGTCAAGGCGGAGAAATACCTCAAGGCGCACCACATCGTGTTCCAGCCCGGTGTCAATGAAGAACTGGCCGCCACCGCCTTGTGGGGCACCCAGCAGCTCGGCTTCGCACCGCCCGGCTCCAACAAGTTTGATGGTGTGTTTGGCATCTGGTACGGCAAGGGCCCGGGCGTGGACCGCTGTGGCGACGTCTTCAAGCACGCCAATATGGCGGGCACCACGCCCTGGGGCGGCGTGATCGCCGTGGCAGGCGACGACCACATCTCGAAAAGCTCGACCGCAGCGCACCAGAGTGACCATATTTTCAAGGCCTGCGGTACGCCGGTGTTCTTTCCGGCCAGCGTGCAGGAGATTCTGGACCTGGGGCTGCATGCCTTTGCCCTGAGCCGTTTTTCCGGAGTCTGGGCGGGTATGAAGACGATTCAGGAAATCGTGGAGTCCAGCGCTACCGTGAGCCTGGACCTGGAGCGGGTGCAGATCAAGCGCCCAACGGACTTTGAGATGCCGCCCGGCGGCGTGCACATCCGCTGGCCTGATGCCGCGCTGGCGCAGGAAGCGCGCCTGTTTGACACCAAATGGTATGCGGCGCTGGCCTACATTCGGGCCAACCGGCTCAACTACAACGTGATCGAAGGTCCGAATGACCGCTTTGGCCTGATCGCCAGCGGCAAGGCCTTCAACGACACGAGCCAGGCGCTGCTTGACCTGGGACTGGACGACGCCACCTGTCAGCGTCTGGGCATCCGGCTGCACAAGGTCGGCGTGGTGTGGCCGCTGGAGGCCCAGCTGACGCGCGAATTTGCCACCGGTCTGCAGGAAATTCTGGTGGTGGAAGAAAAGCGCCAGATCATTGAGTATCAGCTGAAGGAAGAGCTGTACCACTGGCGCGCGGACCTGCGGCCCACGGTGCTGGGCAAGTTCAACGAGCTTGGCGCTGACGCCGCAGGCTCCGCTTATGGCAGCGGTGGCGAGTGGTCAATGCCGAACCCGAGTGCCAATACGTTGCTGCGCGCCAATGCCGACTTGTCGCCCGCGCTGATTGCCCGGGCTATCGCCCAGCGGTTAAAAAAAATGGGGCTGGACGGCGACACTGCCGCACGTATTGATGCGCATCTGGAGATTCTTGCCGCCAAGGAGCGCGCCCTGCAGGTGTTTGAGGTGAGCGGCTCCAAGGGCTTGGATCGCCAGCCCTGGTTTTGCTCGGGTTGCCCGCACAACACCTCGACCAAGGTGCCCGAAGGCTCGCGCGCCATGGCCGGCATTGGCTGCCACTTCATGGCGATCTGGATGGACCGCGCCACCGTGGGCTTTACCCAGATGGGTGGCGAGGGCGTGCCCTGGGTCGGGCAGCAGCCCTTCAGCACCGAGCAGCATGTGTTCGCCAACCTGGGCGATGGCACCTACTTTCACAGCGGGCTGATGGCCGTTCGCCAGGCGATTGCGGCGGGCGTGAACATCACTTACAAGATTTTGTACAACGACGCCGTGGCCATGACCGGTGGGCAACAGATTGGCGAGCGCCCAGAAGGCCACTCGGTGGTTCAGATTGCCCAGAGCATGCGGGCCGAAGGCGCTGTCAAGATCGTGGTTGTGACCGACGAGCCTGCCAAGTACCAAGCCATCACCGGCCTGCCCGAAGGTGTGGCGATTCAACACCGTGACCAGCTCGACCGCATCCAGCGTGAGTTCAGGGAGATCAAGGGCTGCAGCGTCATCATTTACGACCAGACCTGCGCGACCGAGAAACGGCGTCGGCGCAAACGCGGCAGCCTGGTCGACCCGGCCAAACGCGTCGTGATCAATGAACTGGTGTGCGAGGGCTGTGGCGACTGCGGCGTGCAGAGCAACTGTTTGAGCGTGGAGCCGCTGGAGACCGAATTCGGTCGCAAACGCCAGATTAACCAAAGCACTTGCAACAAGGACTATTCGTGCGTCAAGGGCTTCTGCCCGAGCTTTGTCACGGTCGAGGGCGGCCAGCTCAGAAAGAAAGCCAAGGGCCAGGGGCCGTCACCGTTTGATGCGGCCTGGGGCGCGTTGCCGGAGCCGACGATGGCTTCGACGACCGGCCGGGTTTGGGGCATCGTCGTCGCCGGTGTCGGCGGCACTGGCGTCATCACCATTGGCCAGCTGCTGGGCATGGCGGCGCATCTGGAGGGCAAGGGCATCGTGACACAAGATGCGGGCGGCCTGGCGCAAAAAGGCGGCGCCACCTGGAGTCACGTGCTGATTGGCGCCTCACAAGACACCATCCGCACCACGCGGGTCGGCATGGCGGGGGCCGACCTCGTCATCGGCTGCGACCCGGTGGTGGCGGCCAGCACGGAAACCCTGCTGCGCATGCTCTGGGGGCGCACGCATGTGGCGCTGAACGCCAACGCCACGCCAACGGCTGCTTTTGTCAAAAACGCCAACTGGCAAAACCCGGCCGAGGCCTGCGTCAGCGACATTGTCAAGACGCTGGGACTCGATGCGGTGGCCGCGTTCAACACGGAGGCCGCGGCCACCCGCCTGATGGGCGACAGCATTTACACCAACCCGATGCTGCTCGGCTTTGCCTGGCAGAAGGGCTGGATTCCGCTGCAGCTGGCGTCGCTCTTGCGCGCCATCGAACTCAATGCGGTGGCGGTCGAACAGAACAAGACCGCGTTTGCCTGGGGTCGCCGCGCGGCGCAGGATCCCGCCGCATTTGACCAGCTGCGGAGCCCGGAGCAGGTCGTGGCTTTTGCCAAGCGGGACTCGCTCGATGCGCTGACTGCCAAGCGCGTGGCATTTTTGACGGACTACCAGAATGCCGCCTACGCCCAGAGCTACCAAGGCTTTGTGCAGAAGGTCAGAAGCGTGGACGCGTCGCTGGGCCACAAGCACCTGGCCTTGAGCGAGGCGGTGGCCCGCTACCTGTTCAAGCTCATGGCTTACAAGGACGAGTACGAGGTGGCGCGCTTGCACAGCCACCGCGATTTCAACGCCCGCATCGCTACCATGTTTGAAGGTGATTTCAAGATTCACTACCACCTGGCACCACCGCTGCTGGCCCAAAAGAACGCCCGTGGCGAGCTGCAAAAGCGCCCTTATGGCCCGGCGATGTTGCTGGCCTTCAAGCTGCTGGCCCCGCTCAAAGGCCTGCGCGGCACCGCGCTGGATATTTTTGGCAAGACCCCGGAGCGCCGGCAAGAGCGTGCGCTGATCACCGAGTACCGGGCGAGTGTGGATGAGTTGCTCCACGCCTTGAGCGCCGGCCGACCTGACCGTGAAACCGACCCGGCGCTGTACGCCCTGGCGGTTGAGATTGCCCGTATTCCAGAGCAAATCCGGGGCTTTGGACATGTCAAGGCGCGCCATCTCAGTGCGGCGCGCCAAAATTGGCAGGACCAGATGAGCCGTTTTCGGGGGCTGATGGCGCCGCATACAATGCCCGGTTGACCCTTTTTTGCACCAACCCGCGGGTGAAACTGCGGTGTGTCTTGTTTCTTGACTACTTATTTTGGAGTTGCCTGTGTTTATTTCTTCTGCCTTCGCCCAAACCGCTCCTGCCGCCGCTGGCGGCGACATGCAATCGTCACTCATGAGCATGCTGCCGCTGGTGCTGATGTTTGTCGTTTTGTATTTCGTCATGATCCGCCCGCAGATGAAAAAACAAAAGGAACATCGCGCCATGATTGAAGCCCTGGCCAAGGGCGATGAAGTCGCCACCGTGGGCGGCATGCTCGGCAAGGTCACCAAGCTGGGCGAGGGTTATTTGACGCTGGAAGTAGCGCCGAACGTTGAGGTTCAAGTCCAACGCAGTGCCGTGGTGCTGGTCCTGCCCAAGGGCAGCATCAAGTAAGCACAAGCGACAACCCCGAGAAGCGCGATCATGAATCGTTACCCATTCTGGAAGTACGTGATCATCCTGATCGCGCTGGTGGTGGGGGTGGTCTACACCCTGCCCAATTTTTTTGGTGAAGCCCCGGCCGTGCAGGTGTCGGCGGTCAAGGTCGGCGTCAAGGTCGACAGCAGCACGCAGGCGCGCGTTGAAGAAGCGCTCAAGACCGCCGGTCTGGTACCCGATGCGGTGACGCTGGACGCCAGCTCGGTCAAAGCGCGCTTTGACAACACCGAGACCCAACTCCGGGCCAAGGATGCGATTCAAAAAGCCTTGATCCCTGATCCGAGCAACGCGAGCTACGTGGTGGCGCTCAACTTGCTGTCGCGCTCGCCGAGCTGGTTGACGGCCTTGAATGCCTTCCCGATGTACCTGGGGCTGGATTTGCGCGGTGGCGTGCACTTCATGTTGCAGGTCGACATGCAAGCGGCGCTGACCAAAAAGGCCGAATCCCTGGCCGGCGATATTCGCACCAGCCTGCGCGAGAAGAACGTGCGCCACAGCGGCATCAACCGCAACGGTCAGACCATCGAAATTCGCTTTCGCGACGCCCCAACGCTGGAAGAGGCCAAGTTGGTCCTGCTGGACCAGTTCGCCGACCTGGAATCTAGCGATGGACCCGACGGCACCGAATACAAATTGACAGCCTCCATCAAGCCGGTGGCGGCGCGTTTGGTGCAAAGTCAGGCGCTCAAGCAAAACATCACCACCTTGCACAACCGCATCAACGAGCTCGGCGTGGCCGAGCCGGTGATTCAACAGCAAGGGCTGGACCGCATCGTGGTTCAACTGCCGGGCGTGCAGGATACCGCCAAGGCCAAAGACATTCTGGGGCGCACGGCGACCCTCGAAGTGCGCATGGTCGATGAAAGCAGTGAAGCGCGGGCTGCCGAGGGTGGCACGGGCGCGGTACCGTTTGGGTCCGAGCGCTTTCTGGAGCGCAGTGGCCAGGCCGTCATCGTGAAAAAGCAGGTAATTCTGACTGGCGAAAACCTCACCGATGCCCAGCCCGGTTTTGACAGCCAGACGCAGGAAGCCGTGGTCAACCTGACGCTCGACGCCAAGGGCGCGCGCATTTTCCGCGATGTCACGCGCGAGAGCATTGGTAAGCGCATGGCGATTTTGCTGTTCGAAAAGGGCAAGGGCGAAGTCGTGACGGCGCCGGTGATCCGCTCCGAAATCGGCGGGGGCCGGGTGCAGATTTCGGGTCGCATGACGGCGATGGAAGCCACCGACACCGCCTTGCTGCTGCGCGCCGGCTCGCTCGCGGCACCGATGGAAATCATCGAAGAAACCACGATTGGCCCAAGCCTGGGTGCGGAGAACATCGCCAAGGGCTTTAACAGCGTCACCTACGGCTTCATTGCCGTGGCCATCTTCATGTGCATGTATTACATGTTGTTTGGCGTGTTTTCAAGCATTTCGCTGGCCGTCAACCTGCTGCTGCTGGTGGCGGTGCTGTCGATGCTGCAGGCCACCCTGACGCTGCCGGGCATGGCGGCGATGGCGCTGGTGCTGGGCATGGCGATTGACGCCAACGTGCTGATCAATGAGCGCGTGCGTGAAGAATTGCGCAACGGCGCCTCGGCGCAGGCTGCCATCCACTCGGGCTACGACCGCGCCTGGGCCACCATTCTGGACTCCAACGTCACCACCCTGATTGCGGGCATGGCCTTGCTGGCCTTCGGCTCGGGGCCGGTGCGCGGCTTTGCAGTGGTGCATGTGCTGGGCATTCTGACCAGCATGTTCTCCGGCGTGTTCTTTTCCAGAGGCCTGGTCAATTTGTGGTACGGCCGCCAGAACAAGCTCAAGACGGTGTCCATTGGCACCATCTGGCGCCCAGAGCCGACGCCCGAGACGGCGCCCAAGTCGAATTAAAGCGAGAGAGTTATGGAATTTTTCAAAATCAAACGCGACATTCCGTTCATGCGGCATGCCATCATTTTCAATGTGGTGTCGCTTGTGACCTTTCTGGCAGCGGTTTTTTTCCTGTTCAGCCGCGGTCTGCACCTGTCGGTCGAGTTCACCGGTGGCACCTTGATGGAAGTGACCTACTCCCAGCCGGCTGATTTGAACCTGGTGCGCAGCACGGTCGCCAAGCTCGGCTTGAACGACGTGCAGGTGCAAAATTTTGGCACCGCGCGTGATGTGCTGATTCGCCTGCCGGTGCAAAAAGGGGTGACTTCCGCCCAGCAGAGTGTGCAAGTGATGGCCGCGCTCAAGGAGGCGGATGCGTCGGCAGTGATGCGGCGCACCGAGTTTGTCGGGCCTCAGGTGGGCGAGGAACTGGCCATCGATGGCATCAAGGCGCTGGCCAGTGTCATTGTGGGCATCATGCTGTACTTGTCACTGCGCTTTGAATGGAAATTCGCCGTTGCCGCGATCATTGCCAATCTGCACGACGTGGTCATCATTTTGGGGTTTTTTGCATTTTTCCAGTGGGAGTTTTCGCTCCCGGTGCTGGCCGCCGTGCTGGCGGTATTGGGCTATTCGGTGAACGAGTCGGTGGTGGTTTTTGACCGGATTCGTGAAAATTTCCGCCGTTACCGCAAGATGAACACCCAGGAAATCATCGACAGCGCCATTACCGCGACCATCAGCCGCACCATCATCACGCATGGCTCGACCCAGATGATGGTGTTGTCCATGTTGTTGTTCGGCGGCGCCACGCTGCATTATTTTGCATTGGCCCTGACCATCGGCATTCTTTTTGGCATCTACTCTTCGGTCTTTGTGGCCGCCGCCATTGCCATGTGGCTGGGCATCAAGCGCGAAGACCTGGTCAAGGGCGGCGCCAAGAAAGACGAAGACCCGAATGACCCCAACGCCGGTGCCATCGTTTGAGAGAACCTTGCCGCGGGCTGGTCGATGCCATGACGGCTTGACCTTGGCAAGCGCAGTTCTCTTTGTCTAACTAAAATAAAAAGATGTCCACCCAGGCCACGATGGCGCAAAGAATCGAGCTCGCTCAAGAGACGCGCAAGCGCTTTCTGGCCGAGCTTGGTCGCGCCATGGTGGAGCTGGGAGTTGCGGCGCGCCAGCGCTTGACCGAGCTGATGAACGAGGCTGCGCCTTCACGCGAGATGCAGAATCGGCGTGACGTTTGGACGCTGTACCAGAGTCGCCAGGCTGCGTGGGTCGAAGGCACCTTGGCCGCGTGGCAGGCATCCTTGAAGCCCCCGACGGCGGCGCCAAAGAGGGCACCCGACAGCGATCTGGAGCTGCTCGGCACCGAGGTGGTGGAGGACAAGATCATTGCCTCTCGGCTGGTATTGAGCGTGATGGAGAAAGTCAGCGCCGAGTTCAATGACCTGAGTGTGCGCATCAAGCTGCTGGAGCGCGCGCAAGACCTGCAGGATCACGATATCTTTCGCCCCGAAGTGATGCTGCTGCTGATGATTGAACAGTGGGCCGTGGTCGGCCTGCCCCGTGATGCCTGGTCCCTGGTGAACGAGGTGACGCGCAGCTTGTTGACGCAGCGTATCAATCAAGCCTATGCGAACGCCAACGCTTTGTTGATCAAGCAAGGGGTGCTGCCGACGATTGAGTTGAAAGATCGCGTCAGGCGCGTCGCATCGGCGGCGCCCCGCAGCGGCGCGTCGTCCATGCCGGCATCTTCGTCCGTCCGCGGTGCGCTTGAGGAAGCCTCCAGTCGCGGGCCGGCGCCGTCGGGCTATGACACGGGTGGCGGCAGTGAGCGAGGCGGTGGCGGTGCGACGTCGGGACGCAGGCCGCAGGCAGGTCAAGCAGGTCAAGCAGGTCAAGCAGGTCAAGCAGGTCAAGCAGGTCAAGCAGGTCAAGCAGGTCAAGCAGGGTCGCATGCAGGCGGGTTTTATGGCGGCGCGGCCGAGGAAACCCGCATGATGACCTCACGCACACCGCTGACGCGGGCGCGCAGTCGGGCACAGGGTGTGCTGGGCCAGCTCAAGCGTTTGTTGCTGGGCTCGGGGGCCGCTGATTTTGCCGCCACGCACTATGAGCCGCCGTCGCCGGCACTGGCGGCGGCGCTGGCGTACCGATCCCAACCGCTGGGCGCCTATGCAGACAATGGCACGGTGCTGGACGAGGACAGTCCGGGGGCGGTGCTCCGGGTGGCGGGCGAGTTGCGACGCCGGACCACCGATCTCAAGAACAAGGCCGAAACGAAGAGCGAAAAGGCCATTATTGAGATTGTGGCCCTGATGTTCCAGGCTATTTTGCAGGAGGAGCGCATTCCGCCAGGCATTCGGGTCTGGTTTGCGCGCCTGCAAATGCCGGTATTGCGGCTGGCGCTGGCTGAACCAGATTTTTTTGGCACCCTGACGCATCCGGCGCGCCAGTTGATTGACCGCATGGGCTCCTGTGTCATGGGCTTTGACGCCAGCGGCATCAGTGGCAGTGCGCTGGAAACCGAAATCAAGCGGGTGGTGCAGGTGATTGAGCAGTACCCCGAAACCGGGCGCCGCGTGTACCAGCTGGTGTATGACGAGTTTCAGAAGTTTCTGGCCAAATTTCTGACCGGACGCGGGCCAACCCAAAAAGCGGTAGGGGTGGCACAGCAGTTGGAGCAGAAGGAGACGCTCACCATCCAGTACACGATCGAGATGCGCAACATGCTCAAAGACATGCCGGTGCGCGACGAGATTCGTGAGTTCTTGTTCAAGGTCTGGGCCGAAGTGCTGGCGGTCGCGGCGGTGCGCAAAGGCCCGCAGCACGCCGACACCCTGGCGTTCAAAAAAACCACTACCGATCTCCTGTGGGCCGCCAGCGCCAAGCCCAACCGCAACGACCGTGCCCGCGTGATCGCAGATTTGCCGCAATTGCTGCAGAAGTTGCGCGCCGGCATGACGCTGCTGGGCGTCGCGCCGTCCGAGCAACAGCGCCATATTCAGACCGTCAGTGACACCCTGGCTGATGCGTTTCTGTCCAAGACGCAGGCGATTGGGAGTGAGCAGATTGCAGCCATGGCCGAACACCTGGCCCACCTCGAGAATTTTGTCACTGATGACGGCTTGGGCGATCTGCCGCTGGACGCCCAGAGTATTGAAATGATGTTGGGAATTGATGCCTCAACGATTGACGTGGTGGCTGACGGCGGCTCTCAGCCCAGTGCGGCGATGCTGGCGTGGGCACAGGAGTTGCACGTGGGCGCCTGGTTCACGCTGGACCACAATGGCAAGGTCGCTCAGGTGCAATTCGCCTGGCGCAGTGATCGCAAACACCTGCACCTGTTTGCGTCGACCACGGGGCACAGCTACTTGATGCAGACTGGGCGCCTGGCGGCCTACCTGCAGGCGGGTCTGCTGCTGCCGCAAGAGGAGGAGACGCTCACCGTGCGCGCCACGCGCGATGCCTTGGGCAAGCTCGAAGCCAATCCAGAGCGGCTGCTGAGCTAATGCGCCACCCGGTGGGCGCCGTCATCGCACAACTCGTCGAGTATCAGCGCGTCGGGCTCTAAGCCCAGACTCCAGAACACCATCAGCACGATGACCTTGAAGTCTTCCAGCGCCAAGGGGTTGGCGGGCGCCGCCATGGCACGCTCCAGCACGATCTCACGCAGGTAGCTCGGCAGTGCACCCGCGCTTTCAAGAAAACTGACAAAGCCCAGACAGGGCACGCCCAAGTGGAGCTGCTCCGCCGCCGTGTAGATGCGCTGGCCGTGCGGTGACTGGGCAACGGCATCTGTTTTTCCGGGCAACTTGCTGTTGTCGCCCGTACTGGCCTGTGCTGTTGGCGCCGGCTGCTCGCGCGCCGCCACACTCAGTTCCTGCAGCCAGCCCAGCGCCTCCGCAATCTCCTCGGCATCAAAGCCGACCGCATTGAGCTTTTGCTCCAGCGCCGCGGGTTCAGGGCAGGACGCGCCGTGCCAATAATTCTCGTAAACGAAAACAAGGACTTCAAACATGGGCTCAATAGTAGCGACCGCGGCGTACGCTAAAGCGATGAGATGACCGCTCTATCCCCGGCTCATGCGCTGGAACAGGCCACCGGGCAAGCGCGCCAGCAGACCGTCGAGCTCCAGCGTCATCAACTGCGCTTGCAGGCCGGCGGTGTCGATGCCGCAGCGCGCCTGCAACGCATCCAGTCCAACGGGGTCGAAGCCGATCGCATCGAGCAACACCGTTTGAGTGCCAAATGAGCCGGTAGCTCCCGCGCAACAAGCGTCAACAGCTATTGAATCGAGAGCGGTCGTCAAGCCGCTGTCAATTTTCAGCTCCTCCAGCACGTCCTGCGCCGATTCCACCAGCTTGGCGCCTTGCTTGATGAGCGCGTGGCAACCGCGTGCCTGCGTGGAATGAATCGAGCCGGGAATGGCAAAAACATCTTTGCCCTGTTCGGCACTGAGGCGCGCGGTGATCAGCGAGCCGGACTTCAGCGCCGCTTCAATCACCAGGGTGGCCTGCGCCAGCCCGGCAATGAGCCGGTTGCGCCGGGGGAAATTGGCGGGCAGCGGCGGCGTGCCCAGCGGGTACTCGCTGATGAGCAAGCCGTTCTGGGCGATGCGGTGGGCCAGCGCCAGGTGTCTTTTCGGGTAGACCCGGTCCAGCCCCGTGCCCACCACGGCCACCGTGGCGAGCCGATCCGAATCTGGCGCCAAGCTGTCAAGCGCACCCTCGTGCGCCGCGCCGTCCACCCCCAGCGCCAGTCCGCTGACCACGGTCAAGCCCGCCAAGCCCAGCGCCTTGGCAAACTGGCGTGCGTTGACGGCGCCTTGGGGGGTTGGGTTGCGACTGCCAACGACGGCAACGCTATTGGCCAGAGCAGACCTCAGCTCGTTATAAGCTAAATTAATAGCTGCTTGCTCAGTATCTATGAGGGCTGCAGCCTGATTTGATATAAATTCACCGCCACCAAGCAGGTACAACATCAGCGGCGGGTCCTCGATGTTGAGCAGCGATGGCGGGTAATTGGCATCCCCCAGTACCACGATCTGGCGCCGGGCGCTGCCCGCGCCCGATTCCTGCAGCCAGGCCCAGGTATGCGCCAGCAGCGCTGCCAGCTCAGGCGGCTCGGTGCGCAAGGCCCTGGCCTGCTTTTCGCTGACCACCTGCTGCAAGGTTGCGGAGGACTGTTCAAACACCTTTGCTGGTAAGCCGAAGGCCACCAGCAATTTGCGTGCGGCCTCATTGCCGACGCCGCTGCTGAGCGTCAGGCGCAGCCAGGCGGCCAGTTCGTCGCGTTCCACCGTTACCTTGGGTGTGCTGGCATCAACGGGGTGTCACACCGCTCAGAGCGGGTTGACCAGCCGGTCACCGACTTTGACGCCGTCGGTGATGTCGAGTACCAGCGCGTAAGAGAGTTTCTCGAAGGTGCGAAACACCATCAGCAGACCATTGCGTTCATCCGGCAATTTCAGTTCGGGGCGTGCTGCATCGGTCTTGTCGATCAGGCGCGCCCCGTCTTTCAGGATGGCCAACACATGCCCACTTTCGATGCCGTCGCGCGTGCCCAGATTGATCACCACCACCTGGTTTTGCGCGGCATTGACCACCGCGCTGCCGTAGACCGAGACAATGCGGGCGTTGATCGGCCCCTGGGGGGCGTGCGGCACGTAGCTCAACAACTGCTGTGGTGGCTCGGGCAGCAGCCGGTCGCCCACGCGCATCTCTTCCTTGGCCGCCACGATGTCAATCGTGGCTGGAATGATGTCGGTGCGGGGCTTGCCGTCCTTGTCCACCGAGGCCTGGGTCGATTCGCCATGTACCAGCAGTGCCTTGCCCACGTACTGCGCCTCATAGCCTAGGATTTCGCCCGTCACCGGGTCTTTCAGGGGTGTCGCGTTGCGAAAGACCCGGTAGGCTTTTTGCCGCTCGGCCGGTTCGTCGATCAGCATGGCGTCACCCTGACCGCGTGCGTAGGCGCGGTCACCCCGGGTCAACAAGACACGGCCCTCCTGCGCGGCCACGATGCGCGGCGCCCGCGTGAGTCCGTTCTCGTCCACGATCACTGGCTCGGCCAGAAAAGCTTCAATCAAATGGCTTTTAAGCGTTGGCAGGGCGTCGCTCGCTAGCATTTCGATCCGGGTGCGCGGCGACAGGCGCACGGTCGGCAGCGACGTGCCATCCGCCCCGGATTGGCGACTGCGCAGAGTGGCGCGACCGCCCTGGCGCTCCAGATACAGTGTTTGCCCCGGGTAGATAAGGTGCGGGTTGCGGATGTCAGCCAGGTTCATACCCCACAACTCGGGCCAGCGCCAGGCGCCCTTCAGGAACAGGCCGGAGATCGCCCACAGCGTGTCGCCGCGCTTGATGGTGTACTCATCGGGGGCGTTGGCCGCCAGTTCGCTCAAGGGCACACCCGCCTGCGCGACCTGCGTCGCAGTGGCCTTTTGCCCTGCCGTGACCGGAAAACCCTGCGCCCAAACTGGCGCAGTGGTCAGGCTGGTGGTCAGCACCGCCAGGGTGACCCCAATGACTTTGGCTGCAACGGTGGATATTGGCATCAGGTTTTTGGTCATAGGGTTCTGCGCGGCAAATGGGTGACTGGCGGTTGGGGCGCCAGGCGGCGGTCAGGCCAACCTGGAGGACATCATGATAAGTTACGTGCGATTTTGCACTTAAGCCCCTGATCGGGCAACGTTTCCTCCGTCGGCTCGGTGCTGGCGGCGCCAAAAGTAGCGAAAATAGCGACATATCCCAAAACCTTGTGGGGCAGCCTGCATGGTCAAGCCCTGTCCTCAGCCAATCAAATGTTACTTCCGATTCTTTGTTATCCCGATCCCAAGCTGCACACCGTGGCCAAGCCGGTGTCAAACGTTGATGTGCGCGTTCAAACCCTGATCGTGGACATGCTCGAGACCATGTACGAGGCCAAGGGCATTGGCCTGGCGGCGACGCAGATCAATGTGCACGAGCGCCTGATCGTGATTGACGTCTCCGAAGAGCGCGATGCGCCGCTGGTGCTGATCAACCCGCAGCTGGTCTGGAGCAGCCCGGAGACGCATCTCAACGAAGAGGGCTGCCTGTCGGTGCCGGGCATTTACGACGGGGTCGAGCGTTTTGATTCTGTGAGCGTGACTGCGCTGGACCGACAGGGCCAGTCGCGCCTGATTGAAGCCGATGGCCTGTTGTCGGTCTGCATTCAGCACGAAATGGACCATTTGCTGGGCAAGGTGTTTGTTGAATACCTGTCGCCGCTCAAGCGCAACCGGATCAAGAAGAAGATGCTCAAGAGCCAGCGCGAGGAGCGCGAGTGAGGCTGATTTTTGCCGGCACGCCCGAGTTTGCCCGCGTTGCGCTGGCGCAATTGCACGCTAGCGGCCATGAGATTGCGCTGGTACTGACGCAGCCCGATCGCCCCGCCGGGCGCGGCCTCAAATTGCAGCCCTCCGCCGTGAAACAGTACGCGCTGGACCACGGCATCTCGCTGGCGCAGCCGCGCAGCCTGCGCCTGGACGGCAAGTACCCGCAGGATGCGGGAGACGCGCAGGCGTTGCTGGCGCTAGCGCAGGCCGATGCCATGGTGGTGGCGGCCTACGGCCTGATTCTGCCGCAGTGGGTGCTGGACTTGCCACCGCTGGGCTGCTTCAACATCCATGCCTCAATGCTGCCGCGCTGGCGCGGCGCGGCACCCATTCACCGCGCGATTGAAGCGGGTGACGCGCAGACCGGCGTGACCATCATGCAGATGGACGCCGGGCTGGATACCGGCGCCATGCTGCTGGCGCAGGCCACGCCCATCGGGGCGAGCGACACCACAGGCGCCTTGCATGACCGCCTGGCCGAGCTGGGTGGACGGCTGATGGTGCAGGCGCTTGATTTGGCCGCGCAGGGTCGTTTGCAGCCGGTGGCGCAGCCAGAGACGGGCGTGAGCTATGCGCACAAGATTGAAAAAGAAGAAGCGGCGATTGATTGGACGCAAAGCGCGGCCCTGATCACACAGCGCATCCGTGCCTTCAACCCCTTCCCCGGTGCGACCGCTGTGTTGAACGGTGAATCGCTCAAAATCTGGCTGGCCGAGGTGTCGGCTGACAAGCCCCCCGTCTCAGAAAAATTTGGAACAATTGTGGCCGTAGCCCCCGTCGGTATTGGGGTTGCAGCTCTCGATTCGATAGTAATTATCACGCAGCTGCAGCGCCCCGGCGGCAAGCGCCTTAGCGTGGCTGAGTTCTTGCGCGGCTTTGAGGTGCAGCCCGGCATGGTGTTCGAAAAGCCCGGCGGTTGACTTTGACCCAGGCCGCTTGACTTTGGACGCTGATTGTTTAAATTCAAGCCATGCGTCAGTCCTGCACCACATCAACAAGTCCAACAGGCGCTGCGCCGGAACTGCAGCAACTGCTGGCGCGCTACCAGGCTGAACCGCACGCGCTCTTGCAGATTCTGCGCGAGTGGCAGGGCTCGCAAGGCTGGTTGTCACCCGATGCAATGAGTCAAATCGCCAGCGCACTCGGCCTGACGCTGGCGCAGGTCCAAGGCGTGGCCGGGTTTTACCGCTTCTTGCACACCCAGCCGGTTGGTATCTACCGCGTGCTGTTCAGTGACAACGTGACCGACCGCATGCTAGGTAGCGAGGCCCTGCGGGCTGACCTGTGCCAGCGCCTGGGCGTGGTGCCCGGTCAGGTCAGCGCTAATGGACTGGTCAGTGTGGACCTTGCCTCTTGCACCGGGCTGTGCGACCAGGGGCCGGCGTTGCTGATCAACCACCACCAGGTCATCACCCGGCTCGCCGCCGCCCGTGTCGCCGAGATAGCCGAACTGATCCTTGCTCGCGTGCCGGCGGCGCAATGGCCCGCTGCATGGTTCGAGGTGCAGGACAACATCCGCCGCGCCGATCTGCTACTGGGTGACACTTGCGCGCCGGGGGCCGCATTGGCTGCGGCGCTGGCGCGCGGGGCGGACGCGACGCTGGCTGAGATCAAGCGGGCCAATTTGCGCGGGCGTGGTGGCGCCGGTTTTGCCACCGGCCTCAAGTGGGAGCTGTGCCGCCAAGCGCGTGGGACGGAGCGTGTGGTGGTATGCAACGCCGACGAGGGCGAGCCCGGCACCTTCAAGGACCGCGTGCTGCTGACGCGCCGCGCCGATGCGGTGTTCGAGGGCATGACGATCGCGGCCCATGTGCTCGGCGCGCGCCGCGGCTTTGTCTACCTGCGCGGCGAGTACCGCTACCTGCTGGAATCCCTGCAGGCGGTATTGCAGCGCAGGCGCGCGTCGCAGTTGCTGGGCGCCAACATTCTGGGGCAGGCCGGTTTTGACTTTGACATTGCGATTCACGTCGGCGCCGGCGCCTATGTTTGCGGCGAGGAGTCGGCGCTGATCGAGTCGCTGGAGGGCAAGCGCGGCACGCCGCGCATCCGCCCGCCCTTTCCGGCCGAGCGCGGTTACCTGGGCCATCCCACCGTGATCAACAACGTGGAAACTTTTTGCGCGGCGGCCCATATTGCGCAACACGGCGCCGCAGTCTGGGCCGCCGTAGGCACCACCAAGTCAACCGGCACCAAGATTCACTCAGTATCGGGCGATTGCGCGCGACCGGGCCTGTACGAGTACCCGCTGGGCACCCGCGTTAGCCGCATCCTGGCCGACTGCGGCGCGCGCGATACGCAGGCGGTGCAGGTCGGTGGCGCCTCCGGCGTGTGCCTGGCGCCAGATGAGTTTGAGCGCCGCATCGCCTTTGAAGACGTGCCGACGGCGGGTGCCTTCATGGTATTTGACCGTTCGCGCGACATGTTCGAGGTGGCGCGCGGCTTTGCGCATTTTTTTGCGCACGAGAGCTGCGGCTTCTGCACGCCGTGCCGGGTTGGCACCGCCCTGCTGGTCAAGCGCATGGACAAGCTGGCCGCCGGCCGCGGCTCTGGCGACGACCTCGATGTGCTGTTTGAGCTCGACCGCCTGCTGCACAGCACCACCCACTGCGGCCTGGGCGCCAGCGCCTGCAACCCCTTGCGCGACACCGTCTTGAAGTTCCGCCCGGCCTACGAACGGCGCCTGCAGTCGCTTAAGTTTGAGCCCGGTTTTGACGTGGATGCCGAGCTGTCGATTGCCCGGCGCATGACGGGTCGCGACGACGCGGGTGCACATCTGGAGAATCGCCCATGACGGAAGATATGAACCCGGTCCAGAGCTTCTCACTCGACGGCGACGACCTGCCGTTCGCGGCTGGCGAGACGCTCTTACAGGCCGCCACGCGCGCCGGCCGTTACATCCCGCACCTGTGCTGGCACCCGGACTTTGCCGCGCATGGCTCGTGCCGAATTTGCAGCGTCAAGGTCAACGGCCGCGTCGGCGCCGCCTGCACCGTGTTGGCCTCTGCCGGTCAGGCGGTGGAGAGCAACACCGACGAGATGAACCGCCAGCGCAAGACGCTCCTACAAATGCTGTTTGTGGAAGGCAATCACTTTTGCCCGAGTTGCGAAAAAAGCGGCAATTGCCTGCTGCAGGCCACCGCCTACCAGATGGGCATGGAGGGCCCGCACTTCGAGGAGTTCTACCCGAATCGCCCGGTCGACGCCAGCCACCCCGACATCCTGCTCGACCTGAACCGCTGCATCTTGTGCGAGCTGTGCGTGCGCGCCAGCCGCGAGGTTGACGGCAAGAACATCTTTGCCATTGGCGGCCATGGCGTTGGCACGCACCTGCTGGTCAACAGCGCAAGCGGCCAGTTGGGTGACACCCGCATGAGCCTGGCGGACCGCGCGGCACACATCTGCCCGGTCGGCGTGATTCTGCCCAAGCGACGCGGCTTTGTCATCCCGATCGGGCAACGGCGTTTTGACGCCAAGCCGGTGTCGCAGCAGGTCGAAGGGGCGCCAGAATGACCGCACCTGCGTCGTCCCCAGCTCCGCGCAAGCTCAAGGTCGCCACCGTGTCGCTGGCCGGCTGCTTTGGCTGCCACATGTCCTTGCTCGACATTGACGAGCGCTTGTTCGATCTGCTCGAACTGGTTGAGTTTGACCGCTCGCCGCTGACCGACATCAAGCAGGTGGGGGCCTGTGACATCGGCCTGATCGAAGGGGGGCTGTGCAATGCCGAGAATGTGCAGGTCTTGCGCGAGTTCCGCGCGCACTGCAAGACGCTGGTGGCCGTGGGCGCCTGCGCCATCAACGGCGGCTTGCCGGCGCAGCGCAACCATCTGGACCTGGGCGAGGTGTTGACGCAGGTGTACCGCAGCCGGCCGGGCTTGAGCGCGGGCGGCGCGATTCCCAATGACCCCGAGCTGCCGCTGCTGCTGAACCAAGTGCACCCTGTCCGCGAGGTGGTGCATGTGGACTATTCGCTGCCGGGTTGCCCGCCCTCGGCTGACGCGTTCTGGCACTTCTTGAGTGACCTGATGGCCGGGCGCACGCCGCACCTGGGGCACGGCCTGATCCACTATGACTGATTGGGCCTGACCATGACGAAATCACTCGAAACCGCTGCGCCTGAAGCCGCCGCGCAAGGACTGCGCCGGGTCGCCATCGACCCGCTGTCACGCGTCGAAGGCCACGGCAAGGTCACGCTCTTGCTGGACGCGCAGAACCGCGTTCAGCAGGTGCGCTTGCACATCGTGGAGTTCCGCGGCTTCGAGCAATTCATTCAAGGCCGACCTTACTGGGAGGTGCCGGTAATGGTGCAGCGGCTGTGCGGCATCTGCCCGGTGTCGCACCACCTGGCGGCGTCCAAGGCCTTCGACCGGGTGGTCGGCGCCGTGCCGGTCACGCCCACGGCCGACAAGATCCGCCGCCTCATGCATTACGGTCAGGTGATGCAGTCGCACGCCTTGCACTTCTTCTACCTGGCCGCGCCCGACCTGCTGTTTGGTTTCGACTCCGACCTGAACCGGCGCAACATCGTCGGCGTGGCGCAAGCCCATCCAGACATCGCGCGCAAAGGCGTGCTGCTGCGAAAGTTCGGCCAGGAGGTGATCCGCGCCACCGCCGGCAAGCGCGTGCATGGCACCGGTTCGGTGCCGGGCGGCGTCAACAAGCCTGTCAGCCTGGCCGACCGGGCTCTGCTGCAACGCGATGTGGCGCAAATGCTCGCCTGGGCGCAAGAGGCGGTATTGATTGCCAAACAGCTGCATGCGCAAAACCCGGCGCTGTACGACAGCTTTGGCAGCTTCCGCTCGAATCTGCTGTCGCTGGTCAGGAGGGACGGCGCGCTCGACCTTTACGACGGCGTGCTGCGCGCGCGCGACACGGCGGGTGCGATCCTGTTCGACGGCGCCAGCGACCAGGACTATCTGGGCTTGATCGAAGAAGAGGTCAAACCCTGGACCTACATGAAGTTCCCGTTTCTCAAGAGCCTGGGTCCCGATCTCGGCTGGTACCGGGTCGGGCCGCTGGCGCGCCTGCAAAACTGCGACTTCATTCCGAGCCCGCTGGCTGAAAAAGAGCGCCGTGAATTCATCGCCTGGGGTCGCGGTGAGCCGATTCACGCGACGCTGGCCTACCACTGGGCGCGCATGGTCGAGATGTTGCACTGCGTCGAGGTGATCCAGACCCTGCTGGATGACCCCGACATCCTGGGCGGCGAGCTGATGGCCAGCGGCCCGCGTCAACGCGGCGGTGTCGGCGTGATCGAGGCACCGCGCGGCACGCTGATCCACCATTACGAGGTCGGCGACGACGATCTTGTAAGCCTGTGCAACCTGATCGTCTCCACCACCCACAACAACCAGGCCATGAACGAGGCCGTGCGCTCGGTGGCGCGCGAGTACCTCGACGGGCGGGAGCTGACTGAAGGTCTGCTCAACCACATCGAGGTCGCCATTCGCGCCTACGACCCCTGCCTGTCCTGCGCCACCCATGCGATCGGGCAGATGCCCCTGGACGTGACGTTGCTCGGGGTTGATGGCGAGCTGATCGACCGTGTGCTCAAGTCGCAGACGGGCGAGTTTCGCCGTGACCTGGGCACGCCGCCCAGCGTCGCTGCATGACACTCGCCTTGGAGCCGGTGGCGCCGCTGCTGGTATTCGGGTGGGGCAATCTGAGCCGCGGCGACGACGCGCTGGGACCTCTCTTCATTGAGCGCCTGCGCGTCGTGGCGACTTCAAGCGCAGCGGTGGACTATCTCGACGATTACCAGTTGCAGATTGAACATGCGCTTGATCTGGTGGGCAGGCAGCGCGTGCTGTTTGTCGATGCCAGCCTGAGCTGTCGCGCGCCGTTTGAAGCCACGCAACTGCGCGCCGCGCCGGACAGCAGCTTCACCAGCCACGCCTTGAGCCCGCAGGCGCTGTTGCAGGTGTTTTCTGATCTGCGCGCCGAAGCGCCGCCATCGTGCACGCTGCTGGCGATCCGGGGCGAGCGCTTCGAGCTCGGCGCACCGCCCAGCTCGGCCGCGCTGGCGCATCTGGCGGCCGCGCTGGCGTGGACGACGGACTGGCTTGATGCAAGCCAATGACACCGCGTTGTCGGATTATTGAACGCCAAGGTGACTTAGCGGCGGACAAGAGAGCCCATGAGGCTTGCGCCGCAAGCTTACTGTCGGATCTGGCGTTCGCGCTGGCCCTCGCTGTCGATGGCTGCCACCAGCAAACCCAGCTCCTGCGCCAGGATGTCCAGCACATCGTCGAGCGTCACCACACCAATCAATTCGTTCTGCTCGCCGACGACTGGAATGCGGCGTACACCCTTGCGGCGCATGGTGTGCATCAGGTCAATCAGTGAGTCGTTCTCGCGTGCAGTGACCAGGTCGGTGGTCATCACGTCCTCCACATGCAAAGTGCCGGGGTCCAGATCATGGGCCACCACTGCCGTCACGATGTCCCGGTCGGTAAGCACGCCCACCACGACTCGCTTGCTGCCCACCTCATCGACCACGACGAGGCAGCCGACATGGTTCTCGCGCATCAGCCGCGCCGCGCCGTCCAAGGGCGTCTGCCTGAAGGCGATGGTCACGCTGCGTGTACATATTTCGCCTGTGGTCAAACGTTCGCCCATATATTCCCCCCTAGCTTTCCTGCCTGTCACAGGTCATTCCGTTGGCGGCTCACCCATGCCATGCTTGCCTAGACTCACGCGCTTGGCCTGTAAACCCTCACCACCCACTTCGGGAATGAACTGCACGGCACTGCCAATCTGCACATGGTCAAACGGTGTACCGGCCACGTTGTCGCGGCTGAAGTAATACTCGTCGCCAGCAGGTGTGCGGAGGAAGCCAAAACCTCCGGCATCATCCAAACGCACGACCTCGCCATGCAGCGGCACCGTGTGCTGCTTCTCCTGCCCCCTGCGCTTGCGCACGACGTCCTCAAGCTGGCGCTTCATGTTGTCGAAGGCATCCCGCAGGGCCACGTACACGTCTTCGTTCTGGACCCGGTTCACCACCAGTTCATGGCTCGGCAGCGTGAGGTCGATGCGCACACCGAAAGGGTTCCCCTGATGCTTGTGCTTCTGCTCCATGTCGATGTGGACACGGCAAGCCATGATGTCGGGTGCAAACGATTCGAGCCGGTGCGCATGCTCACGCGCGCTGGCCTCAAGCGCGCCCGACGGCTCCATGTCGTGAAATTGAATATGAACCGGAAGCTTCATCTTTCCCCCTTTGCTGGCGTCCCAGTTCATTCTGCGGGGCACGACGGCAAACCGCTTGAGATTTGTCAACGCCGGCAGTTGCGGCGGCCTACCCAGCCCGCTGGCCGACAGCCCTCAAGTCAGCGCCATTATGCTGATCGCCACCCCGCTGAGCACCGCGTTGCCGGAGAGCGGGTCGCGCGCCTGATCATCCAACAGCGCATTCAGGTTGGCACCGGGGCGCTGGGCGGCCAAGCTCAATTGCGCACCGGGCAGGCCGTGGCCCCAGCCGTGCGGCAGGCTGACCACGCCGGGCATCATGTCCGTGCTGATTTGCACCTGCGCCTCAATGCTGCCCGTGCCGCTGCTGATGCGCGCCAACGCGCCCTCTACAAGTTGCAGGCGCGCCGCATCTGCCGGGTGCAACAGAGCGGTGCAGCGAAACGGCCCCTTGGCCAGGGTGGGCAGGTTGTGCATCCAGCTGTTGTTGCTGCGCACATCGCGCCGGCCGATGATGACCAGATCGGCTGCAGCGCTGGGCAGGTCGGCCCAGGCACGCGGCAGGTCGGCCAGCAACTGGGGCGGGGCCAATTCAATCTTGCCGCTGGGGGTGCGCAGCAGCTCGGGGATGCGCGGCTGCAGTTCGCCCAGGTCGACGCCGCCGCAGGCGTTGGCGGCCGTCACCTTCGCCAGCGTCAAACCATCGGGCTTCGGACCAAAGGCGTCGCCATAGGGGCCGGTGCGCAAGGCCACATCGAGCAGGCGCTGGGGGCCACGCAGATGCGCGGTTGCCGCTATCACGGCGCCGGCCCGCGCACCGAACTGGCGTTGTGCCTCGTGCGCAAACTGCGCGTCATCCAGCGCATTCACATCCAGGTCAGCACCCTGACCCTGCGCGATGGCCGCCAGCTTGAGCAGGATTTGCCACTCAAAGGGACGTTCTTCGCCCGGCAGCACCGCGGGGCTGTAGCGGGCGTGGTTGCGCCAGGATAGCTGCGGGAACGACACGTCAAAATGATCGTCCTGCAGTGGCGACATGCCCGGCAAGATCACATCCGCATGGCGCGTGGTCTCGTTCAAGTAAATGTCCACGCTGACCATGAAATCGAGCGACTCAAAGGCTTTCGCCAGGCGAGGCCCGTTCGGGGCCGAGAGCACCGGGTTGGTCGCCACCGTGATCAGGGCGCGCACTTGGTCCGCGCCCGGGCTTTCAATTTCTTCGGCCAGGCAGGTCATCGGCAGCTCGCCCATCACCTCGGGCGCGCCGCTCACGCGCGAGCGGTGGCGGCCGGTGGCCACACCGCGCCCTGTGCCACTCGCACCCGACGTATTGCTGGCAAAGGCGGCGGCCTTGGTAAACATAGCGCCGCCCGGCGCATCCAGATGACCGGTGAGTGCATTGAGCACATCGACCAGCCAGCTCGCCAATGTGCCAAAGGTCTGGGTGCAGGTGCCAATGCGGCCATAGACGGCGGCGCGCTCGGTGTGCGCCAGTTCGCGCGTCAATTCAACAATGGTGTCGGCCGCCATGCCGCAACGCGCCGCCACCGCTAGCGGCGTGAACGCAGCGACGGCTTGCTGCACCGCTTCAACGCCATTGACCCATTCCGCCACGGCGCCCAATCGCACCCACTGGTTGGCAAACAAGGTGTTGACCATGGCCGCCAGCAAGAACACGTCGGCGCCGGGGCGGATGAAGTGGTGCGCATCGGCCACGGCGGCGGTCTCGGTGCGCCTGGGGTCAATCACCACCAGGCGGCCACCGCGGGCTTGCAGGGCTTTGGCTTTGCCCCGAAAGTCGGGCACGGTCCACATGCTGCCGTTGCTGGCCAGCGGGTTGGCGCCTATCACCAGCAGCAGTTGCGTTCGCGTGATGTCGGGCAGCGGCACCGTCATCCAGTGGCCAAACATCAAGCCGCAGGCCAGCTGCTTGGGCACCTGGTCCAGGCTGGAGGCGGAAAACACATTGCGCGTGCCCAGGGCGCGGGCCAGCCTGGGAAAGTAAGTCAGCAAGCCGTATTTGTGCACAGTCGGGTTGCCCACCGCCACCGCCACGGCCTGGCGGCCGTGCTGGGCTTGCAACGGCGGCAGACGCCGGGCAATTTCGGCAAACGCCTCCTCCCACGTGGCAGCGACGTGCTGGCCGTTGCGCTTGATCAGCGGCGTGCGCAAGCGGTCCGGGTCGTCATGCAAGTCTTTCAGCGCGACCGCTTTGGGGCAGATGTAGCCCTGGCTCAGGACATCCTGGGCATCCCCCTTGATGCTGCTCACAACGCCGCCTTTCACCTTGATCTCCAGACCGCAGCAGGCTTCGCACAGGGGGCAAATTCGGTAGTGGGTGGTGTCCGTCATGGCAGGCCTCGTTGAAGAAAAGGGGGCATTGAGTCACGGGCACAGCGTGCCGTCCAGAACCTGGGTGACAGGCCAAGCCATGGCCCTCAGTCGGAAAGTATTTGATTTTGGTCCAGCCATGTGCGCACCGGTCTGCGCATTCTGCGCCAAAATTTTAACTATGCATGTTTTGCATAAAGGTATTTTCTGCAAATTAATTTGCTTTTAAAGCCCAGGGTGCAGTCCTAGACTTGTTGTCATGCAAGTGCGAAATCGCTACCTCGAGATCAGCCTCACACCCGTCAAGCTCCCCACGGACTGTCGGGCGCAGCTTGTGGTCGCCGCCAGCGCCAGCACAGGCCCGGATGGGTTTGTGGCTCGGCGCCACATCTTGCATTTTTCTGCTGGCACGCGGCGATGCGCCTGCCTGCCCACTGCCCTTTACCAACCAAGGAAAACACCATGAGCACTCGAATCGAAAAAGACTTTCTGGGCGAAAAAGAACTGCCCGACACCGCCTACTACGGCGTGCAAACGCTGCGGGGCAAGGAGAACTTCCACATCACCGGTATTCCGATGTCAAACGAACCCTACTTCGTCAAGGCCTTCGGCTACGTGAAGAAGGCGGCCGCATTGGCGAACCGCGATCTTGGCGTGCTTGACGTGAAGATCGCCGACGCGATCGTGATCGCTTGCGACCGCTTGATCGCCGGTGAAATGTGCGACCAGTTCGTGACCGACTTCATCCAGGGTGGCGCTGGCACCTCGACCAACATGAACGCCAATGAGGTGATTGCCAACATGGCGCTTGAGCACCTGGGCCACAAAAAGGGCGAGTACCAATACTGCAACCCCAACGACCATGTGAACTTCGGGCAATCGACCAACGACGTCTATCCGACGGCCTTTCGCTTGGCCTTGATCCTGCGGCTCAACAGCTACATGGACGCCCTGACTCAGCTGCAAGAGGCCTTTTTCGCCAAGGGCCGTGAATTCCAGAACGTGCTGAAAATGGGCAGAACCCACCTGCAGGATGCAGTGCCGATGTCGTTGGGCCAGGAGTTCCACGGCTGGGGCACGACCATGGGTGAGGAGGTGCAACGCCTTGCCGAAGTCCGCCAGTTCCTGCATGAAGTCAACCTGGGCGCGACCGCCATCGGCACCATGGTGACGGCAGCGCCGGGCTATCCGGAGCTGGCGATCAAACACCTGTCCGAGGTCAGCGGTTGCACCTTCATCCTCGCGGGCGACCTGGTCGAGGCGACCTCCGACACGGGCGCCTACGTGCTGCTTTCGGGCGTGCTGAAACGGACCTCGTCCAAGCTCACCAAGATCTGCAACGACCTGCGCCTGCTGTCTTCCGGTCCGCGCTGCGGCTTCAACGAACTCAACCTGCCGCAGATGCAGCCGGGCAGTTCGCTCATGCCGGGCAAGGTCAACCCCGTGATCCCTGAAGTCGTCAACCAGACTGGCTTCCTGGTCATCGGCCTAGACCTCACGGTTACGCTGGCCGCGTCGGCGGGTCAACTGCAGTTGAACGTGATGGAGCCCGTCATCACCTTCGCCCTGTTCACGTCGATTTCCACCATGGAAAACGCTGTCAACAGCCTCAATGTCAACTGCATCCAGGGCGTCACCGCCAACGTGGAACACATGCACAGCCGGGTGTTGAACTCGCTGGGCATCATCACGGTGCTCAAGCC
>NZ_JAAFHA010000107.1 GCF_010365055.1 Rhodoferax sp.
GTGCTCGTCGAGACTGGCTGGTCACAAAGAGCTCATCCTATTTGCTCTTGGCCCAACCGTTTTTCAAACGGTGCACTTCGTACTTGAACCCGCGGGCTTAAATAGCAGATGAAAACCGAGGCAACTCCATCACTTCGATCCTTTCGCCTTGGCCTGTCCCGCAAGTTATCAGAAAGGCATCTTCGGCATGCCCTTCATGCCGCCCATGCGCTTCATCATTTTCATCATGCCCCCGCCCTTCATCTTCTTCATCATGTCCTGCATCTGCTCAAACTCCTTGAGCATGCGGTTGACTTCCTGCACCTGCACACCGGCGCCGGCGGCAATGCGGCGCTTGCGCGTGGCTTTGATGAGCTCGGGTTTGCGCCGCTCCAGCGGCGTCATGCTGTGGATGATGCCCTGTTTGCGCTGAATGTCCTTTTCCACCTTGCCCATGTCCATCTGGCCGGCTTTGGCAGACATGGCCGCGGGCAGCTTGTCCATCAGGCTGGACAGTCCGCCCATCTGCTTCATTTGCTGAATCTGGGCCAGAAAATCATTTAAATCAAAGCCACCGCCGCTTTTGACCTTGGCTGCGAGCTTTTGCGCCGCCGCCATATCGACGCCGGAGGTGACCTGCTCGACCAGCGCCAGGATGTCGCCCATGCCCAGAATGCGCCCGGCATGGCGCTCGGCGTCAAACACCTCCAGGCCGTCAAGCTTTTCGCTGGTGCCGGCAAATTTGATGGGTGCACCGGTAACCTGGCGCACCGACAGCGCCGCGCCGCCGCGCGAATCACCGTCGAGCTTGGTCAGGATGATGCCGGTCAGGGGTAGCGCGTCTTTAAATGCCTTGGCGGTGTTGACCGCGTCCTGGCCCTGCATGGCGTCGACCACAAACAGGGTTTCCACCGGGTTCAGGGCCGCGTGCAGCGCCTTGATTTCCTGCATCAGCGCTTCATCAATGGCCAGGCGACCGGCGGTATCCACCAGCAGCACGTCAAAGAAATGTTTGCGCGCATAGTCGAGCGCCGCCAGCGCAATGTCCACCGGCTTCTGGTCCGGCGAGCTGGGGAACCACTCGGCGCCGGCCTGGGCCGTCACCACTTTCAACTGCTCGATCGCCGCGGGGCGGTAAACGTCGCCCGAGACCGTCAGCACCTTCTTCTTGCGCTTCTCGATCAGGTGCTTGGCCAGCTTGGCGGTGGTGGTGGTCTTGCCGGCGCCCTGCAAGCCCGCCATCAGGATGACCGCCGGCGGTTGTGCCGCCAGGTTGATGTCGCTCACCCCCTCGCCCATGGTGGCCGACAGTTCCCGATTGACGATGCTGACAAGCGCCTGACCGGGCGAGAGCGAGCCCAACACGTCCTGGCCCAGCGCCTTTTCCTTGACGCGGGCAATGAAGTCGCGCACCACGGGCAAGGCCACGTCAGCCTCCAGCAAGGCCATGCGCACTTCACGCAGCATGTCGGTCACATTGGCTTCGGTGATGCGCGCCTGGCCTCGAATTTCTTTGACGAGGCGTGAGAGTTTGTCGGAGAGAGCGGAGGCCATATGGGGTATTCCGATGGACGGAACCTAGGTTGGGGGCCAGTAGAAAATGGCCGGATGCAAAACGCTAAACTGTAGCCATGATTTTAGCCAGTGCTTCCCCCATGACCGTGACTTTGGCAATTGGTGCCGCCGTGGCCTATAGCGTGTCCGCCATGGGTGCCGCCCGGCTGGGCACCGGGGTGGCACGCGCCGCCGTGCGCTTGGGCTGGTTGCTGCACGGCCTGATGCTGCTCTGGGGCCTGTTTGGCGAGGCGCCGCGCTTTGGGTTTGCACCGGCGTTGTCCGTGACCGCCTGGCTGGTGGCCGCCGTTTATGCGATTGAAAGCCGGGTTTACCCACTGTTGCAGACGCGTTGGGCCCTGTCCGCACTGGGCGCGGTGGTGGTACTGCTGGCACTTTTGTTCCCGGGCAGCCTGCTGCACGCCAGTGCCTCGCCCTGGCTGCCGCTGCATTGGGCACTGGGCATTGCGTCTTATGGCCTGTTCGGCGCCGCCGTGGTGCATGCCTGGTTCATGAGCCGCACCGAAGAGCGCATTCGCCTGGCCGCCGATTCCCGCCTGGGCATGCCACTGCTGACCATGGAGCGCTTGACCTTCCGGTTTGTCGGCGCCGGCTTCCTGCTGCTCTCGGCCACCTTGCTGCTGGGTCTCTTTTTTAGCAATGAGCTCTACGGCTCAGCCACGCCTTTGAAATGGAGCCACAAGACGGCGTTTTCCCTGCTGTCATGGCTGACCTTTGCTGTGTTGCTGGTGGGGCGCGCGCGCTTTGGCTGGCGCGGTCGACGCGCGGTGCGCGTCCTGTACATTGGCGCCGGTTTTCTGCTGCTGGCCTACGTCGGGTCGCGCTTCGTCATGGAGGTTTTCCTCGGGCGCGCGCCATGAAGTTTCTTTTGGTTCTGGTAGTCGTGCTGGCTGGCATTTGGCTGTGGCGATCCAACCGACAGTCGGACCCACGCCTGCATCGTGAAAATGAAAAAGTCGAGCCCCCGCCGCTGGATATGGTGCGCTGCAAGCTGTGTTCGGTCCATTTTCCAGCTGCCGATGGCGTGCAGGGCAAGAACGGCTGGTACTGCAGCGCCGATCATCGGCAGCGCGCGGAGCCTTGAATGAAGCCGCCGCCAGACGCGCACTCCTGGTTTGGTCCTTCACTGCTTGAACCCGGCTTAGACAAGGTCGACAAGCCCGAAGAATTTGAGCGGCTGTGGCGCGGCTTCATGACCGCGCGCGTCACACTAGGGCTGGTACTGATGTTGCTGCAGGGCACGATTCTTGTGCTCGGGGCCTCCAAAGACAGCGCCTTGCTCCTGATTTGTATCGGCTATTTTGCCGCTGCCCTGGCGATGCGCCTGCTGACGCGCCCGCGCCAACTGGGCCGCACGCTTGACCTGCAGTGGATTGGCACGGTTGGCATTGATCTGCTGGCGTTCACCGCCCTGCAATGGGTGCAAGGCAACAGCATCAACTACACACCCTTGTTCGCCCTGCCGATTCTGATGGCGGCCATTCTGGGCTCGTTGCTGGTGGCCATGGGCACGGCGGCGGGGGTCACCTTGTTGCTGTTTGGTTACGCCACCTGGATGTCCATTCAAGCACCGGGGGACATGGCCGCTCATTTTTTGCAGGCAGCGCTCACCGGTGCAGGGTGCTTTGTCATTTCATTGCTAGCCAGCCAGATTGCGACTCGTCTCGTCAAAGTGGAGCTACGGGCGCAACGCAGCCAGCTGGCCGCACGGGTACAGAAACGGGTCAACGAGCTGGTCATTGAATCTCTGACTGAAGGCATTCTGGTCGTTGATCAACGCGGCATTGTGCGTGCCGCCAACCCGGCTGCCCGCCAGTTGATGGGTTTTGGACGCAGGCCAGGGGAAAGGTCTTTTGCTCTCAGCGCGTTGGTTGAATGGCAGGGCCTGGTTGATTTGACGCAGCGCAGTTTTGCCGGGCATCCCACCCAGCAGGCCGATGTCACCATTCATCCGGCCGGTCAAGGCCCCAGGCACATAGAGGTGCGCACCCAACTGACGGCCTCGCAGGCAGGAGATGACGAGCAATTGTGTGTCATGTTTCTGCAAGATCAACGCGAGATGCAAGCGCGGATCCGAACCGAGAAGCTGGCCAGTATGGGCCGCATGTCCACGGCCGTTGCGCACGAAATTCGCAACCCGCTCGCAGCCATTGCGCAAGCCAATGCGCTGCTCGACGAAGAACTGCTTGACCCCAAACACAAGCAACTGACCCGGATGGTGCAGCAAAACGCCAAGCGGCTGGACAAAATTGTGGAGGATATTCTCAATGTCTCCCGGGTACAGCGGTCTGACAATATCAATTCAGCGCCGGTCCTGGACTTGAATGAGTTGGTCGAAAGAATTTGCCAGGACTGGAAAGGCCAGACCGCGAGCGAGCACCGGCTCAGCGTCCAACTCCACCCCCACTCGGTCGAAGTCACGTTCGAATCCGAGCATTTGCGTCGGATTCTGGTCAACTTGCTTGACAATGCACGGCGCTACGCGAGTCAACAGCTTGACGCAATTCAGGTGTCCGTCAGGCCGACCACCATTGAGCAATGCGTTTTGAGCGTCTGGAGCGATGGCCAGCCGATGGATCAATCCGTGGAGCGACATTTGTTCGAACCTTTTTTTTCCTCAGAAAGCCGCTCCAGCGGTCTGGGCCTTTATATTTGTCGGGAATTATGCGAGGGGCGCGGCGCCACCATTGGCTACGACCGGACCCCGCGCACCATGGCGGGCAAACCCGTTGAGGGCAATGAGTTTCTAGTGACCCTGCGGACCCGGCCAACACCCGCGCACAGACCCATGGCCAACAAGCGCACACCTGATAAATCATGGCATCAAACACAACGCTGAGTGGCGCCCGGATTTTGGTCGTCGATGACGAGCCAGACTTGCGCACGCTCTATGAGTTGACGCTGTTGCGGGAAGGTTACCGGGTGGAAACAGCCGCTAACCTGGCAGAGGCCTTGCAGCATATTGGTGAGAGCCGTTTTGACGTCGTGATCACCGACATGCGCCTGCCCGATGGCCTGGGCCTGGAATTGATCCAGCAACTCCGGGCGAGAAAGCGCCCCGAGCGTTGTGTCGTCATCACCGCCTATGGCTCTGCAGGCAACGCTGTCGAGTCGCTCAAGGCGGGCGCTTTTGACTATTTGACCAAGCCGGTTGACCTCAAGCAGTTTCGCACCGTCATCGTCTCGGCCCTACAAGAACCAGCCCCGCGGGCAGTCCCGGTCGGTCGCGTTGGTTTGCCACCCCCGGAGAGCAGCGACGCCGTGTTGCAACGGCTGGTGGGGGAATCAGACAGCATGAGGCGGGTCAAGGAGCGCATCGTCAAGGTGGCACGCAGCATGGCACCGGTCCTGGTGCATGGCGAGTCCGGTACCGGCAAGGAACTGGTGGCGCGGGCCATTCATGCCAGCAGCCACCGCACCGGCAGTGCCTGGGTCGCGGTGAATTGCAGCGCGATACCCGAGAGTCTGCTTGAGGCCGAATTTTTTGGCTCGAAAAAAGGTGCCTATACCGGATCAACCCAGGACCGTGATGGCTTTTTCCAGGCGGCCAACGGCGGCACCTTGTTTCTCGATGAAATTGGCGACCTGCCGTTGTCGATGCAATCAAAACTGCTGCGGGCCGTCCAGGAGCGCTGTATCCGCCCGATCGGGTCGCCCCAGGAAGAACCCGTCGATGTCCGAATCATCAGCGCCACGCACAAAGACCTGGGTCTGGAAGTGCTGGCGGGCCGTTTTCGCCAAGATTTGTATTACCGCCTGGATGTGATTGAAATTGAGATTCCACCGTTGCGCGAACGCCGGGAAGACTTGCCTGCACTGTGCCAGGCCTTGCTGCGTCGGATCGCGGCTGAGTCGGGCATGCTGGTTCCACCACTCTCCAAAGCAGCACTCGAACAACTCTCGCATGACCCGCTGCCAGGCAACGTGCGCGAGCTGGAGAATCTGTTGCAGCGCGCCGTCGCCTTATGTGACAGCGATGAGCTCCACCTTGATCTGGATGTCCGACAGCCGTCGACACAGGAGGCGTCTTTTCTGGATGGCGATGCAGCACCGCTGAACGAGGAGCAGGTCACCATCCCCAGCGACCTGCAAGGTCATCTCGACAGCCAGGAACGCGAGATACTGATGCAGGCGCTGCGTGAAACTGGCTTCAACCGCACCGCCGCAGCGGCCCGCCTCGGTTTGAGCCTGCGACAAATAGGTTATCGCATGGCCAGGCTCAGTATTGATGCCCCGCACAGTGGTGAATTGTCCGATGAGTCGCTCTAAAGCACTGGACAGTTCGCCGCTGTGGCGCGAGGGCTGGTACCAATTTGCGGGTCAACTCGCCTCACCCAATTGCGGGCTCCGGCCAAGCCAGGCCGAGATTGACCTGCTGGTGCTGCACTGCATCAGTCTGCCTCCGGGCCAGTATGGCGGCGACGAGGTACAACGCCTCTTTACCAACCAGTTGGACTGGAACGCCCACCCCTACTTCAAAAGCATTGAGGGCATGGAAGTGTCATCCCACTTCTACATCCGTCGCCAGGGTGAATTGCAGCAGTTTGTCAGTTGCGACCAGCGCGCCTGGCATGCGGGCGCGTCAAGCTACCAGGGACGCAGCAACTGCAATGACAATTCCATCGGCATCGAGCTTGAAGGGGTTGACGACGGCCCCTTCGATGAGCGTCAGTATGAAACGCTGGCGAGCCTGTGTGCGGCCATCCTGCAGCGCTACCCCATCACACAAGTTGCCGGACACGAACATATCGCGCCAGGACGAAAAACCGATCCGGGAAGTGGCTTCGACTGGGCCCTGCTCCAGCAGGCATTGGGTCTGTCCACACATTTTTTCCCGTCCGGGATCTTGTCGAAAAGTCGCTGCTGACAATTGTCAGGATTGCTGTGGGGTCTTTTCAAACAACCACTAGGGGTAGTGGTTTATGATCACGTCGACCCTACATATAGCGTTTGTCAAAGCCGACGCAAACCTGTATCCCGGGATCAGGTTCTGCCCATTTCGGCACCGCCTCCCCTAAAACAAAATGACAGACGAGGACAAGATGCAAACTGCTTCAAACCCATCACCCGCCCCGCACGCCAATGTTCATGCGCTTCACAGTGCAGATGGCATCAACGACACCGCAGCTCATTCATTGAGCCAGTACCAGATCATCCGCCGTAACGGCGCAGTGGTGCCTTTTGAGCCCAACAAGATCGCCGTTGCCATGATGAAGGCATTTTTGGCGGTGCATGGCACGCAAGGCGCCGCCTCGGCCAGCGTGCGCGAATCCGTTGACGGCTTGACGCAGACTGTGATCCACGCACTGATGCGCTCGCGCCCGGCCGGGGGCACGTTTCACATCGAGGATGTGCAGGATCAGGTGGAGTTGGGCTTGATGCGTGGCGGTCACCATGAAGTGGCTCGTGCTTATGTTTTGTATCGGGAAAAGCGCTCGCAGGAGCGGGCGCAGCAATTGATCGCCACCACAGCCAAAACACCCTTGTTGCATGCCATCGACAAGGGTGAGCGCATCGTGCTGGATCTGGCGCGCCTGCAAGGCATCATCGAGTCGGCATGCAGCGGCTTGGGAGCGGACGTCAAGCCTGAGCCCATCCTGGCGGAGACCATGCGCAACCTGTACGACGGCGTTCCGATGGACGAGGTGTACAAGGCCTCCATCCTGGCGGCGCGAACGCTGATCGAGAAAGACCCCGACTACACCTATGCCACCGCGCGTTTGTTGTTTCACACCATGGCCAACGAAGTCCTGGGCCACGATGTGATGCAGGCTGATATGGCACAGGCTTACGTCGATTATTTTCCCCAATTTATCAAAAAGGGGATCGACCACGAATTGCTCGACGAAAAGCTCCAGCAATTTGATCTGCCGCGACTGGCGGCCGCACTGAAGGCAGAACGCGACTTGAAGTTCGATTACCTGGGACTGCAAACCCTGTACGACCGCTATTTTCTGCATGTCGGCAAGGCCCGCATTGAATTGCCGCAGGCGTTTTTCATGCGCGTGGCCATGGGGCTGTCGCTCAATGAGATCGACCGTGAAGCGCGCGCGATCGAGTTCTATGAAGTCCTCTCCTCTTTTGATTTCATGTCCAGCACCCCGACGCTGTTCAACAGCGGCACCCTGCGTTCGCAGCTGTCAAGCTGCTACCTGACCACCGTTCCTGATGACCTGGACGGCATTTACGAATCCATCAAAGAAAACGCCCTGCTGTCCAAGTTCGCCGGCGGGTTGGGAAACGACTGGACGCGGGTGCGTGCCCTGGGGGCCCACATCAAGGGAACCAATGGCGAGTCGCAAGGCGTGGTGCCGTTCTTGAAGGTGGTGAATGACACGGCGGTGGCGGTCAACCAGGGCGGCAAGCGCAAGGGCGCGGTTTGCACCTACCTCGAAACCTGGCATCTTGACATTGAAGAATTCCTGGAGCTGCGTAAAAACACCGGCGATGATCGCCGCCGGACCCACGACATGAACACGGCCAACTGGGTTCCTGACCTGTTCATGCGTCGCGTCATGGAAAAAGGCCAATGGACCCTGTTCTCACCCAACAATGTGCCCGATCTGCACGACAAGTTTGGCGCCGATTTTGAGGCTGCTTACGTCGCTTATGAGGAGAAAGCCGCCCGCGGCGAGATCAAACCGACACGCACACTGCAAGCGGCGGACCTGTGGCGAAAAATGCTCACCATGCTATTTGAAACCGGTCACCCCTGGATCACGTTCAAGGACGCCTGCAACATCCGTTCCCCGCAGCAGCATGTCGGCGTGGTTCACTCCAGCAACCTGTGCACCGAGATCACGCTCAATACCAGCGACACAGAGACCGCCGTCTGCAACCTGGGCTCGGTCAACCTGCTGCAACACCTGAAGGACGCCCCCACAGGCTCGGGCAGCACCACCAAAATGCTTGACCATGCCAAGCTGCAAAAAACCATCACGATTGCGATGCGCATGCTCGACAACGTGATTGACATCAACTTCTACGCGGTCAAGAAGGCACGCGACTCAAATGTGCGGCATCGGCCGGTGGGTCTAGGGTTGATGGCGTTCCAAGACAGTCTGTATGAGCTTCGCATCCCCTACGCCAGCGATGCGGCCGTGGCATTTGCCGACACCTCCATGGAGGCCATCTGCTACTACGCCTACTGGGCGTCCACCGAACTGGCACATGAACGGGGCCGGTACGCCAGCTACAAAGGTTCACTCTGGGATCAGGGCATTTTGCCAATTGATACCTTGGACATGCTGGCGCACGAGCGCGGCGGCTACGTGGAAGTAGATCGATCATCCACGCTGGACTGGGAAGCTCTGCGCCAGAAGATTGCCAGGGACGGCATGCGCAATTCCAACTGCACGGCCATCGCGCCCACCGCCACCATCTCCAACATCATCGGTGTTGACGCCTCCATCGAACCCTGCTTTGGCAACCTGTCAGTTAAGTCCAACCTGTCAGGCGAATTCACCATCATCAACAGCTACCTGGTGCAGGACCTCAAGCGCCTGGGGCTGTGGGACGATGTCATGGTGATGGACCTGAAACACTTTGACGGCTCCCTGAGTCCGATCGACCGGGTGCCAGCCGACATCAAGGCCTTGTATGCCACCGCCTTTGAGGTGGAAACGCGCTGGCTGGTGGAAGCCGCGGCGCGGCGCCAGAAGTGGATTGACCAGGCCCAATCGCTCAACATCTACATGGCGGGCGCCTCAGGCAAAAAACTGGACGACACGTACAAGCTGGCATGGATTCGTGGCCTCAAGACCACCTACTATCTGCGCACCATGTCGGCCACCCATGCCGAGAAGTCGACCGTCACCGCCGGGCGCATGAATGCAGTGTCTTCAGGCAGCGAGTTGCAGCCTGGCAGTACCGGCATGAGTGCACTCGACGCTGCGGCGGCCACCGCAAGAATGCAGATGGCGGCCGGTCCTGCAACCGACATCAAGTTTTGCGGTCTCGACGATCCAACCTGCGAGTCATGCCAATGACCTTCATGCCCTCGACATATCGTGTCGACGCGATGTTGCTGCACCACACTCATCAACACAATACCGTCACGATATGAATGAATACTTTTCATTTCATTTCGCTGCTCTCATAATCTGCTGATTGGAACCATCTATGTTGTCCTGGGACGAAGAAGTCAAGCCCACACCGCCATTGCCTCATGCTCGCGGCTCATCCAGCAGCCGCTCGACAGAGCCGTCGCTGCCATCCGCCGAGGGTCACACACTGCATGATGGCCCGGCCCGACCCGAAGTTACCATCAGCCCCCACCGCGTCAATGCCGCTGACAAGCGCATCATCAATGGCAAGACCGACGTCAACCAGCTCGTTCCCTTCAAGTACAAGTGGGCGTGGGAGAAATATCTCTCCAGCTGTGCCAACCACTGGATGCCGCAAGAAGTCAACATGACGCGGGACATTGCGCTGTGGAAAGATCCCAACGGCTTGACCGACGACGAGCGTCGCATCATCAAGCGCAATCTGGGCTTTTTCGTCACTGCAGACTCACTGGCGGCCAACAACATTGTGCTTGGCACCTACCGCCATATCACCGCGCCAGAGTGTCGCCAGTTCTTGTTGCGCCAGGCCTTTGAAGAAGCCATTCACACCCATGCCTATCAATACATCGTGGAGTCGCTGGGTCTGGATGAGAGCGAAATCTTCAACGCCTACAACGAGATCCAGTCGATCCGCGACAAAGACCAGTTTTTGATCCCGTTCATTGAAGCCATCATGGACCCGGCCTTCAAAACAGGAACTCACGAGACCGACCAGACCCTGTTGAAGTCGCTGATCGTCTTTGCCTGCCTAATGGAGGGTCTTTTTTTCTATGTTGGCTTTGCGCAAATTCTGGCCCTGGGGCGTCAAAACAAAATGACCGGAGCCGCCGAGCAGTACCAGTACATCCTGCGCGATGAATCCATGCATTGCAACTTTGGCATTGACTTGATCAATCAGCTCAAGCTTGAAAACCCGCAACTCTGGACATCAGAGTTCAAGGCTGAAATCAAGGCGCTTTTCGAGCGAGCTGTCGAACTGGAATACCGCTACGCTGAAGACACCATGCCCCGCGGCGTGCTGGGTATGAATGCATCCATGTTCAAAGGCTACTTGCGTTACATCGCCAACCGCCGCGCCACGCAGATCGGTCTTGAGACGCTTTACCCCAACGAAGAGAATCCGTTTCCGTGGATGAGTGAAATGATTGACCTCAAGAAAGAGCGCAACTTTTTCGAGACCCGTGTCATTGAATATCAATCCGGTGGTGCGCTGTCTTGGGATTGATCTGAAAAAATGACAATAAGAATTTCACATCTTGCTGACTGCCTTAGTGAAGGTAGCGGTGACTTGTGTGCCCTGGTTCATGGTACTGGGTTTGAACCCAGCACCATGCATCGCTTCATGCGCTGTGACTGGCATGAAGTGCCCTTAGTAAATTGATCAAGGAGAACAACGATGGCAACTGCAAAAAAACTGGTCGTAAAAAAGGCCGCTCCCGTAACGAAGGCTGCTCCAGCCAAGAAGGCTGCTCCAGCCAAGAAAGCTGCTCCAGCCAAGAAGGCTGCTCCAGCCAAGAAGGCGGCTCCAGCCAAGAAGGCGGCTCCAGCCAAGAAGGCGGCTCCAGCTAAGAAAGCGGCTCCAGCTAAGAAAGCGGCTCCAGCTAAGAAAGCGGCTCCAGCTAAGAAAGCGGCTCCAGCT
>NZ_JAAFHA010000108.1 GCF_010365055.1 Rhodoferax sp.
ATCAATCCACGGGTCAGTCACCTCTTTTTGTATTCAAATTCAAGTGCTTACGCTCGTGACCTCGACGTCATGCCGCTTATGTAAGTGCCATTCACCTTAAGGGTGAATTCATGACCGGCATTCACGTCCTGTGCTCGCCCGAGTTCTTTGATGCGCTCACGGGCCACCCCAAGGTCGAGCAGGCCTACACCTACTGGCAGCAAGGGGCGGTGCTGATCAACGACATGCGTGCAGGCTTTAACTTTGGCGGCTTGACCTTCGAGGAATACCGCGGCCAAGCCACCGACCTCAATGGCGTGAGTCGGCGCTTCATCGCGGCTGGTGAGGCGCACGCGTTCCCGGTGGGCACCGTGGACACCTTCAGCACCTACTTTGCACCGGCGGACTTCAACGAGACCGCCAATACGCTGGGTCAGGTCTTGTATGCCAAGCAGCAGCCACGCAAATTCGAACGCGGCACCGATCTGCACACGCAAGCCAATCCGCTGCCGATGTGCCACCGCCCGGGTGTTCTGGTCAAACTGACCGTGGCCTGATCGGGTTAGCTTGTCATGGGCATGATCGAATCGATTTACGCGTCGGCAGCGAGCGCCGGGCTCTTGAAAGAGGTGACTTGGATCATTGATCAGTCCGCAAGGCCAATGCTGGCTCAGGTCGGATTTCGCGCGCCTGATGAGAATCTGCTCGATGGGCTGGCCATGGGGCGTGATTACACGATCACCTATCCGGCCAGCAGTCTTGCCGGTTTGAAAGCCAGGGCGCGACTGTCGGTTGACGGTCAGGCCTACGAGGTGCGTGAAGTGCGGGCTGTTGGTGATGGCTCGGAGTGTCGGGCCACGCTCACCAAGGTGTAGCCGTGGCGCTCTCCGTTCGTGAACGCATCTTGCAGGCCATCACATCCATTTTGGAGACGGTCGCTCTCACATCGGGTGCCACCCTGATCCGCTCCCCCACAACGCCGGTCACGCGGGAGCAGTCACCGGCATTACTGCTGGTGCCTGAATCTGATCAGGTCACCGCGCGCCCCAACGACCGGGTCGAGCGTCAGTTGGTGTTGCGTGTCACCTCGGTCGCCCGTGACGACGGCTCGCGTCTGGCGCATGCGGTGGCGGATGAATTACTGGTTGCCGCACACCGGGCGCTCTTTGCGCACAGCCCCTTCGACGGTCTGGCTATTGGACTGCAGGAGCTTGACTGCGACTGGCAGGAGGAGGACGCAGACGCAGACCTGGCAGCTATGCCAGCGCGCTACCAGATCACTTACCGGACCCTGGCCGCAGACATATCGCAGCTTGGGTGAACACAGAGGCACCTTGAAAGGAAATCCAGTGCAAATTGAACTTCTCAAACCCCATGAACACGCCGGAGCGCGATGTTCTGCAGGCGCAGTCCTGTCGATTGACGACAACCAGGGCCAGTGGCTGATCGACCTAGAGGTCGCACGCCGTGTCAGTGCGTCTAGTCCTTCCAGCGCTTCCAGTTCCGCCAAGCCTGGCAAGCCGAATTCTTCGTCCGTGCCCAACAGCCCACACTCTCTCAATCCAACTTCCAAACCCACAGAGGAAATTTCCAAATGAGCTACTACGCATCCTTCCAGGGCCGGGTCTACCTCGGCAAACGCGATCCTCTGGGCAACCCCATTGAGGTTCGCTCTCCCGGCAACGTCGCCGACCTGAAGCTTTCCCTTAAAACCGAGGTGCTGGAGCACTTTGAGTCGCAGTCCGGCCAGCGTTCGCTGGATCACCGCATGATCAAGAGCAAATCTGCCACGGTCAGCATGTCGGTCGAGGAATTCACCAAAGAAAACCTGGCGCTCGCCCTGTACGGCACAGCTGTGGCCAGCACCGGGGGCACGGTCACCAATGAGCCCATTGGTGGGGTCGCACCGATGGTGGGCGACCGTTACTTTCTGGCGCATCCCAAGGTCACCACCCTGGTAGTCAAGGACAGCGCGGCCACACCGACCACATTGACGCTGGGTACTCAGTACACGGTGGACACGGATTTCGGTGCGGTCCAGTATTTGGACACCACGGGTCTTATTGCGCCATTCAAGGCCAGCTACGCGTTTGGTGATGTGTCGGAGATCGGCATCTTCACGCAACCGCTACCCGAGCGCTACTTGCGATTGGAAGGTTTGAACACAGCCCAGAGCAACGCCCGTGTTCTGGTGGAGTTGTACCGGGTGGCGTTCGATCCTTTGAAAGAATTGGCACTGATCTCCAACGACTACAACAAGTTTGACCTGGAAGGTTCGCTCTTGGCCGATTCCAGCAAGCCGTATGACGCGGTGCTGGGTCAATTCGGTCGGATCGTGCAGCTGTGAGCAAAAAACGGAGCCACCACCATGACTGATTTGGAAAAACTCATCCCCCAGGCGCTCGAGCTGAGCATCAATGGCGAGACTCTGGCGATCAAACCCCTCAAGGTTGGCCAGATGCCTGCCTTTTTGCGGGCCATCTCGCCGGTGATGCAGCACCTGACCAAGACAGAGATCGACTGGCTGGCACTGTTTGGTGAGCGCGGCGACGACTTGCTGTCAGCGATTGCCATTGCGGTGGGCAAACCGCGCCAGTGGGTCGACGAACTGGCCGCTGACCAGGCCATTGTGCTGGCCGCCAAGGTGATTGAGGTGAACGCCGATTTTTTTACCCGAACGGTGATGCCCAAACTCGACGGACTGCTCGGTCAGGCGAGGACCCTCGTAACACCGCCACCACCACCAGTGCAAATGCCGACGCAGGCTACTGGTTCGACGCCATCCAGCGGCTGATCACAAGAGGCCACCGGCTACCCGACATCCTGGACTACACCCTGGCGCAGTTGCATGGCTTCTTGTACGCCATCAACCGCCAGGACGGAGCGCACGATGCTCAGTTGCTGTCCCTGATAGCAGTGGGCACCCGGGGCGATGCCAAAAACCTCGACCAAACCCTGGATCAGTTAACTGACCATTCCACCTCACGACGACCTTCTTCATGAAAATTTCCCTCTCCATCGATAGCGCAGCCGCCAAAGCCCAACTGCGCCAGTGGGGCGGTGCGTTTCGCGAAAACGTAAAGGTGGCCACTGCCAAGGCGATCACTGCCCAGGCGGTGGAAATCAAGACCGAGGTGCGTGCCCATGTCATGGCGCACATGTCAGTGGTCAAAAAGTCTTTTTTGCGTGCTTTCACTGCCCGAATGATTAATAAGGACCCGACCCGACTGCCAGCGTTGTATGTGGGTGCCAAGGTTGACTGGGCGGGCATGCACGAATATGGCGGCCAGATCGGCGCAAAGATGCTGATCCCCTTGCATGGCCGGGTCGGGCGCAAACAATTCAAGGCCCAGATTGCCGCTCTGATGCGGGGCGGCAACGCCTACTTCATCAAAAACGCCAAGGGCAATATTGTCCTGATGGCCGAGAACCTCAAGGAACATGCTCAACCGCTCGCAGGATTCAAGCGACGCTACCGCAAAGCAGAGGGCATCAAGCGCATCAAACGGGGTGCGGACATCCCCATTGCCGTATTGGTGCCGCGCGTGGTCATCAAAAAGCGCCTTGATATCGAAAGGCTGGTGGAGGCTCGCATGCCCCAACTGGCGATAGCAATAGAAAACCAAATCAGCACGTTGGACGACTAAAAATGGCCAAACGAATTTCCATTCTTGTCGCGTTAGAAGGCGCAGACGATGGGCTCAAACGCGCCTTGAATCAAGCACAGCAGAGCATGGACACGCTCGCCAGTAGCGCAAAAACGGCGGGCACCAAGGCGGCCACAGGCATGGCCGAGGTCAAGGCCGGTGTTTCTGCCTTCGGTGATCAGATCAACACCGCAAAGACGCAGTTGCTCGCGTTTCTGTCGATTAGCTGGGCCGCAGGCAAGGTTCAGGAGATCGTGCAGATTGCGGACGCCTGGAACATGATGTCGGCGCGCTTGAAGCTGGCCACCATCGGCCAGAACGAATTTGTCACCGCACAGAAGGCACTGTTTGACATTGCCCAGCGCATCGGTGTGCCGATTGCAGAAGTCTCCACGCTGTACGGCAAGTTGCAGCAAGCCGTGCGGATGCTGGGCGGTGAGCAGAAAGACGCGCTCACCATCACCGAGAGCATTTCGCAGGCCCTACGCATCTCCGGTGCGTCTGCCACTGAGGCGCAGTCGTCCTTGTTGCAGTTTGGGCAGGCCCTGGCCTCTGGCGTGCTGCGTGGCGAAGAATTCAACTCCGTGGTGGAAAACAGCCCCCGTCTCGCCCAAGCCCTGGCCGATGGTCTGAACGTCCCCATCGGCCGTTTGCGCAAGCTCGCCGAAGAAGGAAGACTGACCGCCGACGTGGTGGTCAATGCATTGATGGGTCAAAAGGAAAAGCTGGCTGCCGAGTACGCGCAGTTGCCCCAAACGGTGAGTCAGGCCTTCACCCGACTGCAAAACGCATTCGGCCAGTGGATATCGCAAGTCGATGCAGCCACGGGCATAACCAAAAAGCTCTCTGAGGCGCTCACCTGGCTTGCGACCAACTTCGATGTCGTGATGCAGTGGCTCAAGAAAATAGCGGAAGTAGGACTGGCCGCACTGGTTTACCGCTTGCTGCCAGCCCTGATCATTGCTTGGCAAACCGCAGGAGCGGCAGCCGTCACGGCAGCAGCGGCCACCTCAGCCGCCTGGGCGACAGCCAACCTGTCCGTCTCGGCAGCAGTGGCCAGCGTGGGTGTGCTCAAAACAGCCTTCGCGGTGCTGGGTGCCTTTTTGCTTGGCTGGGAAATCGGTACCTGGCTGTCTGAGAAATTTGAGATCGTTCGTAAGGCGGGCATCTTCATGGTGGAAATGCTGATGAAGGGCATTGAGTTGATGCGCTTTCAGTGGGAAGCGTTTGCAGCGATCTTCACGTCGGACACCATTGCTGCTGCCACCAAGCGCCATCAAGACCGCCTGGCCGAGATGAATGCGGTTTTTGCCCAGATGTATGCGGACGCCAGCAAGGGATCCGATGCTGCCAAGGGTGCCATGACGGCCGTGGCCAATACCGCAGAAGAAATTGCTAAGCGACTGGAGGCCGTGCGTCAGGGCACGCAAGAGGCAGTCGGCCGAGGTGTTGAGGCGGTTCACTCTGCAGTAGAAAAGCTTAAATCTCGCCTAGGCGAGGTTGAGCAGGCGGTCACCAAGGCCAACGCGGTCGTGACAGATGCCACCAGCAAAATGGCCGAGGCCTACAAGGGCTTGACCACGCTGGTGGAGGCGGGCCTGCAGCGCCAGATCGACGCAGTCAAGGCACGCTATCAGCAGGAACAGACGGCGCTGGACCTGTCCACGGCGTCCGAGGCGACTCAGATCGCTAAGTCCACACAACTGCTCACCGACGCACTGACCCAGCAGACCGCCTTGCGCCGCCAGGCCACCACGGACACCTTGAAACTCATCGATGACGAGTCCAAGGCCAGGATTGCAGAGGCCGCACGTCAAGGGCTCACCGAGGGCGCGCGCAGCGCCAACGTCACCCGCGTGGAAAACGAGATTCTCGCCACCAAACGCCAATCGATGGCGCAAGCCGCTACCGAGTACAAGGCTCACATTGATGCCTTGAACGCTGAGGCCAACCGGCATTTGGCTGAGGTCCAGCGCATTGAGGAGGCAAAACGCCAACTCACGATGAGCACCGAGGACAAGATTCGGGAATTGCGTCGCTTGGGGTTAACCGAATTCGAGGCAACCGAGGACCGCAAACGCCAAGTGGTCGAGTTGCAGACCAAGGCTAGAGAGGCGCTGGCCAACGGCGAGTTTGAGTTGGCACGGCAGTTGGCGCAAAAGGCCATGGACTTGGCCGCACAGGTGGCCACCTCACAAACCACCGAGGCCAAAAAGGCTGAGGAGGCTCGCAAGCAGTCCGAGCAGGGGTTCTCAGAAGTCGCCAAACTGGAGGCGCAGTCACGCGCAGCCGCCAGCAAGCAGGAGTACACAACCGCCCAAGACCTGATGCGCCAGGCTGACCAGTTGCGCGCTGAATTGGCCCAAAAGACCAAGGATTCGGATGCCGCAGTGGTCAAGGGCAAGGAAGGTGTCAACAAAGCCATTCAGGACATTCGGGAGTCCGAAGACATACTTAACAAGGCGCTGGACGCTGAAGGACTGGCGCACCAAAACGCAGCCAAGTCAGCCGTTGCCGCGCGCGATCAGATCAAGCAAACCCTTGCCGATACCGAAACCCAGATCGACCAGATAACAACCAAACTCAAAGAGGGACTGAAGGTCACCCTTGATGCGGACACCACCCGCTTTGATAAAGCCATTGGGGATCTGGACAAGGCGCTGGCAGAAAAGGAACGACTGATTCCCATCAAGGCCGATCTGGAGCAGGCACAAAAGCAATTGCAGGAGTACGAGCAGCTACTAAAAGAAGGGAAAACGCTTCCGGTCAACGCCGATGTGACGCAGGCCAAGGCGGCGTTGGACAAGCTCACCGCCTATGCCAAAGAGAACTCCCTGCTGGAGTTGCGCGTCACCACAGAAAAAGCGCAAGCCTCGATCACCAACGTCGAGGGCATGATCCGTGCGCTGGACCGGATCAATACCGAGTCCAAACACAACGTCAGTACCAATGCGGACGCAGCACGGTCCCAGATTCAAAGCCTCAACGGTCAAAACACCTCGAGCACGCACACTATTTACGTGACCAAGGTGGAAACCAAAGCTACGGGTGGACTGGTGGGCAGTGGTGTACCCGGTGGTCTGCCGCATTTCGCGGACGGTGGCTCAGTCTCTGCGACCTCTGCTGCATTCTCACGGATGAGTGGCGGCGCGGTACCAGGCTCGGGCGACCAGGACACGGTGCCACGCACATTGGATGCTGGCGCTTTCGTGCTGCGCAAGGCGGCGGTGCGCAAGTACGGTGGGGGAGTCTTGGCAAAGCTGGCAAATAGCATGGCTGGCGGTTTTGCCGGGGTTGCCGGGGTTGCCAAATTCGCCACCGGTGGGCCGGTAAATCCAGGGTCCAATCCGATCAAGCGCAACAAAGACGCGGCTGAAGCGCAGCAAATGATCGAGCTCGGCCTGCAGGCGATGCGCGACAACAACGCGTGGCTGCGCCACAACTATGGCGCTTCACTGAGCATCAACATGGAGTGGGACACCATGAAGAGCTACGGCCAGCAGGCGCGAGTCGATCGCAATCAACTCGAATCCCTTCTCACACGCAAACAACTCACCGCCAATGAGCGACAGAAAGTCGATGCCATCAAGCAGACGTGGCGTCAAGCCATGGCTCAGCCGCTGATATGGGGCAAGGACGTAGAGCGCGATCTGATGGACTACATGGAGCAGCACCAGGGCGAGTTTTACCGGGGCGGCGGCATAGCCAAGTCAGACACCGTGCCCGCGATGCTGACCCCGGGTGAGTTTGTGGTGAATCGGGGCGCTGTTGCCAGGTTTGGTGCTGGTCTGTTTGAGTCGCTCAACAACTTAACGCTGCCAGCACAGGCCTTGGCCCAGCATGTGCAGGGCTTTGCTACGGGTGGACTGGTCAGCCCGGCAACTAGGGGCACCAGCATGGCGCGCCCCGTACTCGATAAGCCATCAAGCTCGACCCGCACGGTGCGCGTGGAGTTGGCCGCTGGCGGCCGCCAGGTTAGTGCCCAAATTGACGAGCGCGATGAGGGGCGGCTGCTGCAACTCCTGCAAAGCGCCCAGATGCGGGCTGTCTGATGAGGGCGGCCTGATCACGATCGGCATGCAGACGAGCTGCCTGAAGTCGACCTCGTTTTCCTACTTTTACTAATTTCTGCCATGCAACTTAAAAACCTCACCGATGGGGCCACGTTATCCCTGCCCGACGACCTTCTGTGGATTGACGAACACGCCTGGAGCCCAGCGGTGTCCACCGTGTCTTACTTGTTGAACGGTGCACTCTTGGTCCAGTCGGCTGTGCGCCAGGCGGGAAGGCCCATGACGCTGGTTGGCGCTGCCGATATGGCATGGGTCACGCGCCAGGTGGTGAACACCTTGCACGCGTGGGCTGCATCGCCACTGGCAGACAACACAGGCAGTTTTGAGCTGACGCTGCTTGACGCACGCGTGTTGACAGTGGCCTTTCGTCACTCGGAGACCGCCGTGGAGGCAGAACCCGTCAAGGGATTTCCGGCACGGTCGGAGTCTGACTTCTATCGCATCACCCTGCGCTTGATGCAAATCTGAACCTCATTCTCAGTCCTCATTTCCAGTCTTTCCCCAATTCCTGCGGAGTCTCTCAATGCCAATTCTTACAGGCGACATCAAGTTGGTCGCGTCTCAAGTCATGCTCGATGTTGCGGAAGGGGGCGGCGCGCCCACTGCCAACGTCATTCAGGACGCCACCAGCAACGCCATCTTTCCCGACATCTCGGAGTTGGACCGGGCAGGCGGCCGCGTCAATCTGCGCAAAGTGCACGTAAGCGTGCAGACCCCGGACACCGACACCTACCTGGGCTCCAACGTGATCGTGGCCGACCCGCCCAGCGACCCCAACGTCAGCGTGACGCTGTTCAGCACCAAGGAAGTGTTTGATCGGCGAGATTCAGCCAAAAAGCGCGTTGAGGCGTACCTTGCACCCGGACCCGCCTGGGCAGGCTTCCTGTTTGAGAACCACATCATCGGCCAGCGCTCGATTCAGTTGTTTCAGATGCCGAGCAGCACCGCACCGGCGATCGGCCACACGATTCTGATTGTGCAAAACGAGAGCATCAGCACGGAGAAACTGCAGTACGTTCGTGTCACCCGCACAGCCTCAGTGCTGCGTACCTTCATCAAAGAAAACGGACAGGAATACAAAGCGCTCGTTGTCACGGCCGACCTCAGTGACGCGCTGCGTTTTGATTTCATCGGTTCGCCCCCCAGCGAGTTCTTTCGCAAACAAGCTTCTGCTGCCCTGGTTCGTGACACGACGGTCGCCGACGCTGCACAGTATTTCGGTGTGGTGCCTTTGATGGAAGCGGTGAGCATTGGCAGCCTGAGTGCCAAGGCCAAGTCGATCTTTACCCAGCTGGTACCCAGTGCGCAGACGGAGATCCCGGTCATTGATGCCAACGCAGCGGGTGAGTACGACACGGTGGTGGATTCCTCCAACGGCTTTGTCTCGATCACCACCTCCATTGGCTTCAACCCCAACGTGGCGCTGTACTTTGGCAATCCGGTTTTTCCGGGTACGCTCAATATTGCTTACTCCGGTGGTGCACTCACCGATTCGTCCGGCGATCTTTTGCAGGGCACGACCGTCATTGGCACCGTGGACTACGCGCGCGGTACGGCCACCCTGGCACCTTCGTCCCCGTCCATCGGTGGCAGCAAGACCATCACCTACAAAGCTGCGGGTGCTCCGCTGCAACTGGCCGACTCCGCAGGCATTTTTGTGTCGCAGGAGACTCGGGCCTACAACTACATCCAAACGATCAGTCCTCCTCCGGCACCTGCCACCACTCGGGTGAGCTACCGATCCAACGGGAAGTGGTACGACCTGCGCGACAACGGCGGTGGCAAGCTGGTGGGCTCTGATGTGGCCTATGGCGCGGGCACTGTGAGCTATGTCACCGGTACGGTGGCGGTCACTTTGGGGGCTTTGCCGGATGTGGGCGGTGAAATCATCTTGAACTGGGGATCCCGGGTCAACTACATCAACCGCGCTTACGCAACACTGCCGCCCCTCAAAATCCCGCTGCAGTTGGCCCAGACGGGCATCACGCCCGGTACGGTCGTGATTAGGTGGAACGATGGCACGGCGCGTACCGCCACGGACGATGGCAAGGGCAACATTACCGGCAGCGCGACAGGGGCGGTGCGGTATCAGACGGGACTCATCAATCTTGAGCCCACTTTGCTTCCAGCCGGTGGTCAGATCTACACAGTGGACTATGCGTATGGCCCGCCGGATGTGCAGGAGTTTCCGGCACCTTTGCGTGACATCAACGGGAATGTGCCGCTGACGCTGTCCAAGGCTAATCTTCGCCCTAACACGGTGGAAGTGACCTGGAACCTGCTCTACAACCCCTATGACCCGGTCACGATGACCATGTTTCCGCCTCGCGACCCGTACAAGACGGTGCGCGACAACGGGCAGGGGCGTTTGCGCGATACCTTGGGCGCAGATTACGGCGCGGTGGACTACGTCACCGGGATACTCAACCTCCGAACTGAGACCACAGTTGGGATGCCCCTGGCCAAATACGCATGGGTGCCAATTGGCAACAATGCGCAGGGTATCGCGATGCGACGGTGGCTGTTCCAAGGCTGGGAATATTTCCCCGTTGGGGCCAACATGCCCAATGACGAGTCGGCGAAGGTGGTCGTGAAATACCGCACCATGGACGCGGACTCTGCCATCAGCGCACCCATCAGCACCAGTGCCCTCAAGTTCGACCTGACCGATCAGTATTCCGAGAACATTGTGCCGGGCAGTGTGAACTTCACGCTGGGCGGGCGCACCTACTTTGACCGCGCGGGGAACCTGTACTACAGCCTGGACGTGGCCACCGGCAATGCCGTCAAAGCAGGCACGCTGAACTACCAGTCTGGTGAAGTGACGCTGGATGCGTGGGCAACGGCGGCATCTTCCACGGTGTCGGTCAAATCGCTGTTGACCTCCATGGATGGTCGCCCGGTCGACGAGGTCACGTTTCGTGCACCGGTGGCACCGCTGCGCACTGGGTCTGTGCAAGTCCTGGCAACACGCCTGGCTGGCGGCCTGATGAATGTGTCGGCCAACTTGGCGGGGGACTTCGTTGGCACCGATGTTTCTGGCCACGTGGATTACGACACTGGCGTGGTTCGCCTGCGCTTTGGCTCTATGGTTACGGCAGCAGGCAACGAAACGCAAGTTTGGTACTCGGCCGCGAATGTGGGCACCGACGGCAAGGTATTCAAACCCGCACCAGTTTTCGCCAACACCATTCGCTTCAATGCGG
>NZ_JAAFHA010000015.1 GCF_010365055.1 Rhodoferax sp.
CCTGCAAGTTTTTGTCAACTTCGGTGCGTTCGGCTGAAATGATGAAGTACAGCTGCAACAACTTCCATGCGCTCAAGATCACCTTCGCCAACGAGACAGCCCGCCTTTGCGATGCATTGGGTGTTGATGCGTTTGAGGTGATGGACCTGATGTGCCAGGACACCCATCTCAATATTTCACGCGCTTACCTCAAGCCTGGCTTCGCATTCGGTGGCTCCTGCCTGCCCAAGGATTTGCGCGCCACCACCTATCTCGCAAAAATACATGACGTCGAGATTCCCATGCTGGCGGGCATCATGCCGTCCAACCGCGATCATCTCGACCTGGCGCTGCAAAAGCTGTTGGCCACTGGCAAGCGCAAGATTGGGTTTGTTGGCCTGTCATTCAAGACCGGGACCGACGACCTGCGCGAGAGTCCGCTGGTCAGCCTGGCCGAACAATTGATTGGCAAGGGCATGCAGCTTTCCATTTATGACCCCGAGGTCCGTCTGGCCCAACTGCTGGGTGCCAATCGCATCTTTATCGAGAAGCATCTGCCACACATTGGCAAGATGTTGCGTGCCGATATGGAGGGCGTCATTGAAGAGTCTGAAGTGCTGGTTGTTGGGCTCGCCGATCGCACGGTTTTTGACACACTGGCTAGTCGCTGCCGACCCGACCAGGTCGTGCTTGACCTGGTCAATGTGCCCAACCGTGCTGCCATTCGGGCCAAGGTCGAAGGCTTATGTTGGTAGAGCGAGACCCTTGGCCGCGCTCCACATTTCGGTGGCGTCGCGGCGTCTGGCTCAGCCTGGCTGTGCTCGTACTTTCCGTGTTGTCGCTGGCCCCGTACCTGACTAGCTCCACCGAACTGGTGCGCATGCGCAATGCGTTGGTTTTGATCGATCATGACCAATCCAGCGCCGCCGACTTCAACTGGACGCCGGCCAGCGTTCCTCCCAGCTACCTGCAGGAGCGTGGGCCGACTGACCCGTTTTTTATTAATGTGGCACAGCAGCTAGGGCTGGCAGCATTGCCGGACGACTGGGCGCGCGCGTTAGCCATTGGCAGCCACCTGCTAGGCAGCAGCCCGGTGCTGAGAGGGGAGGCCATCAAGCTGGACCTGCGCGGAACCTACCGCAGCATTGTTGGCAGCGGGGAAGGCTACTGTGGCGATTTTGCGGATGTGTTCATAGCCATTGCCCTCGCCGCGGGCATGCCTGTGCGGTCCTGGGCGTTCTCTTTTGACGGGTTTGGTGGCGATGGGCATATTTGGCCCGAAATATGGAACCGGCAACTGGGGCGCTGGCAACTGGTTGATATTTTCAATAATTACCAATTTTTCGAATCAGTGGGGGTGCCACTGTCTGCCCTTGAGCTTCGTCAGGCCTTGCTCAGCAATTCAACACAGCTCAAGCTTGCTCCGCTTTACCCGGGTGCCAGGGTTGGCTGGTCTATTGAAGAAAAAGCCTGGCGCTATTACCGTAGCGGGTTACCCGAGTGGTATATGTGGTGGGGCAACAATGTGTTTACCTACGATCGGGCCTTGTTGGTTCGTACATTTTCTGGTGTCTCGCGCTCACTGGAGCAATTGGGGGCCATCGCGCAGGGGGTATTTCCGCCGGTGAAATTAATGGTCACTGAGGTTAACCGCGACCAGGCCAGCGCGCTGTGGCGTCTTCGATTCCATCTGTTTGTAGTGGCTTGTGTTTGTGTGTTGGCGTTTGTCGCTTTTCTCTTGTCGCTGTGCTTCTGGTTTTGTGCGCGGAGACGACCGAGCTACCAATCATGATTCGAAAGACTCGCACTCTTTTGTTCTCTAGCCTGTATCCAAGTAGTATCAGGCCGGGGCATGGAATTTTTGTTGAAACGCGGCTACGTGAGCTACTCGCCACTGGGAAAGTTGACGCAAGGGTCGTGTCACCGATTCCGTGGTTTTTTTCCACTCATCCGCGTTTCGGCGACTATGCGCGCATGGCCAGCATCCCTTTGAGGGAGAGTTACCACGGCATTGATGTGCAGCACCCCCGCTACATGTTGCCGCCCAAAGTCGGCATGAACGTCGCCCCCTTTGTCTTGGCCTTGGGGGCGATGCCCGCTGTTAAACGTCTGCTAGACGAAGGCTATAACTTTGATTTGATCGACTCCCACTACTATTACCCCGACGGCGTTGCGGCCGCGTTGCTGGCGTGGCACTTCAACAAGCCGTTCACCGTCACGGCTCGGGGTTCCGACATCAATCTCATTGCTGATCATGCGATCCCGCGCACACTCATGCGGTGGGCCTCAAGCCGCGCGATTGCCTCCATTGGTGTATCTCGGGCCTTGACTCTTGCCATGGAGCAGATGGGAATGTCTGCGTCCAAACTCATGATGATGCCAAACGGTGTTGATCTTGAACTGTTTCACATTCGACCCCAGACGGCCGCCCGGGCGGTACTCGGCTGGCCAGTGGGGCCTACCTTACTCAGTGTGGGCAACCTGGTAGAAAATAAGGGACACCACATTGCCATAGAGGCGCTCGCTTGCCTGCCGGGGTTTCGATTGGCCATTGCGGGCGAAGGTCCGGAGCGGCATGCGCTGGAAGCCTTGGCCGGCAAAATCAGTGTGTCTTCACGCCTCCAGTTCCTGGGTCGTGTCGATCAGACGCAGTTGGCCGAGTATTACAACGCGGCTGACATAGTGGTGTTGCCCTCCAGCCGGGAGGGCTGGCCCAATGTGTTGCTCGAGTCCATGGCTTGCGGCACGCCGGTCGTGGCTACCAGAGTTGGTGGTATTCCGGAAATCGTGACCTCGGCCGATACTGGGCGCTTGATGCGTGGGCGAACGGCGGCTGATCTGGTTGAGGCTGTTTCAGATTTGTGGCAACACTTGCCTGAGCGAACGACGGTGCGATCCTATGCACAGGGACGCAGTTGGAAAAGCACTACTGAGGCGCAGATTGGGCTTTTCAGTCGTATCGCCGATGGGGTGCTGGAGTCCTTCCATGCGTGACTTTGTCATTGGCCACTTTGGCAGAGTCTGCAAAACTCCTGCGATGGCTTGGTACAAGTTCCCGTACGTCCCAAGACAACTAACGGCTATTGGTGACACCTGTGGAGGGTCAAACTATGCGTGACATTTTGTTATTAGGCATTGTCCTTGGGGCATTGCCGTTCGCACTTCGTCACACCTGGATCGGCGTGTTGTTGTGGACTTGGCTCAGCATCATGAATCCGCACAAGCTGGCGTGGGGGTTTGCCTACAACGCACCGTGGGCAGCAACAGTAGCTGGCGTCACGATCCTTTCGCTGTTCATCACCCGCGACAAACTGAGTATGCCGTGGGAGCCGGCGGTAAAGGTGCTGTTTGCGTTTGTCGTCTGGATGTGCGTGACCACTGCCTTTGCTTTTTATCCCCTGCTCTCATGGGATCTACTCGCCAGGGTCTTGAAAATTCAGTTGATGACGGCTATCGCATTGGCGGCTCTGCGAGAGCGCAAGCACATCGAGCTGTTCATCTGGGTGAACGTTCTTTCCGTTGGCTTTTACGGTTTCAAGGGTGGAATTTTCACCATCGCGAGTGGCGGGGCACAGCGGGTTTTTGGCCCCCCGGGAGGCTTTTTTGAGAGCAACAATGAGGTGGGGCTTGCCCTCGTCGTGGTTATTCCGTTGATCAATTACCTGCGGATGGTTGCGACGAGAGGCTGGATTCGTCTAGGTCTATTGGTCTTGATGCTCCTGTCGGCAACCGCCGCATTGGGGACACAGTCGCGCGGTGCGTTCCTTGCCATTTCTGCGATGGGGTTGTTTCTGTGGCTGAAATCCAAGAAGAAAGGCACTTCAGCAATCTTCATAACCATCTTTGCTATCGCGCTGGTAGCGTTCATGCCGTCCACTTGGGAGGCAAGGATGCGATCCATCGGGAATTACGACCAGGACACCTCAGCCATGGGTCGAATAAACGCGTGGGGGATGGCGTTTAATCTAGCTAACGATCGTTTTTTCGGAGGTGGTTTTGAAGTCTATATAGCAGACATATTTCAAAGATACGCGCCCGTTCCAACAGACCTTCATGCTGCGCACAGCATCTATTTCCAAGTGTTGGGTGAACATGGATACGTTGGTTTGATTCTTTTTGTGCTAATTTGGTTTTTTGCTTTTAAAACAGCAGGGGAAATTCGCAAGGACGCGTCAAAAAAAGCAGAAACCCAGTGGCTTCACCATCTAGCAGGCATGTGCCAGGTTTCATTGGTCGGGTATGCGGTTGGGGGCGCATTTTTAAGTCTGGCTTATTTTGACCTTCCCTATAACATTCTCGTGGTGCTAGTGGTTTCCTTGCGTTGGCTTCGGGAAAAGCGATGGGAAAGTGAGCCACAAGGTGCTTTCGGTTCTACCACGCCATCGAGTCCAAGTCTGTTAACTGCCCAGAAAGCGGTTCAATAATGATCGTGAGAAGCATCGCTGGAGCGCTATCGCCAAGTGGGCAGCGGGCCCGTTTGTCAATTTTTATTTTTCATCGGGTTCTTTCGCAAATGGATGCACTGTTTCCTGGTGAGCAAGATGCTCGGCGTTTCAACGAAGTTTTGTCATGGGTGGGCCAGTGGTTTCAAGTCATGCCACTTGATGAGGCTGTATCACGACTTGGTGCTGGAACCTTGCCAGCGCGCGCAGCGGCAATCACGTTTGATGACGGCTATGCTGACAACGCCACCAATGCGCTACCGGTTCTGCAACATCATGGTATGGCGGCGACTTTTTTTATTGCCACTTCGTTTCTGGATGGAGGCCGCATGTGGAATGACTCAGTCATTGAAGCCGTTCGCGTCTTTCGTGGCAAAGAGCTGGATTTAAGTCACGCCGGACTCGGCTCATATTGTCTTGAATCACATGAGCAGCGCCGCGTCGCGATAGAGTCCTTGCTGGGACACATAAAGTACTTCCGGCCGTACCAGCGCCAAGAGGCAGTTGCCAAAATAGTTGATGTTGCCGGCGCACGCTTGCCAGATAACCTGATGTTGCGGTCGGAGCAAGTTCTTGCGCTGCGAAATGCGGGCATGCAAATTGGCGCGCATACCTGTTCGCACCCAATCCTGGAAAAAATCTCCGATGACGAGGCCCTTTCAGAGATTTCAAATGGCAAGGTCGGTCTTGAATCCTTGTTGGGTGAACCGGTCACCCATTTTGCGTATCCGAATGGAAAGCCGGACGTGGATTACTCTGCCAAGCACGTTGCCATGGTCCGGCAAGCGGGATTTGTTGCTGCATTTTCGACGGCGCCTGGCGTCGCAATGCAGACCGGCGACGTTCATCAGCTGCCGCGCTTTACTCCTTGGGATCGGACCCGATCAAGATATGGCATGCGCTTGCTAGCCAACATGCGCCGCAGTGCCCCACAAGTGGTTGCGAGCACCGTGGCTTAACAAGGCGCCTTCACAGGCGCTCGTTTCGAGGTCCGATGTAAGAGCGTGCAATGACCACAGCGTCCATCCTAAAGTGCATGTTTCGAGGGGCAGGAACCATACCGCCGTGGTACCAGTTGAGCCAGAATCCCTGAATTCCCATCTCGGGGTGCCGGCGCCACCGGAAATTTGTCCGTTCATAGGCCTGGACCCCATCCACCCAGACTCTGTACTCTCCATCCTTGATGGCCACGCCGTTGCCGGTTCCATCGAAGGGGCCCGCAATTGAGTTCATCTTGATGTATTGTTCAATGCAATACCAGCGGCCTTTCCCGACGACAATCCCCGGCCACCTGATTGACTCACCGTACGGGCCCTCTTGATCCAGATGGTACATGTAACTACCAATCCAGAAAAGATCATCGTAGGGGTTGCCATCGTTCGATCGAGTTCCACCGTGCCCCCGCATCGACGCTCCTTCGTACTCCCAACGATTTGCTTTTGCATTTCGTACCTTCAGTCCAGTGGGGCGTGACCCACCGTTACCGGTCGTGTTTTCCCAGTGGCCGGTGGAACTCCACCATCCAAATCGACCGTCCCACCCCGGCATCTTGTTGGCGTCGATCTCAGACCCCCAGTCCTCCTCCAGAAAAACATAGTAGCGGCCGTAAAGCTCAGTCTCAGTCTTGACCGGAACTCCGGCGCTGGTCCCGCCAACGATCGTCCGCTCAAGCGTGCACCCTACAGTCTCCCCCCTGGGAATCAGTCCCCGCAGGTAGGTCGATCCCGTGTTGGGGTCTTTCACTTGACTCGTGGTAGCGACCACGCCGCCAGTTTGCCATCGCTTTTTTGATATGTCAGAGAAATCGCCAGCGAAAACGACGCTTGGATGCGCACTCAATCCGCGATCAAACGGAAATTTGTCCGCCAACCCGGACCGTTTCATCAGCGTTACTGCTCCATTGCGAAACTCAGGCGGATTCAGCTCAAAGATATCCAAGGTGCCTGCGTTCTTGAGTGACAAGCAGGTCAGCGACAGCGTCGCGTTCAGGACTGGTTCGGTGATTAGTGAAATATCAAATTGCAGCGCCGCGAACCAGCTGCCTCGCGCGACCATGAACGTACCCCTGCTGTCTTTAGACTGGTACGTGCTGGGCGACCACATTGCATTGCACGAACATTCAATGACCTTCGTTCCGCTGCTCGACACAACTAGCAGTTGCGGACGGGCGCGCACCACGCTATGGGTTCGTCCTGCAAACGTAAATGCCCAGCTCTCTCCAGATCTAAGATAAAAGCCACGATTGACCCCTGAACTTACCCACCGATTCACCAAGCTGGTCACGTCAAGCCCAATAGGACCTAAGGAGACCTTACCTGCTGCATATGGCACGCCTCCCTGTGACGCTTGCTTGGCATCAAGCCAATCGCCGCGACCGGGATTCGCCCATGGCAACAGGAGCTTGCGGCTCCAAAATGCACGACTTGGACCACTGCCACCATCCCAGGTCTGAAACTGCCGGAATTCAAGGGGTTCAGGTTGCGCCGCAGTAGATGAGGTAGTGGCTGCGTTACCGATACCATCCCAACATGCGGGAAAAGTCAAGGCGCTTGCACCTGCAACGGTTCCAACGACAAACTCACGTCTATCCATTTTTATTCCTCAACACAAAAAAATGTCGACGGCCAGTGCTCAGGCGTCGAGCAGTTCTTCGGGCGTCATCGCGTACCGCCCGTTCCTGTGAACAGTTGTCGGAGCCGTTATTGCGAGTGCATCGCGGCAATCCGTAAATTTATAAAAAATCAGTCTCTAGCCCACGTCCCACCTGCGTAATTAGCTGCATAAACAGTAGCAATTTCAGCCACCCATCCTGAACGCAGGTGCCTTGGCGGACAGCCACTGCTCCAGCGTCATCAAAATCCAGACCATCTCGCCGAAGTAGCCCGGGTGTTCAGGCAGCCGTTGGGTCAGAAGAGTCTGGATGAAATCAGCCCGCACTACGCCACGCGCGGCGAGGCTGTGCAGCGAGTCCTTCGCCAGCGCCTTGAGCGCAGGGTGAGTGTTTACCCACACGCCAAAAGGTAGGCCAAAGCCTTGTTTCTTTTTGTTGATGATCTCCTCTGGCAAGAAGCCGCGCAGTGCTTCCTTGAAGAACCAGCGCAGCTGCAGGCCCTTGAGCTTGTATCGGGTAGGCAGCGTGAGCGAAAACGCCAGCAGCCGCTCGTCCAGCATAGGAAAGCCTACGCCCACCCCGGCACAGCCGGTAGCGCCCAGCACTTTGGGCAGGTCGCTCTCGGCCAGGGTGAAGCGCCAGTCATAGGCCAGCTCTCTATTCAGATGGCTGCAGTTCTGGGGCATCTGCCACACCGAGCGTTCCAGTTGCAGCGCTGCTGCCGTGTCAATTTGTGCCATCAGTTGTGGCGTTAGGACTTCGCTGGCACCCAGTCGCATGATCAAGTTGTACATCTGCAGCCGGTCAGGCATGGGCACGCGGGCCTGCTCCACGTAGCTGCCAGCCTTGCGGGTCAGGGCAAAGGCCGCCGCTGCGCGTGTGCCCAACAGTGGCTCCATCAAGCCCGTCTTAAGCAAGCTGGGTATGTGCTCATAGAAACCAAACACCCGCTGTTTGGCATAGCGACTGTTGCCACCAAACAGTTCGTCACCGCCGTCGCCAGCCAGCAGCTTGGTCACGCCGTCGTCACGCGCCATCTTGGCGCAGTAGTAGGTGGGCAGGGCGGATGAATTGCCAAAAGGCTGGTCGTAATGTGCTGCCACGGCCGAGATGCTGCGCACCAGGTCATCAGGCGTGACGTAATACTCGTGGTGCTCGGTCTTAAAATGTTTGGACGCGAGACGGGCGTATTCCATCTCATCGTAGCCCTGCGCATCAAAGCCAATTGAATAGGTGGCTGCCGGCCCGCCACTGGCCAGGGCAATCATGCCTGCCACGGTAGAGCTGTCGGTGCCCCCGCTCAAAAAGCAGGCCGGTTTGCTGCCATCGAGCTGAGTGGCGACAGCGTCGCGCAGCAGTTGCCTGAACTCATCTTTGAGCGCATCGAATGAGGGTGCGGTCTGCTCCTTAAAAATTGGCAACCAATACGGCGCTACCGTGAGCTGACCGTTTTCAAACAGCGCATAGTGCGCAGGCGGTAGCCGATAAATGCCCTTGTAGATAGTGCGTGGCGAGGGGATGACGTGAAAATACAGGTAATCAAAAATTGCCTGTGGGTCAATCTCGGTGTTGGCATCTGCCAGCTCATCTGCGCGGGGCGCAAACCGTAGCTTCCCATTGTCCACGCGGTAGCACAGGGATTGAATCGCAAAGTGGTCTACACGCAGAATCTCAGGGCCGGCGCCCTCTGTTTCTGAGGTGTTGATATCCTTCTGAATTTCTAGATCAGTTTTCAAGATTGTTCTTTTCAAGTCAAGAGGTTGATAGAGCTACCACCGCCCGCTTTGCGATAGTGTCGACGACTGCACGACAACGCAGCCAATAAGATGACCAGCAAAGCGCGTGGCAATACAGAAAAGCGCTGAGGTTCGAACGGTGGGGGAGCAGTGGTACCATAATTCACTTGGCCTGCGCCCGGATCAGTTGAGCGAGTTGCATGCGTTTGGCCAATAGCTTAGACCCTGCAATTGAGAGATGCCCACCGTCGCGGTAAATCATCGTGCCATTGATCAGTGTCTGGCAAATATGGGAATCGCAGAGCCATGAATCAAACCGAATTACGGCAACATCAGCGTCAGCTAATACTGCATGTAGAAAATCAAGCACGTCGGAACGTTTGGTTTCATAATTGGCGCGATCAATCGTGCAACCTTGTCGCCCACCGATTGCAACCTTGCCACTGAGCTGCCGCTCCAAGCAGCCACCGATATCAACATTACTTGACGGTAGCGGCGCAATGATCACGACTTTTTTACCAAGTGCTCTGATCGCCTTTACCGTGCGCCGCAACGCGGCCTGCGAGGCAGCAACGCTGCCAGGCAATGTCACAAATGACTGGCCGTCCTGACTCAACTGTTCATAGTTCTCCAGGTTGACGTAGGCGGAGAATGGACTTGACAAGACGACGACATCAATTGTTGGTGCGCTGTGGAGAAAATCAATGACCGATTGATTAAAGCCAATGCAACTTTCAGCCCATGCCCGATCCATGACAATGCCACCATGTTCCGGGTGAACCATTCTGAACGGCGCCAGCCCTAGAAACGGACCACAGGCGCTGCGGGTGGCTTGCATAACACCTTCGTGCTTCCACTCGTCGGCCAATCCCGGCACCAAGTGCATGGCGTACGAGTCGCCCCAGACTAAGAGCGTTGGATTTCTCTTGCTTTGACACTCGGCTTTTGGAGAAAAGCTTGTCTTGTATTCGCAGGCCTCGCCAAAGCCATAATTTCTTTTCCGAGCTTCGGCGAAATCAAAGTGTATTGGCATGGCTTGCATCGAAATCGGGGTAATCAAAACAAGGAGTACCGATGACAGTGCAGCTTTTCCGAGTAGGGACCTTGAGGAATCAAAGCTGCTCTTCCTGATTGGATCTTCTATAAACCTGTAAAGAAGGAAAGCAACGGAAAAAGAGAGAGTAAGTGCCCCGAATCTTAAATCGAGCGGCAGTTCAGGATCCCTGCCAACCCAGGCATTTTTCATGAAAGCAATGATGGGCCAATGCACCAAGTATAGGGAATACGAGAAATCACCAATACATGCGAGAATTCTGGCGGGCAAGGTGCAGTTGAGCCACGGACTGTTTCTCAGGATGACGACCAGCGTTGCAAAGCAAATGAGAAATGCATTTACCCCAGGATGCGTGCCCTCGAGAGGCATGAAAGGCAGAGCCAACAGACACAGCAGTGCAGGAAAAAACAGCAACTTTAAGATCCCGCTAATGGCTCGAGGAGTCCCAACTTGTGCTTCTAGCAGCCACAGCGCCCCAACGGAACCGATCAGCAATTCCCAAGCGCGAGTTGGCAGTAAATAGAAGGTGGCTATAGGCTTAACCATGCCTCCCACAACGCAAAGCCCAAGGCTGAGCAACACCAAAACAACCGCTCCCCTTAACCAGCGAGAAGGCGGTGTGAACAACAATGCTGCAGGCAGCACGAAATAGTACTGTTCTTCAATGGCCAGCGACCAGACGTGCAACAACGGCTTGAGGTCACCCACGCCTTCAAAATAGCCGGTTTGCTGCCAAAGCACGATGTTGCCGGTGAAGGTGATTGCCCCAACAACCTGGGTGGCAAAATCTCGCAGCTCTTGCTGGTTCAAAAACCAGGGCGCGAAAAGTGCCGTGACAAGAAATGTCACGTAGGCGGCTGGCAATAAACGCTTTGCGCGCCTGAAATAAAACTCTGGCAGCTTGAAAGTTCCGCGATGAATGCCATTGGCAACCAGCGTGGTAATGAGAAAGCCGGATATAACAAAAAAAAACGTCAACGCCCAGGTAGCCCCCATGCAAACCACCAATTTTTGTGTGGTACAGCACCACCATCAACACTGCCAGTCCACGCAGGGCCTGGATGTCTACACGCGCAGATTTCATGGCCTTGTGCCCCGCTCCGCTTGCGTACATTTAACAGCTGCAAAAAGCCAGTAGACCCAAACTTTGGGCTTTAACGGGGAATACTTAAGTGCGGCACTGAAAGCCTCTTGTGCCACTTTGGGGTCGCCATTGCGAATATGGAAATAGCCATGGCTAAAGCACAGGTCAAATAGTCGCGAACGCAGGGAGCTTTTGGATGCTGCCACACCGTCTGGGCCTTTAAGTCCATAGGCCGCTATTGCTTGCAGCAGTACCTTGTATTCATTGTTTTCTTTGCGGGGCACTTGTGTAATGCTGGCCGCATGCATGCGGTAGTAGGCCAAAGTTCGGGCCAATTTGTCGGCGCGAAACTGTTGCGAAACCCTGAGCCAAAATTCATAATCTTCACCCGTGCTCAGTGACTCATTCATGTTGCCCACTTCTTCAACCACTGTCCGGCGGATCATCGCGGTGATGATGTGGATCACGTTGTCAAATAGTAGCGCAGTGTAAACCCAACCCGAGTGCTCTGCGACCAGTGAAAATTCTTTGCAGGTAGTGTTAGAGGCAGAAAGCGGAGCAGAAAATGTGCCATCAGGCTGACAATGCCATCGCACAAAAGCACCAAACACCACGCCTACATCTGGGTGATCTTGTAAGTATTGCACCTGTAGCGCTACCTTGCCAGGCAGCCAAACATCATCCGCATCTAGAAAGGCAATGAATTCGCCGCTTGCCGCCGCAATGCCACGGTTTCGGGCGGCTGCCGGCCCGGCATTTTGCTGGCGAAGTACCTTCACTCTGTGGCCGTATTGCTCCGCCAACTCAGGAGTGCCATCGCTTGAGCCGTCGTCGATCACCACTAACTCAATGTTCGGGTAATCCTGAGTCAACACACTTCGAATAGCCTCTTCGACAAATGGTCGCGCGTTGTAGGCAGGCATGATCACGGACACCAATGGGTGTGTGCAAATGGTCTCATGTTTGACTGGCATGAATCGCGGGATACGACTGGTGCAGCAATCTTGAGGTCTCATGACCTCGTTGATCTTCTGCTCAGCTTTACCAGTCCTTTTTCGCATTCAAGATGAGTTTGTTCAAACTCGGCAAACTCCTGTTTCCATCGCCTCAATATTTCGACTTCATCACTTCGGTCTGCATCGTCGAGCATCACGGTGCAGTTTTCAGACATGCGTGGATGCAGTCGTGGTAACGCAGGGTATCGTGCCAACGGGGCTGTTGATGCAGGCGGGCCATCCACAACCAACATATCAATAGCCGTCAGTTCTGCAGGAATTGCGCTTTCGTCATACCACGGCGATTGAGTAGACTGTGTGACGAGTGGCGCATCCAAAACAGTTGCCCAGTCTGCGAGTCCGTGCTGCTCCAACAGCGCACGGGTTTTGATCGCGAATTCTGGCGAATTCTCCAAACTGTACACATGACCAGTGCCATTGAGTTGCAGGCAACGCGCAAGCACAACGGTTGACACGCCAGAACTGCACTCCATGACGGTTTGCGGTTTGCGACGCAGGGCTTCTTCTGCTGTCTTCAATAAGAAGTCAGGTGAACCCGCCCAGCCCCGCATCGACGGTAAAGCATCGTGTAGGCCAAGCTTTCGCTCCAGCGCCAGCAAGTATTGCACTTGTGAAAACAGGCTCTCAACCTCTCGCCGGGTGGCGTTACTGTTACGGAGCAGCTCAAAGCTCACTAAATGCACTTTTTTTATTTTATAAAGACAGACAGTCAGATATGCGGTGATCAGGCTCAATAGAATGGCCGTCGACACTAGAAGTATTAATTCAATAGTCATTCTGAAATCCTGTTTGGTGTGGGAAAGGGGCAAAACTGGTTGGAGGAGAACATTATTGGATTCTGATATCGTCGGCTAAGCGTTGCTTGAAAACTTGTTTATCTCAATGCTTGAAAACGGCGGGTCAAGCATTTAATAATCAAGAAACACGGCTTCTGTCATATAAGTGATAATATGTGTGAGTGGAGATATGAAATGAATTTATCGATAACCACTTCTTTTGATATATCTTCCTGTCTGCTCCGTTCGAGTGCTGCAGCAGATATACTCGAATACACCTCTGACTTATCCCACAACAACGAGAGCGCGTGGTCCCACCGCTCAATATTTGCCTCGTGTGGCACTATCAATCCCCCAGCTCCGACAGATTCAGGCAATCCCCCACGATCGGAGGCAATTACTGGAATGCCACTAAACTGCGCCTCCGTAACCACCCGTCCCCACGCCTCTTCACAAAGACTTGGCGCCAACAAAACGCTGGCTCGGCCGTAGAACTCTTTCATATTAGTCGAACGTCGTAGGATTTCCACATTCCTAAGTTCTTTAGCGCGTTCTTGATAACCGATGAACTCGTTTTTTGAAACAGGCCAAGATTCAATGAACCTAAAAGGGATATCTGGTCGACGGCCCGCTAGAGCAAAAGATATCTCAATACCCTTTTCCTGCGCGAGGCCGACATGTACGACTGTTTCACGGCTGCTCTCTACCCTGTATATTTCGGGATCAACAAGTGGCGGGAGAACAAGAGCATGAATCGCAAGCAGGTCTGCTAATCTACTTGCTGTGAATTTTGAGTTTGCAATGAATCCAACATATCTATTAAGTTCCAATGGTTCCGTGTTGCGCTGAAACTCAATATCTCTTGCGTAAAGGACTACTGGAATTTTCATTGCGGAAAAAATATTAACGAGCTCGAAAGGCAATCCCGCCTGTACAACGACGATGTCGGGGGGGAATCTCTTAATAACCTCAGGAATCCCTTTCTTCACGTTGTACCCACGAAATACAGGATAGGGTAGGCGTCGATCCTGGACAAATTTATAGCCAGACAACTTCGAGGCAATTCTGTTGGCAATCCAGACCGCATCAAACATTCCAAGCGAACAGATCACCGCAACTTCGACCCCCCTCTCCAAGAGGGCAATGCAAAGATCATTCGTCGATGATTCTGATCCACCGGTTCGCTGCGGTAAATAGTTAAAGTTACTGGCGAAAAGAATCTTCATAAAAATTCCGAATTTAATTCGATTGCATTAATTGCTGATATATATTATTAGTATAATTTATTGACAGCCTGAATTCGAGAAAAATTGGCAATTTTCGTAACTATTGCTATTTGTGATATTAGAACTTTCAATTTTTCCGGAATGCTTAAGCCGGCCCAGCCAATTTTTTTTGATGTCTTTATTACAGTATGAAATTCTTTTTTTGAAAATCCGGACCAAACTATTTCATGCTGACTTTTGTTGATGGCATTGATCAGGGCGCTGCGCTCGTCATCTGTGAGATCGTGGTTGAGCAGGATGGTTTCCCAAATATGAGTTCGACCTAGCGCATTTAACAGGCTAGAACATGAGTCATTGCCCGGGTGGGTCCGGTAGCGCATCGTGGAGTCCCAAATTACTCCGAGTTGACCATTTTTTATTGCCCGAAATGTAAATTCGTTGTCTTCAGACTTTATGCCTCTAAGACCCTCATTCCAGCCCCCGATTTGCTCAAAAAAATCGCGCCGCATGATTAGCGTTCCACCCCAAAAAGGAGACGTTGGAAATAGTCGCGTCGTGGGAAAGCTGCCGACAACTGAATAGGCGGCGTCTGGTTCACGAGGGATGTCGTCCCAGAACCCTGCTTGTTGCTGTGCGATCTCATCGAATACGCCAGAGGGCGCAATCCAACCCTCTCCAAACTTGGTGAAATCTCCTGCTATTACAGTGACCTGGCCGGTCGCTGCCAGTTCGAAGGCAATCGAATGTCTTTCGGGCAGCCAAAGGTCATCATCGTCAAGAAATGCAATCCACTCGCCAGAGGATTCTCTGACGCCATGATTGCGTGCACTTTGCTGGCCAGCATTGGGCTGCCAAAAGTAATGAAATTGCGAGCCAAACCGCTCCACCACCTCACGGGCGGATCCGCTGCCGCCGTCGTCCACCACGACCACTTCGTGTAGAGGGCGTGTCTGGGCCGCCAGCGATGCAAGGCACTCGGCCAGCATGTCGTCTCTGCGATATGTAGTAACGATGACGGATACGCGGTCGTGGGTCATAGGCCGGATGGTTTCGCGAAAAGGCCGTTGATCGCAACCCTGCATGCTTGGGCCAAGCGTAAGCAACGCAGCTGGATGGAGCCCGGATAGCCCCTACTCAGCCTGAATAGACCTGTCGCGACAGAGCGCCTGACCGTGCGGCCCGCCCGCGAACGCGGCAACTCAGAAATCAATTCTTGAAAGTGTTCCCATTGATCGGTAATTGCAAGCGCTGCATGGCCGGTGCAAATGGCTTCAGTAATGGCTTCCAGTTGGCAGTCGGCAGGTACTTCATCAGGCGGCAACAATGCAAGAAGTGCTCGCAGGTCCTCCATCATTTCGGGCATGCAGCCTTTGCTGGCCATGACAATCATGCGGGCAAGCAGTGCTTGCCGTTGCGCGGTGGATGTTGAAATAACTGTCTGCCTGGGACTGAGGTAGTCGCCAAGATTCAACCTGGCCCTGAGCTTTTGACCAATACGGTGATCGAATTTTCGGAATACGCGACTCCGCTGGTTTTCGCTATGACGAATAATTTTTGCGCCACGCAGGCCAGTATGTTGACGAAAAATGAAGCTGGGGGCTGGGCTGTAGGCGGCCGGGAACGCCTGAGCTAGACGCAGTTGCATGTCGTAGTCTTCGGAACTGAGCAGTTCGGTGTCAAAGCCACCAACGGCGCGGTAGGCTTCTGCGCGAACCAAGGCGGTGGCGAGATGAAAGAAGCAGCCTTTCATAAGTTCATACAGAAAGGTGTCTTGACGGTGGATGGATAAGGGGTGTAAACGGCCTTTGATAATCTTTCCATCTTGTCCATCGCGGCCATAGAAATGCGGCGTGTACACAAAGCCAGCGCTTGGCATGGCTTGCAGTGCCATGACGCGGTTTGCAATGGCTTGTGGCAGCGCCACATCGTCGTCGTCAAATATCCAAATCAGCTCCCCTTGTGCCAAAGTCAATCCCAAGTTGACAGCGGTCGGTTTGCCGCCATTTTCTTTGCGAACATACCGGATGCGATCACCGTAGTTGCGCAGGAGCTCAGCAGTTCTGTCTTCTGAGCCGTCATCGATCACAATAACTTCAAGCGCGGCCATGGTCTGCGCCAGCAAGCTGTCAATGCATTCAGTGATGTAGTTCGCGCGGTTAAATGTTGGTACTAGCACGGATACACGCAAGCCGGGTATGGGCTGCGTGGGCACACCAGACGCCTGGGTGAGGTCAAAATTGTGGTTCATTTTCCCCGTCTCACGTATGGCGCTTCAGTTTGTAAAAGACCTCTTTGGCGTCGTCCACATGATGTGGGGAGATTAAGAGAGAGGTGGCGACGTAAAAGAGCATGCCGATGGCAACTAGGCATCCGAGTTGAGCTGAAATGCTGATAACCCAAGTCTGTATGAAGTGGCGCGAAGAGGCGATCAAAAGCCACATGGCGCCCGCCGCAATAAACGGAGTTCCCAAAATTTGCCAGAGATGCCGGAATCCCATCTGGACAAGCCCAAGCGATATCCGGAATGTGACCACGCCTACCCCTGCAAGCGCGAGCCGGGACCATGCCACACCCATCAAGCCCCACTGGCTGCCAAATAAGAGGAATGCAACAGACAAACTGGTGCTAATGGCAAATATCTTGAACGACAAGCCAACGCGGTTTGTCGCATTAAAGATTGACGACCCAACGGAGCCGGCCGCACCAAGGCCAGTCGCGAGGGAGATCACCTGCAGAATCGGAATCATAGGTAACCATTGCACACCATAAAGAACCCTGACAAGTTCTGGCGCCACGGCCGCTACTCCCACGCCGACAGGTGTAAAGGCCAATGCAAGCAGGCGACTGCTGCGCAAAATGCCATCACGAAATCTGTCAGGGTCATTCTGCATGGCAGAAAAAGCAGGAAACAGGACACGTTGCAGCGGCTGAACCATTCGCACCCGAATCTCGTCAGTTAGGGAGCGCGCGTTTTGATATTGTCCCAGCAGACTTGCGCCCAGCATACGACCCACCAAAAAGAAGTCGACGTTGGCATTCACGTAAAAAAGGATGCCATTGCCAAAGTATCCGCCATTCGTTCGCCAGGTTGATTGAAGAAACGAAACACTGAATTTCAGGCGCGGCACGTAGCCTGATATGACCGAATAGGCCAACGCATATAGCGCCACCCCAGTGAGAGCCCCGCCGACAAGACTCCAAACGCCCAACCCGCTGAGCGCCATCGTGATGGCGGTACCCGTTCGCGCCAGCAAGATGCCGCTTTGAATGAAAAAGTCTTGCTGGAACAGCATGCGCCTCGAAAAGAGGCTGCGGGGCACCATGGTCAATTCTTCCAGAATGAAGATGAGGCACAGCACCTTCAGCAGGGGCCCCACCATGTCATCCTGAAAGACATGACTTGCAAAGAAAGACAGGCCAAATACGACAGAGGTCAAGATGACGCCAAGTCCGATCGCGCACCAATGCATGGTGTCGATCTGAATGCGTGAAATGCTCGTCCGCTGAATCAAGATGGAGCCAAAACCGAAGTTTGAAAAAACAGCGGCCAGTTCGGTGATGACCGTCGCCATGGCAACATGGCCGAAATCAGTTGGTGTCAGCAAACGTGCCAACACCGCCATTGACCCCACGGTGATGCCCAGGCGAAGTGCAATGCCAAAGAACGTGAAGGCGGCGCCGGTAATGACGCGCTGCCCTATGTTGTTAACGCTTGGTCGGAACGCTTTTTGAACCCAACTGCGCTGCCGTGGTGGAGCCAACATCCTATTCGCTTGTTGGGATAAGTGGCAGCGGTGTTACCAGGGCCTCTGGTTCGCGCCATTTCCCGGCGGCAACCAGTCTGTCACGCAGGGCCGACTGTCCTAACCCAAGTGCTATCGCTTTATGAGCCTGCTGCAGTGCTTTCTCATAGTCCATCAGATCCAGGTAAGCTAGTCCCAGGTTGTAGTGGGTAAATGCGTTATCTCCTGCCAGGTGAGTGACTTGCTCAAGCTGCACTCGTGCGTCCGCGCCGCGGGCGTTTAACGTCAAAAAATTCGCATACATCATGCGAGCCACTGCGTCGTCGGGACGAAAACGCAAGGCGCGCTGAAAGTAACATTCCACACTGAATTCTGCATCTTTGGGTTGTCGAGTCTTGAGCTTCTGGCCATAACGCATCATTGTCAACAAGGCACGGTGGTGGTTGGGGAAAGCTCTCAGGGTGTACGACAGATCTCCCCCGATACTGGTTGTATGCCCCCGAACGAGGGCCTCGATCTTCGTTGTAAAGTGGGCCCGGTTGACCACGTCAAGCGTTTCACCACGGTCGGTACGGTAGTCGAATGGCCCGTAGTGGTTGCTCAGTCCGCCGCACGCCCAAGAGTCAGTGGCCGCAAAGCCATTGCAGCTCACCATCAGCGCCGCAGTGGCGGCCAGCCAGGGCCTATAGGATCGACCCATTCTTGGCGCTTGGTTTTTCATGGTTCGTTGCGCTCCTTGTTACGCAGAGTGATTGAAAAGATGCACTAATAGCCAATCCCGTGCACATGATGAAAGACAGCAAAGCAACCGAACTCTTGCGCCACAGATATGCACTGAACGTTGGTTAGGGCACGGCGACTTTCCCAGAAAACTTGTGCCCGATTGCCGCCTTGAATGACTCACGTTTCAAGTCCCGTATTGAATTTTGCATTATCGAGGCGAGTTCTCATTGCGTTGGACAAACTACGCGTATCCTTGAGAACAATCAAGTTGGGGGGCGAGTGCAACCGACACCTGAGGCGGGATTTGTTGTCGCCGAGACGGGGTGGCTCCAGTAGCTTCCACGTCTGCAGGTCCTAACTGCAGATTGGCTGGTCGTTGCGAATAATCAATTTTTGCGCGCATGATTTTGTACACACTTCCCGTGCGGGTTGGGGTTGGTCAGTCCATGTTGACTCTGCGAGCTTGTATATCATTTACTCCTGCCCACTGTCGGCATTATGTTCAATCTTCAAAAACTGTTCGTTTATGCTGTCTCAGTGAAGCGCCGGGTGCGAAAGCCATACCATCAGCAGTTCAAAGAAATTGCCGGACTGGCTTCTGGGAAGCAGCGTTTGGGTGCTTCCGAGTACTACGAGCTGGGCGTGTTTGATGATGCCGTCTACCCGCCTGAAAGAAAGTCGGATTGCGTAGGCTGGCGGGCCAGTCACCTGATTGACCAGTGTTTGAATCACCCGCATTGGCGGGCCGCAGCAAACGACAAAGTGCTCAACTACGCCATATTGAAGCACTATGGGTTTCCTATTCCGGAGACCATGGCCTGCTATTGCACCGACGGCAATTTCATAGGGGGCGAGCAGCGCGTTCAGAGTGTTGAGGCTCTGACGGGCTACCTTCGGCATGCGTTGACGTTTCCGGTGTTTATTAAGCCGATTCATGGCAGCTATGGTCGGGGTACCTATCAGCTTGACTCGTATGATGCTGCTTCAGGGTGCTTTGTGGATTCACACCAGAACATGATCAAGTTTGACGATTTGGTCAGCGCATGCGTCACGCAGGGCTTTCATGGCATGCTATTCCAAAAATGTCTGAAGCCCCATGATGACGTTCGCAAGCTTGTGGGCAGCAGCACGAGCTGTGCGCGCGTGATTGTTGCGCTTACCCATTCTGGTCCAAAGATTCTCATGGCATTTTGGAAAATAGCGCGAGCACACAACATCACCGACAACTTTTGTATGGGTGAAACTGGCAATCTGCTGGCGTGGCTCAACAAGGATTCCGGCACCGTTGAACGCATCGTGACCGGCCTCTGGCCGGACGGTGAGGAGGTGACTCTGCACCCTGACACTGGCAAGACTTTGCTGAGCGCAAAGCTGCCGCAGTGGCAGGAGGCCACGGCGATGTGTCTTTCGGCGGCAGGCCATTTTCCCGGCTTGAAGTTGCAGCATTGGGATGTTGCCTTCTGTGTCGCAGGGCCTGTACTGATGGAGCTGAACACGGAAGCAGATCTGGGGGTTCCTCAATATCTTGGTCGAACGCCATTTATTGATCAGACCATCAAGACAATGATGGAAGCGGCTGAGGGCGGATGAAACATGCAGGCCTTAAGTGCTAACTCATTTGGCCGATTTGCGGGCCACGTCAATGAATACCGCCGGTGGGCGCTGCTGGCGCGAGCGCAGACCGGCAAGAGTCTTGTCACGCAGCTTCGTGAAATTGGGGCCCTGCAAGGCATGGGTGGGCGCTGCGGGCTCTCCGATTATTACGGTTATAAGCTCTACGACGACCGATACTTGCATGGTGAGGGACGCCATGATTTCCTGGGTTGGCGTATGCAGGCCAAGTTCAGCCTCGCGTTGAACTCAAGGAGCGCCGTATTACCGGCTTGGGACAAGTATGCATTTATGCTGATGGCGAGCTCAGCGGGATTGCCAGTGGCACCCGTACGTGCCTGTTATCACCGGTCTGCGAAAATTTCAGACACGCTGGGACTTCATCTCAGGAACAAAGGAGATGTTGCCGCTTTCTTACGGGACGCCTCACTCTACCCCATGTTTGGCAAACCAGCGTTTTCACAGCAGGGGTATGGCTCGGCTTACCTTGCCAGCTACGATCCTGCGACAGATCATCTCAATTTGCTGGATGGCGAGACACTGCGGGTGGATGAGTTTTTATGCCGACTCGATCAGTCGGTAGACCGACGCTATCACAAGCCCGAGTGTGGCTACATGTTCCAAGAGACGTTTGCACTTGCGCCGGAAATAAAGGCCATTACACATTGGCCGGCTATTTGCGGTGTCCGGGTGATCTGTCTCAATGGTCTGGAAGGCGTAACGCCCATCCGGGCGATCTGGAAAATTGCCACGCCACCCAACCATGTCGATAATTTCAGTCTTGGGAAGTACGGCAACTTGCTGGCCAATGTTGATCTGACGACCGGTGAAGTCAGCCGGGTCGTCGGGGGCTTCTGGCCGTCAACGCAGGTGTTTGCAGAGCATCCGATCACAGGGCAAAGCATGGAGGGCTTTCGGCTACCTGGGTGGAGCCTGATTCTGGATGCCTGTCAGCGCGGCGGCGCTGCCTTTCCTTTGATGAAGATTCATCACTGGGACTTTGCCTTGACCGATCAAGGACCGATGATCCTGGAGCTCAATGACCTGGGAGGTACAGAGATTGCCCAGCTCCATGGGCACGGCCTGCTGACTCGGGAAACCAGATTGTTTCTGAAAAATAACGCTGACGCGCAATCACATCCCTGGGTCAGCGCGCTTTAGCGCGATTGTCTACGAGTTTAAGTACGTGTACCTGGGCGGCAACGAGGGCCAGGTCCGTGGCTGTGCGGTTTTCTGCATCAAAAGCAGTCAGAACATATTCAACGGGATTTGACCTTGCGACTTTTGATCCAACGCCGACCTTTACCCGCCGGAATGCGTCGGTTTGAAATGCCTCCAGAATTGAAGCGACGCCTCGATGGCCGCCTGCACTGCCGTTTAGTCGGGTGCGCACAGCGCCGATTGGTGTGTCGAGATCGTCGTACACAAGAATGCATTGCTCATGGGTGAATGCCATCTTTTCCGAAAGAAATTTCAGTCCTGAGCCGGTCAGGTTGATGGCAGTCCGGACTTTTATCAAACACACCTGTTGGCCTTTGGACGAACCGCGTGCGATCCAGGCCTCGGGAGTCGCAACCCAGTTGAGTCCCAATGAAGCAGCGAGTTTCTCCACAAGCTCATGGCCAATATTGTGAGGTGTTCCAATATATCTGGCGTCGGCATTGCCAAGACCCACGACAACCTGTTCATTGGAGTCAAGGTCCCATTGGACGGTGGGTTGAAATTGAGGTGCAGCCATCCCATTGGTGTGTAGCTGAAACAAAGACGGAGCGCCGGAAGGTTTGGTTCGATCCGGGCATAGATCGCAGAATGTGTCACGCTTGCAGTCGTTGCGCCAGCAGGCGACATCGTTCTCGCGAGCCAGTAGGATGCGAAGTAGATGGTCTTGTTTGTTGGTGCCTTTTAGCAACACCAGATCACCCTCGCGGGCCATTGTGTTGACGTATTCGGCAGCATCGCGGACATTGCCAAAGACGCGCAATACGTTTTTTATATCCGGCCCTTTGGCCTTGAGTACGCTGGATGCTGATGGCCCCACAAATACGGTCACATCAGCAACTTGCTGGGCAAGAAGGGCAACTCTGGCGTATTGCACTCCTTTACTCTGGGAGCCCATGTCTGAAAGCTCTCCTATAACGACTATTTTTCGCCTGGCGCGCGCGGCTTTCATGAATTCAAGGCAGGTGTCGATCGCCCACAAGGGGGCCTTGAAGTCATCCCGGATGAACGTTACCCCATCGTGTGTTGTGATCGGTTGCATACGTCCATCAAAGGGCGCAACGCTCGCAATTGCGGTAGCGCATTCCTTAAGGGACAGACCAGCGGCCAAGCCGCCGCCAACCGCACCGAGTACTGACGAAATCCAGTGCGTTCCGCAAAGCTGCGTGCGCGCCGGTGCGCATTCATCACCATAGACAAGGTTCATCTTCAGGCGATCCGGCCAGACCGCACTGACATCCTCTGCGCGCAGGTCGGCACTGGCGGTGACCCCGTAAGTGATGACTTTGGCGACGCAATGGGCCGCCATGGAGGCGACCAACTCGTCGTCGGCATTGAGGACGGCGGTGCCTTTGGCGGGCAGGTATGCGATGAGCTTAGCCATTTCTGTCGCGATGGCGTCGCGTGACTCGTACTTACTCAAGTGGTCATAGCCAACCACCGTCACTATTCCAATGCTTGGCTGCAGCAGCGCGAGCTGCGCTCGCATCGCGTCAGGTTGATCTTCACTTAATTCGGCTACGCAGAAATCGTGGCTCGGCAGAACTCTCAAGATGGTCTTGCCCACTTCCGGGAGCACGTTGAGAGACGCGGGGTTTCCACTTCCCTTGCCATTGGACGACAAGATTGCGACCAAGAGTTCCTTTGTCGTCGTTTTGCCAGCACTTCCGGTGATGCCAATGAAGACCGGCTTCTTGAGAAATGGACGCCAGCGTTGCGCGATCCTGACGATCGTGCGATCTATCAGCGCATCGCCCAACAATTCCCTGATACGCCAGTCGCATGCGTCCCGGACGCGTACAAGGACTTTTCTCACTCTCCAGGGCATATCATGTAACTCCATTGCATTTGAGTATCGGTCGATTGCCAACTGGCCGGGTCATTGGTGTATTTTTCGCATCTGCGCCCGTGCGCGCTTGGCAATGGCTCACTCTGCCAGTCGGTCAAAAATCAATTCCCAGGTCTCGGCATTTTTCTCAGTACGCTCTTGGTGCGTGATACAAGCGGCTTTAGCTCCCTGCCCAACAGTTCCTGGCCCAGGCCGAACAGCCCACTGATGGTTCTTGGGTTGTAGGCCATGATTCCGAAACGCTCTCGCCGGTGGCTCATCCAGGACTCTTTGTAAGAATCATCCCCAATGAGGTAGTCCACTTCCGTTACTCGATCTTTCTCGATGGCGTGCTCCATCAGCATTGCCGTCACCAAAGTGCCGGGGGCATAACACTTGTGGGATTCGTCATAGGCAAGTTTGTAAATATCGGCCTTGCGGTTAGCCACGATCCATATCTGCGCTGCAATTGGGATTCCATTTAGCCAGGCCACCCCGAGGCGAAGCCAATTGTTGGCGGCGCAGGTGCGAATTAGTTCAGGAATAAAGTTTGGGTAGGGTTCGGGTTTCTTCCAACTCGAGGCGTAGACCTGTTGGTAGGCTGCCAACCCTCGTTCCAATTGGCTGCCATTGGTTATGAGCTCTAACACGCCGCCCTGTGCCGTCAGCTTGGCTTTCATCCGCCGGATGGTGTTACGCAGTTTGCCTTCCCGACTTTGCAGGTATTCTTTCCAGTCGCAACTGACGGGCAGATACCAGTTCCCAAAACAAAAGAACCGAAAGGTTGCGAACCCGCTTAAACGAAGAGCCTCTAGCAGGGTGCAGAAGCTGCCAGACTCCGGATCCATCGGCGCAAACCTGAATGAGTTGAGCGGCTTGTACGCTTCTTTGGCTGCGTTGAGTAGATGAGCCAAGTCGCGAGCCCTGAGGTCTGGGTCAATTAGCGGCGCATAGATTGACGTGTAGTAGTTGCCCAACGATTCCATCCACTTGCCCGACAGACGTTGTTTGACCAGCATCGGCAAGGCGGCCACCGTCCGTCCACCTTTTCTCAGCACATAGATGCAGATGCCATTGTGGTTGTCGTAAACCGTGTTCAAGAGATTGCGGTACCACGCGGCGCTGAACTCCACGTTGTCTTTGGTCCTTTCTTCAAAGAACTGCTGCACATCGTGCGGAAACTCGTCGGTATGGTGATACACGCTGATGGCAAGCGTGTCGCTCACCAGCACAGGAGGTTTGGGTTCAAAGGTCACCATCTGCCGAGACGCCCACAACAGCTGAAGAATGTTCTCGGTTGTGACGCTACGCGCCACACTGACATGTTTCATCCAGCGTTTTCCGGTGGCCCATGCCAAGTTGTCGGCGTTGGCGTCTGTATAAAACTCAAGGACCTTGCCGCGGTGGCTGGTAAAAAGACTCTCGATGATCGCCTTCAAAAGCTGGCGTCCAGGTGCATAGCGTTCAAGCGCTTCATCGTAGGTGGTTTTGAGAATGACCAGCATATCCGCAGAGCCAATAACCAACCGGGATGCCGCTAGCTGCGCGCCGAACCACAACTCAAAGACAATGGCATTTCCGGTGAGCGAGAACCGGTTTAACAGTGAGGTGTAGAAACGGCCTTGACGGCTGTCGATGCTGATGGCTGTTCCAAGTTCGGCTTTCCACCCCTTGGATTCAAGTTCGGCGTATCGCGCCAAGGCAGGACCGACGGCGTCGGGCCCGCAAATGCACAAAAACCTTGGATCAAGGTGGTCGATAGCAAGACGCCGCTCATAGCGGTCCATATTTTTTTTTAGGTTTTTGGAGCGTTGCGCCCAATAGCGTTCAAAAGTTTCGTCCAAACGAATGTTCATGGTAAGCGCGTGGTTTTGGCCTGTGGTCGTTACGCAATTCCCTTTTGACAGGTTGCCGAGCTCGGGGTCAGTGCACAATAAATCGAGTCGCGTGACGATGCCTGGCAAACTCCGCATCAAATCCTGCAGGGCATTCGGGTTGGGCATTAAGGTAGGGCCGAGTTGCGCTTGGGACGGCAGAAAGGAGCGCCAGACGCCGAGTCTCCCTCGTTGAAGCAAACACATCGCCTCTGGCTCACCGTTGGTCGTCAGGATGCAGAGATGTTCTGACCCCTCTCCGAAATGTTCCAGCAAGGTGTCTACAAAGCGACTGTCCAGCAGCGGGTGGGCATTGAAACGGCGCATGTTCAGGGCGTCCCACTGCGCGGCATACTCGCCAAGCCCGCTTGATACGCGAGCGATCTGCCACTGGTTCACTATAGCCACTTATAAGAGGCCGGAGCCACATTGCAGGCCGTTCAGCAGGCTTGTCATGGGCCTGTTGAGCATATCTGGCCGTCTTTTGTGGTGCAGTTTCATTCCGCAGATTGTCGAGTCGATCGGTTGCCGCGCATTGCGTAATCTCAAAGTTGGCGCATGACCAACTGCACGGCTGAAGTCATCCAGAGCATCTGCTCTGCCGTTAATTCCTGGTGACAGGGTAGATGTAATAGTCTTAGGCGAAAGTCCGTTGCAACTGGGCAAGTCGAAACTGCTAGATCATCCCAACGCCACACAGGCACCCCCAGCATCTTCAGTGCATAAAAGTGCGTTTCCGGCTGCTCAAGGTAGAGTGGAAATGCATACGGAACGACATCATGTGGCAGTTCCGGAAACAGCGTCCGGCAATGTGGCAAGCCTGCCATTGCATTCACCCATTGCTGGTAATGCAGGCGCCTTCGATCGACCAGGCGGGTGATGTTGGTGTGGCGCATGATCCACCGAGAGCCCGCCAGACTTTGAAGCGACGCATCGGCCTCCACGTAGTGTTGAGACGCGTGCTCATCGTGCACTGGTCCGTCTTGGCCAGTGGGCAGGGGGAGGCTTGTCCATGCATTGATTTGATCGGACAAGGTGCTGGGATCTGGAAGCAGGGGGGCGGCGCATGCGTGTTGCGCCGCACGCAGCCATGATTTGACTTCATTGAATAATTTCGGACGACGTTGCTTGTGACAGAGAAGGCCTTGCGCTGTCGTGGCCCACAACGTTCCGCCGTCTTCGCAAGAGAAAAATTTATAGGGGCTGGCAACGCAGAAGCGTCCGGATTTACCCAAGGCGGTGCCCGCGGCTGCCGGCACAATTCTGTCCGAACCAGCAAACAGGACGTGCGAGCAGTCTTCAATCAAGGCGATAGCGTACCGATCGCATAGGCTCTTGACTTGCGCAAGATTTTGACCGAAGCCAAAGTAGTGCGTTGCCAGAAGGGCTTTGACCGGATGCTGACATTTTTCCAGTGCGGTGACTAAGGCGCTGAGGTCAACTGAAAGGTCGGGATTCAAACGATAAAGAATGACTTTGGCCCCCAGGCAGATGGCCGGGTCCAGCATGGTGCGACAGTGGTAGGCGGGCGCCATCAGCCCGCCCTCCAGGCCAACGCCGGATTGACGGTAGGCCTCCAGCAGGGCATACCGTGCCCGGCTGAAATGGCAGACACTATGACCGTCATCAGCGGGGTTCTTTGAATTGGCTTGGCCGTATCCCAGCGTGTGCCGGCTAAAGGGCGCGAGCATGGGCACTCGCGGTTTGGGGAAATCGCAACCGCTGGGGTCAAAGCGTTGATAGTGCATCTCAGGCCACCACACTGTCACGGCTGGGTTGGCCCGGTGCGGACTGCTTTGTCAGCCAGTCCAGCGTGAGCTGCTCAACCCATTGGCGTGATGCTGCGCTGGAGCAGGTGTGATCGACCTCGCGCAAGCTGTGACGCTGCAAATGGGGGTGGGCCCAGCTGTCCTTCCAGGCAACATCCGTGGTGACGTATTCCAAAAATTCCTTGGCCACGTAATCATCACCGCTGAGTAGCAACAAAATGGGTCCGTCAAAGCGCTGCCAGCCCAGGGCCATGCCTTGCTGAAAGCCTTGCTTCTCAGTGCGCAGCCGGCCTGAGCCTGAGGTGGAAAGCCGGATGTTGTCGGTCAGGTCACTGAGCGCGTCCAGCGCCATCCTGCCACTCAGCAACTTCTTCCAGAACGCCAGTTGCATCAGGCGCTGCGTGTAGTAGTGCTTGATCTGGGTGCGCGCCAGGCTGGCCTCGGAACGCACCCACGGGTTGAGCAGGCACAAGCCGCGCACACGCTGATCGTTGATCCCAAAGCAGTAAAGCAGCGCCGCCGAGGCGCCGTCGCATAGTCCCCATAAGACCACTTGCCGCACCGAAGCCACCCGCTGCTGCAGGGCGTTAATGGCCTCCGCGATGTCGGCGCTGGCCGTCTCAAACTGTCTGGGCTGGCCTTCACTGTCGCCCATGCCCCGGTAGTCAAAGCGCAGCACCGCGTAGCCAGCCGCGGCCAGCGCGCGCGACAACAGCACAAATTGCCGATGGCTGCCGACCCGGTACTGCGGGCCGCCCACAATCACGACCACACCGGTGTTCGTCGGGATCTCTGGTTTGGCCAGAATGCCCAGCAAGGTGTCGCCTTCGCAGGCGAAGAGGGTGGTCTCTTCGGTGTAGTTCATGCGGGCGTGCCGACGAGGGCGGCCGTGGTCGCAGCAATCAAGGCCGGAGCATCTTCTATTTCGGTGGTTTGCCAGAACGCTGGGCCACGTACGATGTGGCTGCCAACCTTATAGCCCGCTTGCCGCCACTGAACGATGGTTCCTGCCGAGATCGGGCCCAAACCGGCATCCTCACGCGTGGACAGCTCGAACCATTCCAGTCGCTGTGTCGGGCCTTGGCCGGCAGGTGGCACCAGGCTCGCTTGCTCCAGGCCGGATGCAAGTCCAGGCGACAACAGGTAGCCCGCAATTTCTACCGGCGAGCCAGCGGCCAACTGCTGGCGCATACCCTCCATGACGCCCTTAGCCTGGCCGCCCAACAGGTCGCCCGCCACTTTGAGGCGCAAGAACTGCTGCAATAAGAGCTTGCCGGCAGCGGGCGGCTGCCAGAACAGAAAGTTGCAGGGCGCGCCAAGCTGCGTAGCTGCCTCCACCGCCAGCAGGCAGCCGGAGCGCAGGCCCCACAGCCACAGCGGCAGTTGGTGCGAATCCGCGCCAGGCGTGTTGCTTTGCATGCGCAGCCAATGGCAGCCTTGCACCACGTCGCTCACCCAACTTTGCCAGCTGGCGTCGCCAAAGTCGCCCGAACTGTCGCCACAACCGAGCAGGTCCATCTGCAGCACGGCGTAACCCGCCTGGGCCAGCGCACGAGCCTGCAAGGCCGCCATGCGGCGGGTCTTGTTCATCTCTTCGGCAAAGGGGTGGATGTACAGCACCAGGCCGCGGGCAGCACCGCCACTCGCGTCACATTCAGCCGGGTAAAACAGGCAAAAGCGTTGGTCGCTTTGGCTGGACTGCGCAGCCAAGGTTGGCAGAAAAAAAGCGTCCGGCTGCACAGAAGGGGCGCTTCAAGCAGCCAGTTTGCCGCTGACAAAGTCAGTCAGCGAGCCCACTGTGGCAAAGGTTGAGCCATCGATGTCGTCATCGTCAACCACCAGGCCAAACTGTTCTTCAAGGGTGGTGATGAGCGTCACAACCGCCATTGAATCGAGCTCGGGGATGGCGCCCAGCAACGGTGTGTCGCGCGTGAAGGTGGCGGAGCGTCCATTCAGACTTAGAACTTCGTCAACAACACGAAGTACTTCTTGTGCTATGTTCAATTAAATCTCCCTGGGAGGCAACTTTGTCGATCAGGATTATTCTAGGGTTCAAAAGCGCGTGCGGGTTGTGTGATGTCTTGTGTCCGCATGGTTTTTCTCAATTGGCATGATTTTTTCTTGAATTTCTATGACCGAATCCACACTCCTACCCGAACTGATAACCCTCACGGCCCAGCGCACGCCGAAGGCGATTGCACTCACCAGTGGCACCTCACATTTGAGTTACGCAGAGCTCAGCACCAGCGTCAGCCAGTTTGCCGCTGGCTTGTTGGGCCTGGGCCTGGATCGTGGTGAGCGGGTCGCCATTTATCTTGAAAAACGTTTCGAAACTGTCATCGCCAGCTTTGGCGCACCGGCGGCTGGGGCGGTGTTTGTGCCGGTCAACCCGCTGCTGAAACCGGAGCAGGTGGCCTTCATTTTGCGTGACTGCAATGTGCGCGTGCTGGTGACGTCGCCGGAGCGTCTGGCCTTGATGAAGGACGTGCTGGCTGAGTGCCATGACCTGCGCCATGTGGTGGTGACCGATGCTGTGGCCCCTTCAACCCCAGCCGACCTCACCCTGCCAGGCCCGTTGGCCTTGGTCTCCTGGCGTGACCTGCTCAGCAGCCCGGCCCGGCCTGGGCACCGTGTGATTGACGTCGACATGGTGGCCATTCTTTACACCTCGGGCAGTACCGGCAGGCCTAAGGGCGTGGTGCTGTCGCACCGCAACATGGTGGCGGGTGCCAAGAGCGTGGCGTCTTACCTGGAGAACAAGCCCGAAGACGTGCTGCTGGCGGCGCTGCCTTTGTCGTTTGATGCGGGCTTCAGCCAACTCACCACGGCGTTTCATGCCGGCGCGCGCGTCGTGTTGCTCAATTACCTGATGCCGCGCGATGTGCTCAAGGCGATGGAGCGCGAAAAAGTGACCGGGCTGACCGCCGTGCCGCCGCTGTACATCCAGCTGGCGCAACTGGAGTGGCCCGCCGCCATCAATGAGAAGTTGCGCTACTTCGCCAACACGGGCGGACGCATGCCGCGCGAGACACTGAATCTGCTGCGCCAGCGCGTGCCCCAGGCCAAACCGTTTCTGATGTATGGCCTGACCGAAGCATTCCGCTCCACCTACCTGCCGCCGGATGAGGTTGACCGCCGCCCCGATTCGATTGGCAAGGCCATCCCGAATGCTGAAATTTTGGTGCTGCGTGAAGACGGGTCTGCGTGCAGCCCGGAGGAGCCTGGCGAACTGGTGCATCGCGGCGCGCTGGTGGGCATGGGTTACTGGAATGATGCCGAGAAGACGGCGGAGCGCTACAAGTTGCTGGCCGCGGACGCCCCCGGACGCCAGCCTGGCCTGCAATTGCCTGAATACGCGGTTTTTTCGGGTGACACGGTGCGCAAAGATGCCGAGGGGTTCTTGTATTTCATTGGCCGACGCGATGAAATGATGAAAACATCGGGCTACCGGGTCAGCCCCACCGAGGTGGAAGAGATTTTGTACGCCACCCAAATGGTGGGCGAGTGCGTGGCCTTTGGCGTGGATCACCCCAGTTTGGGTCATGCTATACAAGTAATAGCTACTAATGCAGTAGGTACGCGGGCTAGAGGCCTAAATGATCTAATAAATGAATGCCGTGCCCGTATGCCCGCCTACATGGTGCCATCAGGCATCGAGATAGTCGCCGGGCCGCTGCCGCGCAATCCCAACGGCAAGATCGACCGCAAATTGCTGGCAACCGAGTGGCTTGAGCGGCATGCCGCTTGAGCACCGCTTCGTCCTGAAGTTGAAAGCGGAACCCACCTTATGACCCTCACTGAACGCCAACTGCCCGTGCATGCCCCCATGAACCAGTTCTCCGTGCGTGACGGCGAATTGACAGTGGGTGGCGAGCGTTTGTCACTGCTGGCCGCGCGCGCGGGGCAAACGCCTTTTTATGCCTATGACCGTTCGTTGTTGCGCGCCCGGGTGGCAGCGCTGCGCGGTGTGCTGCCCGGGACGGTCAAGCTGCACTACGCGATGAAGGCCAACCCCATGCCCGCGGTCGTGGGTTTGATGGCGGGTTTGGTAGACGGTATTGACGTGGCCTCGGCGGGCGAGCTGAAGGTGGCACTGGATGCCGGCGCCAACCCGCTGGAAATCAGCTTTGCCGGACCGGGCAAGCGCGATGCCGAGCTGCGCCAGGCGGTGGCTGCGCGCGTGCTGATCAACCTTGAATCGTTTCGCGAAGTGGCGGCGCTGGAGGCCATTTGCGGCGAATTGGGCTTGAACGCGCGGGTGGCGGTGCGGGTCAACCCCGACTTTGAACTCAAGGGTTCAGGCATGAAAATGGGCGGTGGCCCCAAGCAGTTTGGTGTGGATGTGGAGCAAATCCCCGAACTGCTGGCCAGCATTGGCCGTGCCGGTCTGGCCTTTGAAGGCTTTCATTTGTTTGCCGGTTCGCAGAATTTGCGTTCGGATTCGATTTGCGAAGCGCAGCAAAAGTCTTACGAACTGGCGCTGCGGCTGGCACAGCATGCGCCGGCGCCGGTGCGTTTTCTGAATCTGGGTGGCGGCTTTGGCATTCCCTACTTTCCGGGTGAACAGCGGCTGGACCTGGCCCCGATTGGCGACAACTTGGCCCAACTGGTTCAGCGGGCGCAGACCGAGTTGCCCGACGCCGCGTTGGTGATCGAGCTGGGTCGTTACTTGGTGGGCGAAGCCGGGGTTTACGTGGCCCGCATTGTGGACCGCAAGGTATCGCGCGGGCAGGTGTATCTGGTGGCGGACGGCGGGCTGCATCACCATCTGTCAGCGTCCGGCAACTTTGGCCAGGTGATACGCAAAAACTACCCTGTGACGATTGGCAACAAGGCCGACTCGTCGGAGACAGAAACAGCGTCGGTGGTCGGGCCTTTGTGCACGCCGCTGGACCTGCTGGCCGACCGCATGGCTTTGCCGGTGGCGCAGGTCGACGATCTGGTGGTGGTATTCCAGTCGGGCGCTTATGGCGCCAGCGCCAGCCCGCAAGGCTTTTTGGGACATCCCGCTTGTCTTGAAGTACTTGTTTAGGGGCGGCCCCCTGAAGCATCCCCTCTGGTTGCTCGTTGCTTTGGGCAGCTTGTGTGCCGGGGCGGCGCTGGCCTGGCACCACCCTTTGTGGCCGATGTCGGTGTTGGCCGCCTTTTCGATCTGGTGCTTGATCGCGGCGTGGCGGCCGGGCCTGTGGCTTTTTGTGCTGCCCGCCTTGCTGCCGCTGCTGAATTTTTCAAGCTGGACCGGCTGGCTTGTTTTTGAGGAATTCGACATCTTGCTGCTGGGCGCCCTGGCCGGAGCTTATGGACGCCTAGTTTGGTCGGTGCGGACAGGCAGCGCGTCAGAAATGCCTCTTGCTTCGTGGCGGACCATGGCCGTGCTGGGTCTTTTTGGAATCACGGGTCTGCTGGCCTTGTGGCGCGGCTTCATCGACGCCGGTGGTTTTAGCTTTAACTGGTTTGCCGGTTACACCGATGCGCTGAACAGCTTGCGCGTGTTCAAGAGTCTGGGCTTTGCGCTGCTTTTTGTTCCCCTGTTGCAGCGTGAACTCAAGCATTCAGGACAGTTGGCCGGTCAGCGGCTCGCGGGCGGCATGGTGGTCGGTTTGACGGTGGTCACGCTGGCGGTTTTGTGGGAGCGTGCCGCGTTTCCCAGTTTGTTGGATTTTTCCACGCCATATCGCACCGTTGCCCTGTTTTGGGAAATGCATGTAGGCGGCGCGGCGATAGACGGCTACCTGGCGTTGGCAACGCCGTTTGTGGTGTGGGCCTTGTTCGCGGCCCAACGCCCCCTGTTGTGGATCGCCGCTGCCGCACTCGCTTTGCTGACGGCCTATGCTTGCCTGACCACATTTTCCCGTGGCGTCTACCTGGCGGTTGCCGCGCCATTGCTGTTGCTGGGCTGGCTGCTGTGGGCGCAAAAGACCGACTTCAATGCGCGCGCCTTTTTTGGCCCGGCGTGGCGGCGCTACCGGCCCGAGGGCTGGCGGGCGAGGGCCAGTGCGGTGCTGATGTTGGCGCTGGTGGCCGAGGTGGCAGCGGTGCTGGGGGGAGGTTCATTCATGATGGATCGCCTGGCCAGCGCGGATCGGGACTTCGGTAGTCGTGTTGAACATTGGCGCCGGGGCCTTGATTTGCTGGATGGCCCCACCGACTGGCTGCTGGGTAAGGGGCTTGGGCGTTTGCCAGCCAACTATGCGGTTCATGGTCCTCAAGGTGAGTTCTCGGGCGAGGTGACGTTGCGAGAGGAGCAAGAGCCGAGCGAGGCAGCCAACGTTTTTGTGACGGTGCGCGGTCCCCCTACTTTGAAAAGATTGGGGGGCCAGTATGCTTTGACGCAGTGTGTGGTCAACGTATCCAAAGCCGTCCATCGCGTCAGTCTGGATGTTCGGGTTCAGCACACCGCCGACGTCTACCTGGAGTTGTGCGAACGGCATTTGCTCTATGACGGTCGTTGCCAAGTGGTATTGATTCGGGTCTTGCCAGGTAAAAACGAATGGCAGAACATGGTGCTGCCACTCCATGGGCCGACGTTCGCGGGTGGGCGCTGGCATGCCCCCCGTTTGTCCATGCTGTCCTTGTCGGTTGTGAATGCGGGTGGGGCTGCCGATTTTGACAACGTGAGCCTGATGGGGGGGTATCCGGCGCAGCCACTTGACAATGGCGACTTCGCCGGCGGCATGGCGCACTGGTTCCCGCTAGCACAGTCCTACTTTGTGCCGTGGCACATCGACAACCTGTTTCTAGAACTGCTGATTGAGCGCGGCCTTGTGGGTTTGCTGCTGTCTGCCGCGTTGGTGGCGTATGCCCTTTGGCATCTGGTCTTCGGCCGCGCCCGGGCCAGCGCGCAGGCCCCCTATCTGGCGGCCTCATTGAGCGGGGCTTTGCTCGTTGGGCTGGTCAGCAGCCTGATGGATGTGCCCAGGGTGGCTTTCCTGCTGTTTCTCTTGCTATCGTTTTCACTGCAAGCTGCGCAAGAGCTTGAGTGACCGCTTACCCCCAGCGTTTTCTCTATTGCATTGCAGCGGTCCCGGTCCTCGCCCGCGCTTGCCCGCCACAAAAATCTGCCAATGCGCAAACTTGACCTAAGTCAGGTCCCGTTTCTCTTGGTCGGTTGCGAAAAATCAAACGCTTCAAGGCTTGGCAGGGCAGACTCGATTTCGGGTAAGGGACTGTGGAGCTTGAACATGATAAAAATATTCGATCACTATTTTCACAAGCGGACGTTTTTGCAGGTGTGCTTTGACTTGGGGCTGCTGGTCGTGACCGTCGTGGTCGCGGTTTTGTCGCAGGCGGCAGATCCAGCATCAGTTTCCCCCATGGTGGTGGTGCTGGTGACCGTCCTGTCTGCCATCGGCATCTTGGTAATCAATATGGGTCTGGGTTTCTATCAGCGCGTGCACAACCGCACTTTGGGCCAGACGCGCGCTCGCGCCGCCTTGTCCATGTGTCTTTCGTTGTCACTGGCCTACATCATCTTTCGTTTGTCACCGCTCACACCGCTGGACGAGGCAACGTTTTTGTTGGCGCTGATTGTTGCTGTGGCCCTGATGCTGATGCACCGCATCTACATGGCGCACGCCACACCGCGCGCCATGATGCGCCAGCGTGTGCTGGTGTTTGGCTCGGGGGAACGGGCCAAGCTGGTGGGGCGCACCCTGAAGAACGCAGACCCCAGTGTGGACCTGGTCGGCTATTACGCCAGTCCCAATGAAGCGGTAGCTGCGATCTCCGGTTGGGATCTGCTGTCGCCTGAAAAATCATTGACCGACATTGTGATGGACGAGCGCGTCGATGAGATTGTGGTCGCTTTGAGCGAGCGCCGGGGCGGCAGCATGCCCTTGCGTGAATTGCTGGACTGCAAGCTGCATGGTGTGCGGGTAGTCGACATTGCCACCCACTTTGAGACGACCTTAGGGCAGATTCGCCGTGACGCGGTCTCGGCGGGGTGGCTGATTTTTGGGGATGGATTCAAACAAGGCCTGGCGCGCACTGTGGTTAAGCGGCTCTTTGATCTGGTGTGCGCGACCTTGTTGATCCTGCTGACCTTGCCGGTGATGTTTCTGACCTGCATCCTGATTCTGTTGGAGAGTGGTGGGCCGATTTTTTACCGGCAGGAACGCGTCGGCTTGAACGGGCGGCTCTTCAACGTCATCAAGTTTCGTAGCATGCGCCAGGACGCCGAGCAAGACGGCAAACCCCGCTGGGCCCAGGCGGCTGATGACCGCGTCACGCGCGTCGGCCGGATTATCCGAAAGCTGCGTATTGATGAGCTGCCGCAGCTGTTCAGCGTGCTCGGCGGCGACATGAGTCTGGTCGGGCCGCGTCCAGAGCGGCCTTACTTTGTGGACAAGCTGACACAAGAGCTGCCGTACTACGCAGTGCGTCAAAGTGTCAAACCGGGTGTCACCGGATGGGCGCAGGTGCGCTACCACTACGGTGCTTCGGTTGAAGACGCGGCTGAAAAGTTGCAGTACGACCTTTACTACGTTAAAAATCACTCGCTGTTTCTTGACTTGGTCGTGCTGTTTGAGACGGTTGGCGTCGTCCTGATGGGCGCGGGTGCTCATTAACATGATTCGTACTCTCTTGACGAGGCCGCTGCCGTGCGGCTTGAGTTGAGTTATGGATAAGACCAATCTTGCGCTGACGACGTGGAGTTATGGCCTGGTGGGTTTGGCCTATTCGGCGTTTGCCCTGCGGCTGCTCCAGCTCGGCTACGGGCGGGCCAAGCGCGAGTGGTCCAAAGTCGCGGTGCTCGCGGCTGTGTCATGGAGCGCAATGTGGGGTTGGTTTGGCTTGGCGCTGCTATTGACCGGCGCACCCGTATTCCTGCTGTTGAGCACCGTAGCTGACCTGTTGCGCTACGCCTGTTGGTATGCTTTTCTTCTGATTCTGTTGCAGCCCAGCCGAGCAACGGGGGCCGCCATCGGCACGGCCTGGATGGTTCCGCTGGCGGCAGCGGTAGTGGGGTTTGGGCTGCTGGCCATCGCCTTTGCTGCCCTGCGCATTCAGGTGCTGGGAGATGCGTCAAGACAGATTCTGTTGAGCTCCATGGCGTTGTCAGTATTGGCTATGATTTTGCTGGAGCAGGTTTTTAGAAACGTGGCAGAAGAGTCGCGCTGGAACATCAAGCCCCTGTGCCTGGGTTTGGCGAGCGCATTTTTGTTCGACTTGTATTTGTTTTCAGAGGCCACGTTGTTCAACCGTCTGGACGGCGATGCGCTCAGCATCCGTGGCGCTGTGCATACGCTGGTGGTGCCGCTATTGTTGCTCTCAACCACGCGGCGAAGCGACTGGGTCGCCAGCATCCGGCTGTCACCCAAGGCCGCATTCCATTCAGCGACGTTGCTGATGGCTGGTATTTACCTGCTGTTCATATCCGGCGTCGGCTACTACGTGCGCTACTTTGGTGGCGAATGGGGCCGAGCACTCCAACTGGCGCTGGTATTTGTGGCTCTGGTGGTCCTCTCGGTGCTGATGCTGTCAGGGTCGGTGCGGGCCCGCCTTCGGGTATTTCTGGGAAAGCATTTTTTTCGTTACCGTTTTGACTACCGCGAGGAATGGCTCAAATTTACCCGCACCTTGTCGGCCAAAGACTCGCCCCAAGAGATGGGGCAGCAGGTGATCCGAGGTTTGGCAGACATGCTGGAGAGTCCGGCCGGTGGTTTGTGGATGAGGTCAAAGGGTGAAACTGCTTTCAGCCAGACAGCGCGCTGGAATCTGGCGCAGGCGCTAGAGAAAGAGGACGTCAACTCCCCGCTCTGCCAGTTCTTGGCGAGCAGTGGCTGGGTCGTCAATCTGGAAGAATACCGGTCCTATTCCCGGCGCTATGGCGCACTGAAATTGCCACGCTGGCTGCAGGACCTGGAGCAGGCCTGGCTGGTGGTGCCGCTGATGGTCGGGTCGGAGCTGACTGGTTTTGTCGTGCTGGCCAGCGCACGAACGCGGGTCGATGTGAACTGGGAAGTGATCGATCTGTTAAAAACTGCTGGGCAGCAGGCGGCCAGCTTTCTGGCCCAGATGCAAGCGACCGAAGCCCTGCTGGAAGTGCGCAAGTTTGATGCGTTCAATCGCATGTCGGCCTTTGTGGTGCACGATCTGAAAAACATTGTGACGCAGCTCTCGCTCATGATGAAAAACGCCAAGCGGCTGGGCGATAACCCGGAATTTCAGCAAGACATGTTGTTGACCGTCGAAAATTCACTCGACCGAATGCGCCAGTTGATGCTGCAGTTGCGCGAAGGCGCGACGCCGCCAGGGACGGCATTCGGCGTTAACCTGGGCGGCATCATTCAACGCATTGAGGCGCAGGCGGCCGGCCAGGGTCGAACGCTGGAGGTCAATCTGTCAGAGCCCGTGGTGACGCGCGGTCATGAGGAGCGCCTGGAGCGGGTCATCGGCCATGTGGTGCAGAACGCATTGGACGCGACCGACCCGTCGGGGCGGGTCTGGCTCAATCTGGATCGCGCGCGCGGTCAAGCCAGAATTGTCGTTGGCGACACCGGGAATGGCATGTCGCAAGACTTCATACGGGAGCGGCTGTTCAAGCCGTTTCAAAGCACCAAGCTCTCCGGCATGGGCATTGGTGCCTATGAAAGTTTTCAGTACGTCAAAGAACTGGGCGGCCAGATTGAGGTCGACAGCTCGCCCAATCAAGGAACGACCGTCAAGATGTTATTACCCCTGTTTGAGGCACAAAATACCTCTGACCTTCACGCGCTGGAGGCTGCATGACGCCGGAGACCGTGCGCTCGTTGCTGATCGTGGAAGACGATCTGGCGCTGCAAAAGCAAATCAAATGGTCGCTTGACCGCTTTGAGTCGGTGACCGCCCATGATCGCAGCAGCGCCTTGCTGCAAATGCGCAAATGCCTGCCCGCGGTGATCACGATGGACCTGGGGCTGCCGCCCGATGCCGACTCGGTGTCCGAAGGACTCAAGTTGCTGGAGCAGGTGATGGCTTTTGATCCTGACATCAAGGTGATTGTCCTGACCGGACAGAACGATCAGGCCAATGCCCTGCGTGCGGTGGCCATGGGGGCCTATGATTTTTTCGCCAAACCGTTCGAGCCGGAGTTGCTCAATTTGACGGTGGAGCGTGCCTTCAAGATGTTTGAGCTGCAAAGGGAGAACCGGCGGCTCCAGGCGCTGCACCAACCCGATGCGCTCTCGGGCTTGACGACGCGCGACCCCGAGATGTTGCGCATTTGCCGCACGATTGAAAAAGTGGCGAGCAGCAATGCCACCGTCATGCTGCTGGGCGAAAGCGGCACGGGCAAAGAGGTGCTGGCGCGTGGTCTGCACCAGGCGTCACCCCGGCGGGTGGAGAAGTTCGTGGCCATCAACTGTGCGGCCATTCCAGAGAACTTGCTGGAGAGTGAATTGTTTGGCTATGAAAAAGGGGCATTCACCGGCGCTGCCAAGCTGACGCTGGGAAAAATTGAAATGGCCCACGGCGGCACCTTGATGCTCGATGAAATCGGGGATTTGCCCTTGTCATTGCAGGCCAAGCTACTGCGCTTTTTGCAGGAGCGAGTGATCGAGCGCGTCGGCGGTCGGCAAGAAATTGCGGTCGATGTCCGCATCGTGTGTGCAACCCATCAGGACCTGGCCGCGTTGAGCAAAGATGGCCGTTTTCGCGAAGATCTCTATTACCGACTGGCCGAGATCGTGGTCAAGATCCCGCCCCTGCGGGAGCGCGTGGGCGACGCTGCGTTGCTGGCGCACGCCTTTGTGCGACGTTTTGTCCAAGAACAGAACCGGTCTGCCATGACGCTGGCCGACGATGCGGTGCAGGCGGTTGAAAACCATCTTTGGCCGGGCAACATTCGTGAGCTTGAGAATTGCATCAGACGCGCCACCATCATGGCCGATGGCAGTCAAATCGGCTGCGATGACCTGGGTCTGAAAGGTCCGCAGAACGATGAAGCCGACACCTCCCTGGATCTGCGTGTGATCCGTGACGACGCCGAGAAACGGGCGATTGTGGCGGCGCTGGGTCGCGTCAACGGCAACATGGTCAGGGCCGCTGATCTACTTGGGGTGAGTCGCCCCACCTTGTACGACCTGATGCACCGACTCGCTTTGAAATAGTGCCGCTTTTCTTTCACTGTTATTTCAGGATAGCCTAATGAACGTTAGAAAATTTCAGCCTCAAATCGCTTTGTCGGCGCTGCTGGTGTCGATGTTGCTGACAGCCTGCAGCGACAAGCCCGATGTCATGCTTGCCTCGGCCAAAGACTACATGGCCAAGAACGACAACAAGGCAGCGGTCATTCAAATCAAGAATGCGCTGCAGAGCAACCCCGACTTGCCTGAGGCGCGCTACTTGTTGGGTACCGCACTGCTCGACACGGGAGACCCGGCTGGCGCCGAACTGGAACTGCGCAAGGCGCTGGACATGAAGCACCCGCAAGATGCGGTGGTGCCGCAACTGGCCAAAGCGTTACTGGCGCAAGGGCAGGCCCGCAAACTGACGGACGAGTTTGCCAAGACCGAGCTCGGCGCGGCGTCGGCCAAAGCCAGTCTGCAGGTGTCGCTCACTTCGGCCTACGCGATGCAGGGCAAGACCGAGCAAGCGCAGGCGAGCCTGCAGGCCGCGTTGCTGGCGGACCCGGGTTTTGCGCCGGCGCTGCTGGTACAGGCCCGGAAAAAGGCGGGGCAGCGCGAGTTCGACCAGGCGCTGGCCATGACCGAGGAGGTGATCGCCAAGTCGCCTGGCAGCATGGAGGCCTGGGTCTTCAAAGGCGACTTGCTGCTGTATGGCAAGAATCAGCCGGACGAGGCCTTGGCCGCCTACCGCAAGGCGCTTGAGATCAGGCCCGATTTCATGCCGGGTCAAGTGTCTTTGATCACGCTGTTGCTGCAGCAGGGCAAGCTCACGGATGCCGCACAGCAAATTGAACACTTGAAAAAAACAGCGGCCCGCCAACCGCAAACCCAATACCTGGAAGCGCAACTGGCCTATCAAAAGAAAGATTTCAAATTGGCCCGGCAAATCCTGCAGCTGGTTGTGCAGCAGGTTCCCAAGAGTGCTCAGGTTTTGCAGCTGGCGGGGCTGGTTGAGCTGCAACTCAATGCCTTGCCAGCGGCGCAGGACTATTTGAGCCGGGCGGTGCAGGGCGCTCCGGCTTCCCTGCTGGCGCGGCGGGCGCTGGTCGTGAGCTATATGCGCGCCGGGCAAGCGGCCAAGGCCCTGGACGCCTTGGCGCCAGGTCTGAGCCGGGAAAGCGTTGATCCACAATTGCTGTCCGTGGCGGGCGAGGTCTATCTGCTCAACGGCGACCTGAAGAAGGCCGAGGAGTATTTTGCCAAGGCTGCCCAGCAGTCACCCCAGGACGGAAGAAAGCGAACGTCGCTGGCGCTCACCCGTTTGGTGAGTGGCGCGACCGACGGCGCCTTTGATGAGTTGCAGAACATCGCCGCGTCAGATACAGGCACCAGTGCCGACCTGGCCCTGATCAGCGTGCACTTGAAACGACAGGAATTTGACCAAGCCTTGAAAGCGATTGATGGCTTGGAGAAAAAGCAGCCGGATAAGCCGTTTGCGGCGCAACTGCGGGCCAGAACGCTGTTGGCCAAAAATGATGTGAGCGGTGCCAAAACGAGTTTGCAGCGCGCGCTGGCGATTGATCCCAATTATTTCCCGGCAGTGGCCAGCCTGGCCGGGCTCGACCTGGCAGAGAAGAAGCCCGACGCAGCAAAAAAACGCTTTGAGGCGGTGCTTGCCAAGGACCCCAAAAACAACCAGGCGTGGTTGGCGCTGGCCGAACTCGCGGTCAGGTCGGGGGCGGCCAAAGATGAAGTTGCGAAGCTGATGGGCAGTGCGGTGTCTGCCAACCCCGCAGACGTGAATTCGCGCTTGCTGCTGATTGATTTTGATCTGCGCCAGAAGGACTTCAAAGCGGCGGTGTCTGCGGCCCAGGAGGGTGTGGCCGCCTTGCCAGACAGCCCTGAGCTGCTTGATGCGTTGGGTCGTACGCAACAGGCGGCAGGCGAGTCCAACCAGGCCATTGCCAGCTACGCCAAGCTGGCTGCGATGCAGCCCCTGTCGGTGTTGCCCCATATGCGCTTGGCGGAGGTGCATCTGGCAGCCAAGAACACGCAGGCGGCGCTTGCCAGCCTGCACCGGGCGATCGAGATCAAGCCCGACCTGCTGGAGGCGCAGCGCGCCTTGATTGCGCTGGCGCTGGACGGCAAGAAGCCCGAGGACGCACTGACTGTGGCGCGCTCGGTGCAGCAACAACGCCCCGCAGAGGCGGTGGGCTACGCCCTGGAGGGCGACATCCATGCCTCGCAGAAGGAATGGGACCGCGCCATCACCGCCTATCGCGGCGGGCTAAAACGCGTGATGGCGCCGGAGCTGGCGATCAAGCTGCACGCGGTCTTGGGGGCGGCCGGTCAAGACGCCGAGGCGGACAAGTTTTCCAACAGCTGGCAGAAAGAGCATCCGAAAGATGCTGCCTTCTTGCTGCATCTGGGTGATGCCGCCCTGGCACGCAAGGACTACGTCAGTGCTGAAAAAAATTATGCGGCAGTGGTCAAGGTGGAGCCGAATAGCGCAATGGCCTACAACAACCTGGCCTGGGTGAGCGGAAAACTCAACAAGGAGGGCGCCGTGGGCTTTGCCGAGAAGGCCAATGCCCTGGCACCTAACCAGCCCGCATTCATGGACACGCTGGCGGTGTTGTTGTCAGACAAAGGTGAGTACGCCAAAGCGGTCGCGCTTCAGAACAAGGCGCTGGCGCTGCAGCCACAAAACGCCTTGTTCAAACTCAATTTGGCCAAAATTCACCTCAAGGGCGGCAGCAGAGAGCTGGCCAGGAAGGAACTCGACGAGCTCGCCAAAATGGGTGACAAATTCGCGGATCAGACAGAGGTTGCAAGTCTGTTAAAGACTTTATAGAAGATAAGCGCAATGGCTCGATGTGCTTGGTCTTGCTACTGTCGAAAAAGTTGACAGGCCGCTATTTGAATGATTTGTTTGGTTCAGAATTTTCTTATGAATCAATGGTTTGCAGTGATGGGCATAAAAATTGCATGAACTGAAAAGTCTCTGCCGATCGAAACGGTCTGCTTGAGTTTTATCAAGGTTTGTAACCTTGTACCAGCATCAAAATGAATTGAATTGAAAGACGCAAAGTTGCGTGAGTGAGCTGGTGGAAGGTGTAACGTGGGGTGCGTTTATGAGTAATATTCAATCTGACTCGCGGCATGTGCCAAAGGGTTCTGGGCATGGCGGCATTGGCCGCAGGCGGTTGTTGCGTGCTGGGCTGGCTGCGGCGCCTGTCGTTTTGGCTGTGAGCGGGCGTTCTGCCATGGCTGCGGCCTGCCCTCCCGGGCTGTCCGGACCGACTATGACATCAATTAATCCTTCCGGTGACGGTGTTAACTGCATTGCATCCTCTCATACCCACACGGCGGGCAGCAGTCGTCTTGGGTTGTCACCAGGCTACTGGAAACCCAACCCCAACGGACGGACCTTTCAGCCCCCGTATCCTTGGCCGATTGCTCCGTTTGAAACGATCACGACCCAAGGAAACAAGACCTATTCATTTGAACAAGGGTTAAGGAAAACTGAGCGCAAGTCAGATAGAACTGAAGGCACGACCTATACCTGGAATCCGAGCGATTATTTGCAGTACAGGGGACTTCCCCAAAATGCGGATGGCTGGGACACGGGCACCAAATACAACGCTGTCTTTACGAGCTCTTTTGAACGCCGCAGTTTCAGTCGCATTTTGCTGGAGGCAAATGGCTCTCTTGAGTGGCACTTTTGTGCCGCCTACCTGAATGCGGCCGCCATGCCTGGCACCTATGTCCTGTCGATTCAGGACGTGCTGGAGATTGCTTCTGCCGGCCGCTTGGTGCCGGGCGGCAGTCAATTGACAGACGGGCAGATCAAGGCTTTTCTTTCGCAAACTTGGAGCTGAGTCTTGGCGGCCAACCTGGGGGCTGACGCGTTGCTACTGGTAGATCGTGTTGGCGATGTGGTCGGTGTCCAATTTTCAGGTGAAGATGAGGTCGCTCTTTTCATTCCCGGTTCGGGTGATGTGTTGCTGTGTACCGCAAGCCAGTGGCGCAGTCTGAAGGACATGCCGGTTGCCAGACTGATCGGCCTGTTGAACGTGCCAGTACCAAACGCGAGCCTTGAAAACTATGTTTCCGGCGCCGATCTAGAGTCAACGCTTCTCAGCCTCGGAGCCTGCCTTGCAATAAGCCATGTCAGTCCTGCCGGTTTCGCCTTGGCAATGAGGCCATGAGTTCCACCCGGATGGGCGAGCTTTCCGAACTCGACATCGAGCACTGCTTGCGTGGTGAGGGTTTGCAGGTGGCGTCATTTCGCTGTCTTGTTCGTTCGGATACGGGGCTACTGTCAAGCCCGTTGTGCCAGTTGTACCAAGACCATGCCGTCGAGACGGAGCCCTGCGGTTTTTATGATTTTCGCATTCGGCTCGCAAAAACCCGACCGAATTTTTGGAAACCTTGGGAAGTTGTGTTCGACTGGGACGGCAGCAGTCCGTTCCCGGCGATGCCGCTGGCGCAGACCCACCCGCTTTTTGAATGGGGCCTGAACTGGTGCGTGGCCAGCGCCAGCGGCCTGCACACGGTCATCCACTCGGCGGTGGTTGAACGCGCGGGTCAGGCGTTGGTGCTGCCGGGCCAGCCGGGGTCGGGCAAAAGTACGTTGTGTGCGGCGCTCACCTTTGGCGGCTGGCGCCTGCTGTCTGATGAATTGACAATTGTCTCCCAGTCCGATGGCATGGTTCAGGCTGTTCCCCGGCCTATCAGCCTCAAAGGAACGTCGATTGGCCTGATCGGGAGTCAGTTCCCATGCGCCGACATGACGGTGCCGGTGGCGGACACCCACAAGGGCTCGATTGCCTACGCTCGCGCTGCAAGCGCTGCTGTGACAGCAGGCGAGAAACCGGCGCCCATCGGTTATGTGGTTTTTCCTCGATTCAGATCGGGCGCTGAACTGGTGTTTGAACCGCTCTCACGCGCGGCTACCCTGACGGAGTTGATGAAAAACACCTTTAATGTCGGCCTGCTGGGCGCTGATGGTTTTGAAGCGCTGGCCCACGCCATCGTCCACGCGAAATGTTACGCGGTGGAATATGGCGATCTCTCCTCCATCCTGCAATGGGTTGATGCAACGTGTCGGCATCCAGACTGATTGCGCTTTTGCGCTCACCCCAGGGTATCAGCGATGTGACTGATCCACACTGGAATGAGATCATTGAGCAAGGTCGCAATACCCAGTTGCTGGGGCAAGTGGCAGCTTCGCTTCAGCGCGCACAACTGCTCGACCAGGTGCCCGCGCCAGTGCAGCGTCATCTGGCTCTGGCCAATCGGACCGTCACGCGGCGCAACGAATCGGTTAGTTGGGAGACGTCCACCCTGCGTCGCGCCGTAAACCCGACCATTCCCCTGGTGTTGCTCAAGGGCTGTGCCTATGTCGCCTGCGCGGACGACAACGCAGCCGGACGCATCTTCTCGGACATTGATGTTCTGGTGCGTCGACAAGATATGCAGGCGGTCGAGGCCGATCTCGCTTCTGTCGGTTGGAAGCCCAGCCGGGTCAATGACTACGACCTTGCGTACTACCGCAACTGGATGCATGAAGTGCCCCCGATGGAACATGTGCGGCGCCATACCGTGGTTGATTTGCACCACGCCATCAACCCCCCGGTCTCGCGCTATTACGTCAATCCCGATCAGCTGTTTGAACGCATGGTGGAGATTCGCCCGGGTATCTTCGTCCTTTCGGCGACGGACCGTGTCATTCACTGCGCCCTGCATTTGCTGCAAGAGGGGGAACCGAAGAAACTGATGCGGGATTTGTACGACCTCCATTTGCTGCTGCGCCAACACCATGGTTCAGCCGCAGGCATGGAACAACTCCATAATCGTGCCTGTGAGCTAAATGTTGATGCGTTGACCGGAGTTGCCATCGGCGCCGCCCGCGCCCTGTTTGCAAAAGACCTCGTTGAAGGTGAGCGTGCCGGGTGGCTTCAGGCCTGTGTTGACCGTGCCGCCAGGCAAACCAGTGGCAACACCACGGTGGCTGGTGAATTGGCCGGCATGGCCTTACTAACCTACTCTCATTGGATGAAAATGCCCATGCATCTCCTGGTGCCGCACCTGATTCGCAAGAGTCTCCTGCGCATGACGTCCAGCAAGGACATTCGGATCGGGCAGACTTAAGCTATGGAATTGAAATCAGGGGGCGCCGCAAAATGAAGTCAATGCCATTTTTCATGGCTGTCTTTGTGAGTGTCTTTTTTGCCGGACCGCTCAAAGCCGACCTGCCCAGCGCCATTGTCAAAGTGAAACCGTCGGTGCTGTTGGTGGGTATCTACAAGAGAACCGACAGTCCGCGCTTTTCCTTGCGCGGCACCGGCTTTGTCGTGGCCCATGGAAATCTGGGCAGCAGCAACCTGGCCATCACCAACGCCCATGTGCTGCAGCCGCCGGGGAAAGAAGATGTCGAGGCGGCGCTGGTGGTCCACGTCAAGGTCGGTGACAACGAATGGCAGGTGCGCCAGGCGACCGTGCTTGAAGTGGACAAGCGCCATGACCTGGCCTTGTTGCGGTTTGACGGCCCGGCGGCACCGGCGCTGCGGCTGGGCGATTCGGGCGCCGTACGCGAGGGGCAGGCGATTGCCTTCATGGGCTTTCCCATTGGGGGCGCATTAGGTTTCTCACCGGTCACGCACCGCGCCATGGTGTCTTCGATTGTGGCGGCGGCCTTGCCCAGCCCGTCAGGACAGCGTCTCAATGAAAAAGCGATCCTCAGCCTGCGTGATGGCGCCAGCTTCGATATCTTCCAGCTCGATGGCACGGCTTATCCCGGCAACAGTGGCGGGCCCGCATTTGACCCGGACACCGGTGCAGTGCTGGGCGTGGTCAACATGGTGTTCATCAAGGGTACCCGGGAGTCGGCCTTGACCCATCCCTCGGGCATCAGCTACGCCATACCTGCCAACCATATTCTGCCGTTGCTGCAACGCAGGCAGAACAACTGAGTCCCCGGCTGGGTCGCGAATGAGCGCTTAGCGCCCGTACATATCCTCAAAGCGCACGATATCGTCCTCACCCAGGTACGAACCCGACTGCACCTCGATCATCTCCAGCGCCACCCGGCCCGGGTTTTCCAGCCGGTGCGTCGTGCCCAAGGGGATGAAGGTGGACTGGTTTTCCGACAACAAAAATGCCTTGTCACCGCAGGTGACCCTGGCCGTGCCGCTGACCACAATCCAGTGCTCGGCGCGGTGGTGGTGCATCTGCAATGACAGCGTGCCGCCCGGCTTGACCACAATGCGCTTGACCTGAAAGCGCTCTCCTGCATCAACGCCGTCGTACCAGCCCCAGGGGCGAAATACCTTGCGGTGGATGATGCCCTCGGAGCGGCCCTGCTGTTTGAGACGATCGACGATCTTCTTCACGTCCTGCGTCTTGTCCTTGTGCGCGACCAGAATGGCGTCGACCGTTTCCACCACCACCAGGTCGCTCACGCCAACGCAGGCGATCAGGCGACCTTCCGACAGCGCCAGCGTGTTCTCGCAATCCTGCAACAGCACGTCGCCCTGGCTGACGTTGCCGCAGGCGTCTTTGGGTAGCACCTGCCACAGGGCATCCCAGGCACCGACGTCTGACCAGCCGGCAGTCAAGGGAATGACCACGCCGATGGGCAACCCGGGCGCACCAGCGTCAGATTTGCTTGCGCCTGCCGCAATGCGCTCCATCACCGCGTAATCGATCGAGTCGCTCGGGCACTGGGCAAAAGCATCCTTGCCGACACGCACAAATTCGCCATCGGTGCTGCCCTGCCGCCAGGCGCTTTCGCAGGCCGCCAGAATGTCGGGCCGGCAGGTGTTCATGGCGGCCAGCCAGACCGAGGCGCGCAGCATGAACAGGCCGCTGTTCCACAGGTAAGAGCCTGCGGCCAGATAGCCTTGCGCGGTGGCCAGGTCGGGCTTCTCGACAAAGCGGGCCATCAGGCGGGCGTTGGCGTCTGGCGTGCCTGATTTTCCGGCGTAAGCGGCGCCGGACTGGATGTAGCCGTAGCCGGTCTCAGGCGCATCGGGCGTGATGCCAAAGGTGACCACCGCGCCATCAAAGGCGAGCCGTGCGCCCTGGCTGACCACGCTTTGAAACGCGCCGATGTCGGTGATGACATGGTCGGCCGGCATCACCAGCAACACCGGGTCTGCATCGTTTTTAATAGCTGCTAACGCAGACAGAGTAAGGGCTGGAGCCGTATTTCGTCCAAAAGGCTCCAGCACGATGGTGCCCGGCTTGCCCAAGAGGCGCAGTTGCTCGGCAATGACAAAGCGGTATTCCTCGTTGCACACCACCATCGGTGGCGCCATATCCAAATTGGCAATGCCGTCGACGCGGCGCACGGTGGCCTGCAACAGCGAGTCAGTGCCCATCAGCGGCAGCAACTGCTTCGGATATTTTTCGCGCGACAGCGGCCACAGGCGCGTGCCCGAGCCACCAGAGAGAACAACGGGTTGGATCAATACGGGAGATGTCATGTCAAGGTCAAAAAGTGGGTTGCAGGGCAGTGGCTATCAGGCGCGGGCGTCGCCCCAACGCAACTGGGACGTGTCGTCGCCGCGGTACAAGGTTTCGCCGTGGCGGTCCACGCAGTAGTCAGGCGAGACAATCATCTCGGTAAAGCGCATGTCGGCCGCAATGCGGGTGTATTCAAACAAGATGCTGCGCACCACCTTGGCGCCGGTGCGAATGTGGCAACCGTGCCCGATCCAGGCTGGGCCGGTGATGGTGGCGCCGGGCTCGATGCGCACGCTGGCGCCGATATAGACCGGGCCTTCAATCGTGACCTCGTCCCAGGCAATATTGGTGTTGAGCCCGACCCAGATGCCGGGTTTGACTTCGCGCCCGGGCATTTTCATCTGCTCCACTTCACCGCGCAGCACGCGCTGCAACACCGACCAGTAGTCACTGACCCGGCCAATGTCGATCCAGTTGAAAGGCCGGTTCTGGACATAAAACGGCAGCTTTTGCTCGACCAGTTGCGGAAACAACTGCGAGCCGATGTCATAAATCGTGTTGGGGGGTATCAGTTTGAGCACCTCGGGCTCAAAAATATAGATGCCGGTACTGGCCAGCGTCGATTTGGCCTCGGCAGGTGCAGGCTTTTCCTGAAAGGCTTCAATGCGCCCGTCCGGTCCTGCCACCACAATGCCGTAAGCCTGCACGTCGGCCAGCGGCACATCGAGTGCGACGACGCTGGCGATGGCACCTTTGGCCTTGTGTTCAGCAATGGCCGCCGTGATGTCGAGGTCAATCAAGGCATCGGCGCACAGCACCAGCGTGGTCTGATCAAAAAAGCCGCCGAAGTCCTGGATGCGCCGCATGCCGCCGGCTGAGCCCATGGGACGGGGCAGAATGTCGCCGTGGTCACGCACGCCTTCGTAGGCATAGCCAATCTCCACGCCCCAACGACTGCCATCACCAAAATATTCTTCAATTTTCTGGTGGTTCCAGGCGACGTTGACCATGATCTCGGTGATGCCGTGGCGGGCCAGATGCTCAATCAGGTACTCCATCACCGGCTTGCCGAGAATCGGCACCATCGGCTTGGGCAGGTCAAGGGTCAGGGGGCGCACGCGGGTGCCTTGGCCGGCGGCCAGAATCATGCCTTTGGTCATATTTTTCCTGTTCTTTTTCGGTTGCATATCTTTTTCCCTTGGTGGTTGCAATTCAGGCGGGCGCATAGCCTTGCGGGTTGCTGCTCTGCCAGCGCCAGGCATCTGCGCACATGGCGTCCAGGCCACGCTCGGCGCGCCAACCCAACAGCGACAAGGCCAGCGCCGGATCGGCGTAGCAGGCGGCGATATCACCGGCGCGGCGCGGCGCAATTTTGTAGGGTACGGGCTTGCCGCTGGCCTGCTCGAACGCGTGCACCATGTCCAGCACGCTGTAGCCAACGCCGGTGCCCAGGTTGATCGCCTGGCACTCGGTGTGCTGTTGCAGCCGCTCCAGCGCCTTGAGGTGACCCAACGCCAGATCGACCACATGGATGTAATCGCGCACGCCGGTGCCGTCCGCCGTGGCGTAGTCATCGCCCCACACATTCAGATATTCGCGTCGCCCGACAGCGACCTGGGCCACAAACGGCAGCAGGTTGTTGGGCAGGCCCTGCGGATCTTCACCGATCAGGCCGCTGGCATGCGCACCGACCGGGTTGAAGTAGCGCAGCAGGCTGATGCGCCAGCTTGGGTCGCTCTGGTACAGGTCGCGCAGCATGTTTTCGATCACCAGCTTGGTCTGGCCATACGGGTTGGTGGCTGAGAGCGGATGGTCTTCGGTCAACGGCAGGCGCTGCGGGTCACCATAGACCGTGGCCGAGGAACTGAACACCAGCGTCTTGACGCCGCACTCAAGCATCGCCTCTAGCAGGCGCAGCGTCCCGACCACGTTGTTGTCGTAATAGGCCAGCGGCTGTTGCACCGACTCGCCCACCGCCTTGAGACCGGCGAAATGGATCACGGCGCTCGCGCCGCTCTGCGCCAAGGCCGCGACCAGCGCGGCGCGGTCGCGAATGTCGCCCTGCACCAGGTGTGGCTGCCGGCCGGTAATGCGTTGCATCCGCGCCAGCGCTTCGGGCTGGCTGTTGCAGAAGTTGTCAAACACGGTGACCTCATGGCCCGCACTGAGCAATTCGACGCAGGTGTGGGAGCCGATATAACCGGCGCCGCCGGTGACAAAAATCATGGGCATGGGGTGTTTTGGCGTGAGGGCATGGCGGTGCTGGTTTAGCTGAGGGTTTCCGTCAGCATGCGCGCCACGCCTTGCTGCCAGGGCGGCAGGGCCAGCCCGAAAGCCGCTTGCAGTTTGCGCGTGTTCAGGCGCGAATTCAGCGGTCGGCGCGCCGGGGTCGGGTAACTGGCGGTCGGCGTGGGTGACACTTGATCCGGCCCGGCCTTGAGCTGGCAGCCCAGTGCCTGCGCCTGGCCCAGCACGTAGCGGGCGTAGCCGTACCAACTGGTCTCGCCGCCGGCCACGCAGTGGTACAGACCGGCCAACTCGGGCTCCCGCATCGCCTTGACCAGTGCGTGCGCCGTCACGTCGGCCAGCAGTTCGGCCGAAGTCGGCGCGCCGATCTGGTCGTCAATCACGGTTAGCGTCTCGCGCTCGCCGGCCAGGCGCAGCATGGTCTTGGCAAAGTTGCCACCGCGGGCGGCGTAGACCCAGCTGGTGCGGAAAATCAGATGTTTGGTGCATGCGGCCACCGCCTGCTCGCCTGCACGCTTGGTCTGGCCGTAGACACTCAAGGGGCCGGTGGCGTCGCCCTCGCGCCAGGCTTGCTGGCCGCTGCCGTCAAAGACATAGTCGGTGGAGTAATGCAGCAGCCAGGCGCCCAGTTTTTGCGCCTCGCTGGCCAGCACGCCGGGGGCCAGTGCGTTCAGGGTGCGGGCCAGCTCGGGCTCGGCCTCGGCTTTGTCCACGGCGGTGTGCGCGGCGGCATTCACGATCACGTCGGGTTTGACACGGCGGATCGTTTCGGCCAGCCCGGGAAGATTGCTGAAGTCGCCGCACAGGCCGTCCGGGTTGTGGGATGCGTCAAAGTCCAGCGCCACCAGCTCGCCCAGCACCGACAGACTGCGCTGCAGCTCCCAGCCGACCTGGCCGCCACGGCCAAAAAGAAGAATTTTCATGACGTAGAGCTTTGCATTGAATTCTTGAGTAACTATAAATTGAGTAGCAATATAACGAGGTAGGACGGGGGATAGCGGCCAATAACGTATACATCAATTGACCATCAATGGCCATACTGTTTTGCCACCCAATCGCGGTAGCCGCCGCTTTGCACATTGGCAACCCAATCGGGGTGGTCCAGGTACCACTGCACGGTTTTGCGGATGCCGCTCTCGAAGGTCTCGGCCGGTTTCCAGCCCAGTTCCTGTTCGATCTTGCGTGCGTCGATGGCGTAGCGCCGGTCGTGACCGGGGCGGTCGGTGACGTAGGTAATTTGATCTTTATAAGGCTTGCCGTCGGCACGCGGTTTGAGTTCGTCGAGCAGGGCGCAGACGATGTGCACGATCTCTAAGTTGGGCTTTTCGTTCCAGCCGCCCACGTTGTAAACCTCACCCACCCGGCCCGCTTCGAGCACGCGGCGGATCGCGCTGCAATGGTCTTTGACATACAGCCAGTCGCGAACCTGCTGGCCGTCGCCGTACACCGGCAGCGGCTTGCCGGCCTGCGCGTTGACGATCATCAGCGGTATCAGCTTTTCGGGGAAGTGAAACGGTCCGTAGTTGTTGGAGCAATTGGTGGTCAGCACCGGCAGGCCGTAGGTGTGGTGGTAGGCGCGCACCAAGTGGTCGCTGGCCGCTTTGGAGGCTGAATACGGGCTGTTGGGCTCGTAACGATGGGTCTCGGTGAAAGCGGGCTCGGTTTTGGACAGCGAGCCATAGACCTCGTCGGTGGAGACGTGCAGCAGCCGGAAGGCGGCCTTGGGCGCGGCGTCCAGCGTGCTCCAAAAGGCCCGCACCGCCTCTAACAGATTGAAGGTGCCCACGATGTTGGTCTGGATGAACTCACCCGGCCCGAGGATGGAACGATCCACATGCGACTCGGCGGCAAAGTTCACCACCGCGCGCGGCTGGTGCTGCGCCAGCAAGCCCGCCACCAGCGCGCTATCGCCAATATCACCCTGCACAAACACATGGCGCGCATCGCCGGCGAGCGCGGCCAGGTTTTGCAGATTGCCCGCGTAGGTGAGCTTGTCGAGATTGATCACCGGCTCATCCGATGCGCCAAGCCAATCGAGGACGAAGTTGCTGCCAATAAAGCCGGCGCCGCCGGTGACGAGGATACTCATAGGGGGGTCGTTCCTGAACAGACATAAGACTGACTTGATTATCACTGCTGAGCCGGTCTCCGGTCTGACGCAGCCAGTGGGGCATTTTTCACATGAAATCGGCCGCTAGCCCTCGTCTTTATTGGCTGTTAACTCCTTTTTTTATAGTGAATGAAGAGATGCGTTGACGGCCATCATGTCAGCCCCTGTGTATCTGATCGCTGGCAGTGACCCGCCGTTGCGATTTATCAATCCGTCCGCATTACAGCAGCTGCATTTTGCGTGCGGCCTCCAGCAGCTCGGTGCGGAAATCCGGGTGCGCAATCGAGATCATCTCCTGCGCCCGCTGTTTGGCCGACTTGCCGCGCAGTTGCGCCACACCATATTCAGTCACGACATAGTTGATGTCGTTCTTGCTGGTGCTCATGTGGGTGCCAGGCGCCAGCGTCGGCACGATGCGCGTGAGGCGGTCGTTCTGGGCGGTGGACGGCAGCACGATGAAGGCCTTGCCGCCGCGCGAGCGGTTGGCAGCGCGCACAAAATCGGCCTGGCCACCAGTGCCGGAATAGGGCACCGAACCCAGACTCTCGGAGCCGCATTGGCCGAGCAGATCGATCTGCAGCGTGGCATTGATCGCTACCAGCTTGTCGTTTTTGGCCGCCAGATACGGATCGTTGGTGTAGTCCGCCGGGTGGATCTCCAGCGCCGGGTTGCGGTCCATGAACTGGTACAGTTTTTTGGATCCCAGCGCAAAGGTGGCGACCATCTTGCCCGGTAGATAGCTCTTCTTGCGGTTGGTGACGGCGCCGCTTTCAACCAGCGTCAGGATGCCGTCGCCAATCATCTCGGTGTGCACGCCCAGGTCATGCTTGTGCGTGAGTTGCATCACCACCGCGTCCGGGATGCCGCCGTAGCCGATTTGCAGCGTGGAGCCGTCGTCGATCATGTCGGCCACATACTTGCCAATCGCGACCTGCACCGGGCCAATTTTGGGCAAGCTGACCTCCATCACCGGATCGATACTCTCAACCAGCGCCGCCACTTGGGAGATATGCACATGGCAATTGCCATAGGCAAACGGCACATTCGGGTTGACTTCCAGCACCACGGCACGCGCCTTGGCCACCGCGGCCATGGTGTAGTCGGCGCCCAGGCTGAGCGAAAAATAGCCGTGCGGGTCCATCGGCGATGCCATCGAAAACACCACGTCGGCCGGAATCTGGCCGCGCTCGATCAGGCTCGGCATCTCCGAGAAATAGCTGGGAATGAAATCGATCCAGCCGCTCTGACCACCAGGGCGGGTCGAGGCACCAAAGAAGAACGCCACGTGGCGCACATGCTCCGCCGTTTCCGGGTCGATGTAGCCAAACTTGCGCACCGCCAGAATCTGCCCCACCTTGACGTCGCGGAAGCGCCGGCGCTGCTCTGACAGCGCGGTCAAAAGCGCGGGCGGCTCGCCAACCCCGGTGGGAACAATGATGAAGTCGCCGTTCTGGACATGAGAAATGGCATCGTCGGCGCTGCCAAGTTTGCTTTGGTATTGAGTCTTGAATGACATGGTGCGGTGGGTTCTCTCGACGGTTCACGGTGACTGGGCAGGCGTTGGAACAAGACAACCCGCGCCTGCCCGGCGCGAGCTGACCTGGTCGGTCTTCAAACAGGGTGGCCTGCTTGGCGTTATTGCGCTGTGATCAGCCGCCGCTTTCGACGCTGAAAGCGGCGTGCTGGTCTTGTCCGAGCAGTTCGACCAATTGGGGCAAGGTCAGCTGCAATGCCGCCTTTAAGGTGTGCGGCGGGTTGATGATGAACATGCCGCTGGCGGGCAGGCCCGGGCGGATGACTTCGCCCTCTTCATCGGCGGTCAGCTTGCTGGACTTGACGGTGAGCGTCGCGTTCAGCCACGGCCTGCCGGCTTTGGTGGCCAGGGTTTTCAGCTTGCGCGGCACGTCGTGCGCCTCGGGGCGGGGAATGATCGGGTACCAGACGGCATAGGTGCCGGTGGCGAAGCGGGTCAAGGCATCGGCCACCATGGCGACCACGCGGGCGTAATCGGTCTTGATCTCATAGCTCGGGTCACTCAGCACCAGTGCGCGGCGCGCGGGCGGTGGCAGGAATTTCTTGATGCCCTCAAAGCCATCCTCGCGGAGCACCGCCACCTGGCGCCCGGCTTCGAGTTGCGCAATATTGGCCGACAGTGTCTTGGCGTCGGTCGGGTGGATTTCAAACACCTTGAGCTTGTCGCGTTCGCCCAGCAGGCGCTGGATGATGAACGGGGAGCCGGGATAGACCTTGTGGCTGCCCTTGTTGTTGAAGCTTGCCACCAGGTCCAGGTAGTCTTTCAGGGCCGGGGCCAATGTCTCAGTTGTCGTTTTTTGTTTAGCTACTTTTTTGGTAGCTGTCGGCGCTTTACCGGCGGGGGCTACAGGATCGTTTAATGCAGAAACAAGACGCAAAAAACCCTGGCCCGCTTCTCCGCTGGTGGCGGCGTACTCACCATCAAGCCGGTACAAACCGGCGCCGGCATGGGTGTCGAACACGGTCAGCGCCGTGTCTTTTTGCAGCAAATGTCGCAAAACGGCCAGCAGCACGGTGTGTTTGAGGACGTCGGCATGGTTGCCGGCATGAAAGGCGTGGCGGTAACTAAACATGGGGCTAATGGTAACCGGCAGCGAAGTGTCTTACTGCCATTGGGCTGCCGTTGCCAGTGGAGGGGCGGTGGTTTGGGCTGGCGGACCGGGTATCCGCTCTTTGGCCCACGCTCGCGGACTTGCAGGGCTGGTTTGCAGTCGCTACGGCCTCAATTTGTCTTTTATGTGTGCCTGCATCGTGGTCACCGCGAATGGGGCCGCTGATCGGACACCCGGTCCACCAGCCCAAGTGGCGATTTGGACGGCTGGAGGAGTCAGATGTGATGCTGAAAGTTGGGGAGTAAATATTGAAGTCTCCTGCCTGCCTGGTGCCTTCAGCCGAGCCTTGCGCCCTGGATTTTGACGCCAACATCTTTCAAATTTGCGCGACCACTTCTACCCTTTTGATCAGCCAATGCCCCTTTTCGTTGGTTGTCATTCCAATTTGCCGGCATTTCATGACGCCTGCTTACAACTGCAACAGCTTCCTAACGCAAGAAGCAACAAACACTTAAGACCATACAAATAAAATGGAATTGCGTTCAATCAAAACACGCACTAATTCACCAAGGATTTACGCATGAAACGAATTCGAATTTTGTTTATCGGGCTGGCGCTGTCTGCCGGGTTTGCAAGCTCACAGGCCCAGGTTGATCAACCCGGTCGCCTGCTGGCTTCCAATTGCTTCCAATGCCATGGCACCAATGGGAAAGGGCCTGGCTTCGACGCCATTGCTGGCAAATCGGTCGGTGAAATCTACAAAAAGCTCAAGGAGTTCCAGGCCGGCAAAGAAGGCAACGGCATCATGGCCAAACATGCCCTGGGCTTCACCGACCCGCAAATGCAAGCCCTTGACAAATGGCTGGCCAGCCAGCACTAGACCCCTAATCACCGAACATAACTTGGAGAGCTACATGGAAAGACGTCATTTTTTGAATGTGACTGGGGCCGGATTGGCCGCCAGCTTATTGGCGGCGTGCGGCGGTGGCGGATCTGATCCGAGCGCCGAAAGTGCTGCACCCCAGCCCGCGATGGACAGGAGTACGCGACCAGCGGTGAACACGGGAGCCAAGTCCCGCGTGATCGTGATCGGCGGCGGCATGGGCGGCGCAACTGTGGCCAAGTACCTGCGCCTGTGGGGTGATGCCATCGACGTGACATTGGTGGAGCGCATGACCACCTACACGTCCAGCATCATGAGCAGCATGGTGCTGACCGGCCAGCGCACAATGAGCAGCCTGTCCTTCAACTACGACACGCTGCGCAGCAAGTACGGGGTCAAGACCGTGTTTGGCGAGGTGGTCGCGATCGATCCCGTGGGCGTCAAGGTCACGCTGGCCGACGGCACCATTCTCACGGCCGACCGCATCGTCATGGCACCGGGCATCAGTTTCGATGCGGTCCCCGGCCTGGGCACTTCCGACAAGATGCCGCACGCCTGGCAAGCCGGCCCGCAGACCGCCCTGCTGGCCCGCCAGCTCAATGCGATGGCCAGCGGGCTGAACCACAATGTGGTGTTGACCATCCCCAAGACACCCTACCGTTGCCCGCCCGGCCCCTATGAACGTGCCTGCCTGATCGCCGACTGGCTCAAGGTGAAGAAGCCCGGTTCCAGGCTCATCGTGCTCGATGCCAACCCGGGCATCGTCACCGAGGTGGACAATTTCACCAGCGCCTTCATGGGCGTGCACGGCAACGTCATCGACTACCACCCCAACGCCGAAGTCACCCAGGTTGACCCGGCCACGATGTCGCTCATCACCACCGCGGGCACGTTCCGCGGCGATGTGATCAACATGATTCCGCGCCAGCGTGCCGGCGCCCTGGTCACCACGGCAGGTTTGAACAACGCCACCGAAGGCCGCTTTGCCGGCGTCAACGTGCTGAGCTACGCCAGCACCGTGTCGGGCGCAGACAAGGTCCACATCATCGGCGACGCCAGCGCCACGACCCAGCCCAAGGCCGGTCACATCGCCAACCAGGAAGCCAAAGTCTGCGCGGATGCCGTCAGCCGCATCCTGTCCGGTGGCTCGCCTGACCCGGCGCCGGTGACCAACTCGGCCTGCTTCTCCACCATCACCATGAGCCAGGCCTCTTGGCTGACGGCGGTGTTCCAGTACAACCCGGCCTGGACCAACCCGGCGACATCGATCACCGGGCCGGCCATGGTGCCTGTGGCCGCCAGTTCTGCCGCCTCAACCGGCTGGAACAGTGACAGCTTTGAAGACATGGGCAAATGGTTCAATGCCCTGATGAGCGACTCCTTCGCCTGACGCAGCCACTCGCCCATCGCCCGCCTGGCACAGAAGAAACGGGGCATTCCTCCGAATCTTCTATAATGTTCGGCTTCGCAGCGCTTTTGTGGCTCCGCGGCGAAGCTTGTACCCCACCTAAGAGATTCCCATCAGAGGAACGCCGACCGTGGAAAAGAGCCCGACAAACCCTTCTACTAGTAGAAAACTCATGACCAAAACTTTCAGCGCTAAAGCAGCTGACGTGGTGCACGAGTGGTTTGTGATTGACGCGACCGACAAGGTCCTCGGACGAGTAGCCAGCGAAGTTGCTCTCCGTTTGCGCGGCAAACACAAGGCCATTTACGCCTCACGTCGATACCGGTGACTTCATCGTCATCATCAATGCAGCCCAGCTGCGTGTCACCGGCGCCAAGTCGACCGACAAAATCTATTACAGCCATTCTGGCTATCCGGGCGGCATCTCCAGCGTCAATTTCCGCGATATGCAAGCCAAATTCCCGGGTCGTGCCCTGGAAAAAGCGGTCAAGGGCATGCTGCCCAAAGGCCCGCTTGGCTACGCCATGATCAAGAAGCTCAAGGTGTACGGTGGTGCTGAGCACCCGCACACTGCCCAGCAACCCAAAGTGTTGGAACTTTAAGGAGCCACTGATGATTGGTGAATGGAACAATGGTACCGGCCGTCGCAAATCGAGCGTCGCCCGTGTTTTCCTGAAAAAAGGCTCCGGCCAGATCGTGGTCAACGGCAAGGCAATTGAAAAATTCTTTGGCCGGGCAACCTCCATCATGATTTGCAAGCAGCCTCTGCTGCTGACCAACCACGCTGAAACGTTTGACATCATGATCAACGTGGCTGGCGGCGGCGAGTCGGGTCAAGCCGGCGCGGTGCGCCACGGCATTACCCGTGCCCTGATTGACTACGATGCCACGCTCAAGCCTGAGTTGAGCAAGGCCGGTTTCGTCACGCGCGATGCACGTGAAGTGGAACGTAAGAAAGTTGGCTTCCACGGTGCACGTCGCCGTAAACAGTTCAGCAAGCGTTAATTTCAGTTCGAATTACGCCAACGACATGTTGCCAAAAAACAGCCGCCAGAATGCAGATTCCGGCGGCTGTTTATTTTTTTGAACTTGTGGGACAGACCGCAGTTACACGCCGTGAACAAGCTCTGTCCCCAACTGAATGTCGGATGTTGGCTGTTCAACTTGTGGGACAGACCGCAGTTACACGCCGTGAACAAGCTCTGTCCCCAACTTACTAGGTTTCTGGCATGCGCTTGCGCTTGCTCGTTCGCCGCCTGACGGTCAGCGCCCCGCGCATGGCGGTGCGCAGCGCCATGCCCTGGCCGCTGCGTTGGCTGGCGCTGGCCGTTGTTTTTGGTTTCTGTGCCGCGCTTGCCTTGTGGGCGTTCGAGTTTGGCAAAGACATTGCTGGACTCGAGCGAGGCACCAAAGCAGAACTGCAGCAAGCGCGGGCCGAGCTGGCGGCCTTGCAGGTCGAGCTGGTGACGGTCGAGACTGCGCGTGACCAGGCCCAGTCCGTCGCCAACACCGTGGACACTTTGCTGATCACAGAAAAGGTGGCGCAGGAAACATTGTTGGCCCAAAATAAAAAACTTGAAGCCGAGAATCGCAGTCTGCGCGATGACCTGGGTTTTTTTGAGAAGCTGATCCCAACGTCGGGTGGCGGTGGCATTGCGATCCGTGGCCTGCAGGCCGAAGTCCACAACGGACGTGAAATCAAATGGCAAGTCCTGGTGATTCAGGCCAACAAGAACGCGCCCGAGTTCAAGGGGCAGCTGGAATTAAGCTTTAGCGGCGTGCTCAATGGCAAGCCGTGGCTGGCCACGTTGCCGGGTGGCGCGCAGGCATTCAAGCTGAAGCAGTATGGCCGTATGGAAGGCGTCTTTGCGCTGCCGACGCAAGTCGTGGCCAGGAGCCTGAGCGCCAAGGTGCTAGAGGGTTCGGTTGTTAAATCAGTGCAATCCATCAAGCTATAGTGCCGCTTGGCAGACGAAGAACTACAGGAAACCGACGTGTTCAACAAGAAAAAGCAACCCCTCATCAAAAGTTTGAGGTAGTGCAACATTCGTTCTGTAATTTCCCCGACCACTGAAACTGACCCTGTTTGGAAGTTTCTGGTTTTGGGATTTTTTAA
>NZ_JAAFHA010000109.1 GCF_010365055.1 Rhodoferax sp.
CAGCCGCAACAGTGCGCTGGCCGTGGGCAGGGCCTCAATGCGCGGGGCGCCATCGGGCAGACGCGCGCCGTAACCGGCAAACACGTTGCCGGCCAGTGGGCCGTCGGAGTCCAAGGTCAAATCTTCAGGTCGAATCAGGCTGTAGCCCTTGATCTGCTTCCACTTGCCACTATTGAAAGCGTAGCTGGCGGCGTACATCTCGTCCATCCGGGCGTCCAGCAGCGCGGTCACCCGCCACTGAGCCAGGCTGCTGGCCTCTTGAAACCGCGCTTCTTCCGCCACCGCCAGCAAGGTGTCGATCGGCAACACCAGCAAATTCGCGCCAAAGGCCAGGCCTTGCGCCACCGCGCAGGCGGTGCGCAAGCCGGTGAACGAGCCCGGTCCACTGCCAAAGACGATCGCGTCCAGCTCGGCAAACTGCAGCCCGGCCTGCGCCATCAGGCGCTGGATGGTCGGAATCAGCTGCGCTGAGGTCTGCGCGCCGCCGGGCCCGCTGTGCTGCCAGGCCTGGGGCGGCGTGCCGGCAGCTGCGCCGTCTCGCTGCACCGCGACGGACATGAGGTCGGTGCTGGTGTCAAAGGCGAGCAGCTTCATCGCCAGCTCCAGAGCGAAGGATGAATCAGGCCGGCGACTGCGCCAGTGCCACGACCGAGGGCTGATTGTGAACAAATAAGCATCAAATCAGCCTCCAGCCCCCGTGCTACCTGCCTGAGCAGCTATGGTCTTATTCGAAATCGGTGCTGCGGCGCGCACCCCAAACAAAATGCCCAGCGTCACCAGCACCAGGCCGGCGGCCAGATTCCAGTAAAGCGGCTCGCCCAGCAACAGCACCGCGCCGAGGGCCGACAGCCCCGGCACCAGGGCCGTGATCATGGTCGAGCGCACCGGGCCAAAGTACTGGATCATTTTGGTGAAGGTGATGCCCGAGATCACCACCGAGCCCCAACCCTGGAACACCGCCTGGAACAATAGCTCGCGCAGCGGCGCGCTGAACACCTGGCCGGGCACGAAGCCGCCCAGCACCAGCACACTGTAGACCGGCACATAAGTCACAAAGGCAAAGGCCGTGATGGCGATGGTGGCGCGCACTGCGTCCAGGTGGTGGCGCCGCGCCAGCACGCTGTAGGTGGCCCAACTCATGGCGCCGGCCATGAACAGCAGGTCGCCCTTCCAGACCTCGCCGCCGTCGAAGGCACCGACCAGGCTCTTGCCACCCACCAGCAGGTCGCCCAGCACGATCAACCCCAGCCCCAGCGCGCGCAGTGGCGTGATGTGATCATGCAAAATCAGCGCCGCCAGCAGCGCCGTCCAGAGCGGCAAACTGCCCGGCAACAGCACCGAGGCGTGCGCCGCCGGGGCAAACACAAAACCGTTGTAGGCCACCAGCGCATACAGCAACCCACCAAAAAAACCCACCGTGGCGGTGACGCGCCAGGACAGCGGCGACACGCCCAGCAAGGACGACTGCCCGACGATGCCGCGGTCGCGATCCCGGTAACTCAGCCAGGCGCCCCAGGGCAGCAAGATCAGGCTGGCGCCGACGATGCGGCAAAAGGCAATGTCAAAGGGATTAAGCGTGCCACCCCGCGCCGGGTCAGCGGAGGCACGCGCGATCAGGATGAACGAAGTCCAGACCAGCACCGTGACGACGGCGGCGGCGATGCCGATGGTGCGCGGTGAAAAGGCGCTTGAATGGGAGGGCGAGGGAGCAGGCATGCCCCATTATCCGTGGCATCGATGGCGCGCAGCGGCGGCTCGATAATGGGCGCATGACTTTCCCCTATCGTTTGTTGGCTACGTTGATCGGGGCCGTGCTGCTGTGGCCCGCCCTGGCCCAAAACCTCCCGCCCGAAGTGGACGTGGCGCTGGCGCGCGCCGGGGTGCCGCGCGAGGCGGTGGCGCTGCTGGTGGTGGACGCCGAGGGCAAATTGCAGCCGCGCCTGAGCCACCGCAGCACAACCCCCATGAACCCGGCCTCGGTGATGAAGCTGGTCACCACCTACGCCGCGCTCGACCTGCTGGGCCCGGCCTACCAATGGCGCACGCCGGTCTATCTGGACGGTGCGGTGAAGGACGGCACCTTGTCTGGCAATCTCTACATCAAGGGCCAGGGCGACCCCAAGCTGGTGGCCGAGCGCCTGTGGCTGCTGCTGCGCCGGGTGCAGGGTCTGGGCATTCAAAGAATAGCGGGCGACATCGTGCTGGACCAGAGCGCCTTTGCGCCGATGGACGCGGACCCGGCCAGCTTTGACGGTGAACCGCTGCGCCCCTACAACGCCGCACCCGAGGCGCTCTTGCTCAACTTCAAGTCAAGCGTCATGACCTTTGTGCCGGACCTGGTGGCCAACACCGCCTCGGTGCAGTTCGAGCCACCTTTGTTCGGCGTGCAGATGCAGGCCAGCGTGCCGCTGGCGAACAAGCCCACCGGCACCAATGGCGGTTGTGGCGACTACCGGGCGACGCTCAGGGCCGATTTTTCTGACCCGGCGCGCATCCGCTTTGCGGGCAGCTACCCGGCGGGCTGCCTGGAAAAAGTCTGGCCCGTCGCCTATGCCGACCCGGCCAGCTACAACGCGCGCGCCGTCGCTGGCGTGTGGCAACAAATGGGCGGCCAGCTCAGCGGCCGTGTGCGCCTGGGTTCCGTGCCACCGCTGACACTGGCCCTGCCGCCGAAGTTTGAGACCGTTTCGCCGCCGCTGGCCGAGGTGATCCGCGACATCAACAAGTACAGCAATAACGTGATGGCGCAGCAAGTTTTTCTGACGCTCAGCCTGTCAGCGCAGGGGCCGGCCACACGCGCCGCCTCGCGCGACGTGGTGCAGCGCTGGTGGCAGCAACGCATCAGCACGCTTGATGCGCCCACGCTGGACAACGGCGCCGGCCTGTCACGCGAGTCGCGCATCAGCGCCCAGGCGCTGATGCGCCTGCTGCAAACGGCCTACGCATCACCCCTGATGCCCGAGCTGATGAGCTCACTGCCGATTGCCGGTGTTGACGGCACGCTCAAACGCAGTCAAGCGCAGTTGCTTGGGCGGGCCCACCTCAAGACCGGCAGCCTGCGCGATGTGGTCGCGGCGGCGGGCTATGTGCACGCGGCCAGCGGCCAGCGCTATGTGCTGGTCGCCTTGATCAATCACCCCAATGCCAGTGCCGCCCGCCCGGCCATCGACGCGCTGCTGGACTGGACGGTGAGAGACAATGGCGCCCATGTCCCTGACTGAAACATTTGGCTACTGTGCCGCGGTCCTGACCACCGTCAGCTTCGTGCCGCAAGCCTGGCACACCTTCAAGACCCGCGACGTGCGCGGCATCTCGCTGGGCATGTACAGCGTCTTTACCGCCGGTGTCGCCTGCTGGCTGGTCTATGGCCTGTTGCTGGGCGCCTGGCCGATCGTCATCGCCAACGTCATCACGCTGGCGCTGGCCGGGGGCATCCTGGCGATGAAACTGCGGTTTCGGTAAATCGCATTCATCGGCCCCAGTCCCGCGCCCTGGGTCGCGTAGTTATTAATCGTCGAAGCGGGGTTTACCCCGATGTTGCCGCCACGGCTGACATCCTATGATTCAGTTTGCAAATAGCACGAGCGTTCTATTTTTCATTTTTCATACCGGAGTCACACGATGAGGCATTTCAAAACACTGGCGAGCGCATTGAGCGCGGCACTGTTGGTCGCAGCCTGCGGCGGTGGAGGCGATGGAGATCAGTCACCCAGGGTTGGGTTTAGGGCGGTCAAGGTCATGGGTGACAGCCTGTCGGACAGTGGCACTTTCAGCGGACTGGGAGCAGGGTCTACGTACGGCCGAATTTTCTCGGTGCAGGGTAGCACTCATCAGATCTGGACTGAACGCACAGCGGCAGCGTTGGGAATTTCCACCCCCTTGTGCAATGTGTACCAGTTCACGGGTAGCACCTTCATCGCCAATCCGACGGTCGGCTGCACCAGTTTTGCCATCGGCGGCGGACGCATCAACTACTTGGGCGTCGGTGGCGCAGCCGCCCCATTTTCCATCATCAAGCAACTCGGAGACGCGAGTGCGGCGGCCAACCATCAAAGCAGCGACCTGCTGCTGATTGACGGTGGCGGCAACGATGCGGCTGATCTGGTGGGTGCGTATTTGAAGGGCGCTACCGATGGCGGGGCAGCCTATATGGGTTTACTTGGTTCGCTGCCCGGAACAACCATGCCGACAGGGCAGGCTGATTTTCCGGCAGCAGGCGCCTCCTACATGACAACGTTGGCCAACTACTTTTACGATGCCATTCAGACTCGTGCACTGGACAAAGGCGCGGCCCACGTCGCCATTGTGAACGTGCCAGGCATTACCAAGACGCCCCGCTTCCAGATGGTGCTTGACAGCATTGCCAAGGCCACAAGCGATGGAAATTTGGCTGAAGGCGCTTCTGCAGCTGCTGCTGCGACCGCTGGAGCAAGCGCCCGCGCCCAGTCCGAAGCCTTGTTCCAAGGCTGGGTCCAGGCCTTCAACACCCAGCTCAGCAGTCGCGCTGCCGGCAATGGCGCCGTGGTCGTCGTGGATCTGTACAGCAACCTCAATGAGCAAATCGCGCATCCAGAGCAATTTGGCTTGACCAATGTGACAACACCCGCCTGCCCTATGAGCGGCTTGGGGGCAGACGGCTTACCTGCCTACAACTTTGAAACTTGTACCGGCGATGCACTGTCAGCGCAGACTCCGCCTGCAGGCGCCACGGGAGGGGCCAATTGGTGGAAGACTTACGCCTTCTCCGACGGTTTTCACCCGACGCCTTACGGCTATCAGCTGATGAGCGAGCTTGTCGCCCGCTCGTTGGCCCAGGCAGGCTGGCTCTGATCCGCACCGAACATAAAGAATCATCATGAAAGACAACAGCAGTCAATGGCTACTGGCAGCCACCTTGTTGGGTTTGGGCGGCATCGCTCAGGCCCAGAGCGCCGGCACCTGGATGGTGCGCGCGAGCGCCACGACGGTCTCGCCGGACGTCACCAGTGGCGACCTGAGCGCACCCAGCTTCCCCGGCACCAAGTCCGATGTCGACGCTGACACCCAACTTGGTGGCGGCATCAGTTACATGTACACCGACAACATCTCGGTCGACCTGCCATTGGCCTTGCCCTTCAAGCACAAAATCAACGGTGCTGGGGCCATAGCGGGGGTCGGTCAAATCGGTTCAGTGGAAGTTCTACCCATGACCGTGTTTCTGCAGTACCGTTTTCTGGAAGCCGGCGCCAAGCTCCGCCCCTACGTCGGTCTGGGCGCGACTTATGCGTACTTTTTCAATGAAGAAGGCAGTGGCAGATTGACGGCATTGACCAATCCGGGTGGCCCGCCGACCAAGTTATCAATCGATTCAAAGTTTGTCCTGACGCCACAAATCGGTGCCACCTTGGCAGTTGGCGATAAATGGTTTGTGGACGTGTTCTACAGCAAATCCATGCTGAGTACCAAGACCACCTTGTCCACTGGGCAGACGCAGGATATTGCACTCGACCCCGACTCCTATGGCATTGCGGTCGGCTACAAGTTCTAAACGACCGACCTAAAACACCCGACCGCCCCTGTGGTTCAAGAGATTCGCAGGGGGACTTTTCATGGCTGTCGTCGATCTCGCCAGCTTGGGTTGCCAACCTGGCTGGCGGCCCGTTGCAGGCGGTCGCGCACGCCTTCCCACTCGGCACCGGCGGGCGGCGCTTCAATCCATATCTGTTGGACGCCTTGAGCATCCAGGTAGCGCAGCACGGCAAACAGTTCCCGCGCCGCCGCTGCCGCGTCAGCGGGCATGCGTTGCGACAGCAGCCGGGACGAATGGCCTGGGTGCACGCTGCGGGCATAGACGGCAATCGCCGGCAGCGCGGGGACCTGAGCCTGCGTCGCGCCCGCAATGTTGGCTGCAGGGCCACTCGCAGCCTCATCGGCCACCCACCGAGCGAGCGCAGCCTGCAACGCAGCCGCATCCATCAGCCGCACCGTGGCCTTCGGTGCGTAATGCGATGCCAGGGTGCCGGAGGCCTTGGGCGCAGGTGCAGCGTACGCCGCAAGCTCGTCCTTCAACAGCACTTTCAGGCCGCAAGCCGCCTGCACCTGCTCGCGCGTGATGGCGCCGGGGCGCAACAGCACCGGCTGGCCGCGTGTGCAGTCGATGATGGTGGACTCGATGCCAACCGTACAGGCGCCACCGTCCAGAATCAGCAAGTCAGGGCCAAACTCGCTTTGCACATGTGCGGCAGTGGTCGGGCTGACCCGGCCAAACTGATTCGCGCTGGGGGCGGCGATGCCCCAGACCCCATGGGGCTGAGATGCCCATTCTTTCTCTTGCGGCTCTGCGCTTTCAGAGTCAGTGGGAGTCTGCCCCCCGTTCAGGAGCAGCGCCTGGAGCAGCGCTTGCGCCACCGGGTGCGACGGGCAGCGCAGGCCAATCGTGTCCTGCCCTCCGGCGGCCGCGCTGGCCACACCGGGGCGGCGCGGCAAGATCAGCGTCAGCGGCCCGGGCCAGAAGGCCTGTATGAGCCGGTCGGCAAAGTCCGGCACCTGGGCGGCAAAGTGTCCCACGCAGCCTGCATCGCGCACATGCACGATCAGCGGGTGGTCCGCCGGGCGGCCCTTGGCCTTGAAGATCTGCGCCACGGCCGCGTCGTTTTCAGCGTCGGCTGCCAGGCCGTACACCGTCTCAGTGGGCAAGCCCAATAAGCCGCCAGCCCTGATGCGTTGGGCACCAAGCGCTATGGAACTTGCGGCAAAACCATCCAGGATCATGCTTGATGTGGCACTCAAAAGGCGTCAATGCCCAGCAACCGTGCTGCCGCCAGCGCCGTGGTGCGCACCTCGGCCACGGTGGCGCCGGTGAAGGTCAGATGCCCCATCTTGCGGCCCTTGCTGGCTTTGAGCTTGCCGTACAGGTGCAGATGCGCACCCGGCAGCGCCAGCACCTGGTCCCACGGCGGCGACACACCGTCGACCCACAAGTCGCCCAGTAAATTGAGCATGATGGCCGGGCTGTGCTGGCGCGGCTGCAGCAGCGGCAGGCCGGCCAGCGTGCGCACCTGCAGGTCAAACTGCGACAGATCGCAGGCGTCCAGCGTGTAATGGCCGCTGTTGTGCGGGCGCGGCGCCATCTCGTTCACGATCAGGCTGCCCAGTGTCTGCGCCGCTTTTGAGCCGTCTTGCAGCCAGAAAAACTCGACACACAGCACGCCCACGTACTGCAATTCATCTGCTATCGCTTTGGTAGCTGCTACCGCTTGTTGCACGAGGGCTGGAGGCATATTTCCTTCATAAGCCTGGGTGACTGCCAGAATGCCGTCGCGGTGCAGGTTGAGTTGCGGCGCGAAGTTGACGCAGGTGCCGTCCCAGCCGCGCGCCACGATCACCGAACACTCGGCTCGCAAAGGCAGCAATTTTTCCAGCACGCAAGGCACGTTCTTCAGTTCATCCCAGGCAGCCGCCAGCCCGGCGCGGCTGCTGACCCGCAGCTGGCCCTTGCCGTCGTAGCCCAGGCGCGCAGTCTTCAGGACGCCGGGAAGCAAATCGTCGGCCACCGCCGCCAGTTGCGCGGCAGATTCAATCACCGCATAGGGTGCCACCGCCACGCCACAGCGCACAAAATGCGCTTTCTCTTTGATCCGGTCCTGTGCGATGCCGACCGCCTCGGCACTCGGTGCCACGGGACGGTGCGAGCCGAGCGTGATCAGGGCCGGTGCCGGCACGTTCTCAAACTCGGTGGTGATCGCCGCGCAGCGTTGCATCAGCTGCGCCAGGCCCTGCTCGTCCAGGTAATCGCTTTGGATGTGGTAGTGGCTCACCAGCCCGGCGGGGCTGACCACGTCCGGGTCGAGCACCGCAGTGAAGTAACCCATGGCTTGCGCCGCCTGCACAAACATGCGGCCCAATTGGCCACCGCCCATGACGCCAAGCGTGGTTTGCTGGCCGCTGCCGGCGCCGGCGGTGGTGCCGGGCAGCATAGCCGCCCCCACGCTTGTCGCTGCGCGTACTTCGCTGCCCCCCGCGGGGGCCATGCCTGGCTTGGGGCGGCCCGGCGCGGCGGCAGTCTGGCCGCTCATAGCACGGGCGGCAGGGTCATGCCACGGGCGGTTTCGGTTTGCGCGGCACGAAAGGCGTCAAGCTGAGTCCGCAGCGCGCTGTCGTGATTGGCCAGCATCGCCACCGCAAACAGCGCGGCGTTGGCCGCGCCGGCCGCGCCAATGGCGAAGGTCGCCACCGGCACGCCCTTGGGCATTTGCACAATGCTGTGCAGCGAGTCCACGCCCGACAGATGCCTGGACGCCACCGGTACGCCCAGCACCGGTACCGTGGTTTTGGCGGCCAGCATGCCTGGCAAGTGTGCCGCGCCGCCCGCCCCGGCAATGATGGCTTGCAGGCCGCGCGCGCGCGCCGTTTCGGCGTAAGCAAACATGTCGTCGGGCATGCGATGGGCCGAAACCACACGGGCCTCGTGCGTGATGCCAAACTGTTGGAGAATGTGGACTGCGTGTTGCATCGTGTCCCAGTCGGAGCTGGAACCCATAACGACACCGATTTGAATTTTCATAGTGTTGACGACAGTGCTTGCCAGTGCGCTACGCTTAGCCGGCTGCGGTCTGTCCCGCAAGTTGATTAAATTGAATTTTACTTACCCAACCCGAACTGCCCCCCATGATGAACGTAACGATTGCAAATTTTGATGCCGAGGTGGTTGCCGCCTCGATGACTGTTCCCGTGCTGGTCGACTTCTGGGCACCCTGGTGTGGCCCGTGCAAGGTCATCGGCCCGCTGCTGGAAAAGCTGGAGACGGCTTACGCCGGGCGCTTCAAGCTGGTCAAGATCGACTCCGACCAGGAACAGGAACTCAGCCAGGCCTTTGGCGTGCGCAGCATCCCCACCTGCGTGCTGATGGCCCAGGGTAAGCCGGTCGATGGCTTCATGGGCGCCCTGCCGGAGGGCGAGATCAAGGCGTTTCTGGACAAACACCTGCCCGCCGGCGAGGTGCTGGAAGCCGAGGTGACGGCTGAGACGGTGTCGGACGCGCCCGCCGACAACGACCCGGACGCGATCCGCGAGGCGCTGCAGCAGGCCGTGCTGAAGAACCCGGACGACGAAGAGGCCCGCTTCAACTACGTCAAACGGCTGCTGCAAGAAGGCCGCACGGACGACGCCAAAGTCGCCTTCGCCCCGGTGATTGCCAAGACCAGTTTGGTGCGCCGCTTTGATTCACTGCAGCGCTGGATGAATGCTATTGATTTTGCAGCTGATCGCGCAGATTTGACGGGGGCTACGGGCGGATTTGATGAAAAGATTGCAGCGAACAAGCGCGACTTTGACGCCCGCTTCGGCAAGGCCCAGACCTTGATCGCAGCGCAAGACTGGACCGGCGCCATGGACGAGCTGCTGGAAATTTTGATGCGCGACAAGAGCTGGGCCGACGAGCTGGCGCGCAAGACCTATATTGCGATTCTGGACCTGATCGAGCCGCCCCCGATCAAAGTGGCGGATGGCCAGATTCCACCCGTGGACCCGGTGGTGGCGACCTACCGGCGCCGCCTGAGCAGCGTGGTGCTGAGCTGAATGGGCGCTGGGCTTAGGTGATGAGTTGCTGGGGCGCCAGGATTTGCGACCGCGCTTGAACCAACAAGCTCACGGTTTTCTGTCTTTCAAGAGGTCCCGCAGGCGTTTCGGCGCCGGAATCAGCGGTGTGCGGCTGCGTGTCCAGGCGCCTTGTTCGGTCGGCGACAGGGCACGGCCCCGGCTCATGAACCACGATGCCAGCTTGTACAAGCCCGACTTGCTGTAGACCTGCGCCCAGACACTCCACCCCGCCGTGCCCGACGTCGTGCGTGCAGCGCCACTGCCGCGCAAGGTGGCCTCAATGCTGTCGGGCCGCGCCATGGCCTCGCTGCGCAGGCGCACCAGAATGTCGGTGATTGGAATCTTGACGGGGCACACCTCGACGCAGGCGCCGCACAGGGTCGAAGCAAAAGCGAGCGGATAGGTGGCATCGAGCCCCAGCATGTGCGGCGAGATGATGGCGCCAATCGGGCCCGGGTAAGTCGTGCCATAGGCGTGGCCGCCAATCCGGGCATAGACCGGGCAGTGGTTCATGCACGCGCCACAGCGGATGCATTTCAGGGTCTCGCGCAACTCTTCATCGGCATAGGCCTGGGTGCGGCCGTTGTCGAGCAGGATCAGGTGCACTTCTTCGGGGCCATCCTTTTCACCCGGCTGGCGCGGGCCGCTGATCAGGTTGAAGTAAGTGGTGACCGCTTGCCCTGTGGCCGAGCGCGACAGCAGGCTGTAGAGCGGCGGCACGTGCTCTAACTTTTCCACGACCTTTTCGATGCCGGTAATCGCAATGTGCACGCGCGGCACGGTCGTGCACATGCGGCCGTTGCCTTCGTTCTCGACCAGGCACAGGGTGCCGGTCTCAGCGACGCAGAAGTTCACGCCTGAGAGCCCAATATCCGCCTCGGCAAACTTGCGCCGCAGCACTTTGCGGCCAATGCGGATCAGCGCGTCCACATCTTCGGTGTAGGCCACGCCCGGAATCTCGTCGGCAAAAAGTTGGGCAATCTCCTGCTTGGTCTTGTGGATGGCCGGCATGATGATGTGCGACGGCGTTTCACCGGCGAGCTGCACAATGTACTCGCCCATGTCGGACTCGAAGGCTTCAATGCCAGCCGCTTCCATGGCGTGGTTGAAACCCACCTCTTCGCTCACCATCGACTTGCCTTTGATGATGCGTTTGGCATTGACCCGCTTGGCAATGCTGAGTGCGATGGTGTTGGCTTCAAGCGGCGTCTGCG
>NZ_JAAFHA010000016.1 GCF_010365055.1 Rhodoferax sp.
GCGCGGTGCTGCCTGCCGCCCACAACCCCGCCACTTTCCAGGCGCTAGAGGGTGCCAACTCGGCCAGGGCCTGCGCGTGAATCGGCGACACACCGCTGAAGCCGAGCATCAGCCAGACCGCGCCAATCAACAGGGCCCCGCCCTGGGTGAACGCCAGCGCCCGGGCCAGGCGTGCGGTGTCGTCGCTTGCGGGCTGGCCGGCCAGGCGAGCGAGGATCAGCGTCAGGCCGATGCCGCCAGCCAGTGCCGTCACCACGAACAGCAGCGGCAGCAAGGGCGTATGCCACAGCGGGATCGCCCGCACCACCATCACCTCCATGCCGGTGTAGAGCGCAACCAGCGACGCCCCGACGAAGGTGAGCGCGGCGGCGGCGAACAGCCCGCCCCGACTCTGCGATCCGCCCCCGCTCAGCAGCCGGCACAGCCGCGTCAGGCGCGGCGACAAGTCGCCCTGCTGCGCCTGCTGCGCCAGCAAGGGCCGCCAAGCCAGCCAGGCGTAGAGCATCAGGCCGCCCACATAGACGGGGATGAAGAAGGAGCCCCAGGACATCCAGGAGGTCGGCGTGAAGTGCAGGTAGAAGTGGTAGGAGCGCCCCGGCTGGTGCAGGTCGGCCAGCAGCGCAACCGGCGCGCTCAGGCCGCAGATCAACGCCACCAGCAGGGCCACGCGCGAAATCCCGATCCAGCCGGGACGGCGCCAGACGATGCCGGGCAGAGAGAGCACAAAGGCGCCGTAAGACAGGCCGATGAGAAAGAAGTATTGCACTGCCCACGGCAGCCAGGCCACTTCACGAATGACATTGACGGTTTCAACGATGCTGGTGTTCATGATCAGACTCCGTGAGTTTTGGATTGCCACAGCGCGCCCTGGCCTTCAACCTTGCCCTGGAAGCGCTCGTCCAGGCCGATGTAATAGACATTGGGCCGGGTGCCCAGCTCGGGCTTGAGCACTTTCAGCTGGTCGCTGGCGGCGTTCATGCGCAGCCGCAATTCACCCTTGGGATCGTTCAGGTCGCCAAAGATGCGCGCGCCGCCGACGCAGGTTTCCACGCAGGCCGGCAGCAGCCCGGCCTCCAGGCGGTGGCCGCAGAAGGTGCATTTGTCCGCCTTGCCGGTCTGGTGGTTGATGAAGCGGGCGTCGTAAGGGCAGGCCAGCACGCAGTAGCCGCAGCCGACGCAGCGGTCACCGTCGACCAGCACCAAACCGTCTGCGCGCTTGAAGGTGGCGCCGACCGGGCAGACCGGCACGCACGGCGGCTCGTCGCAGTGGTTGCACAGACGCGGCAGCACGTAGGTGCCAGCGGGTTGGCCCACCTGGTCGTTCTGCTTGACGCTGTAGTTCGAGACGATGGTGCGAAAGCTGCCCTCGGGCACGTCGTTTTCGTTGATGCAGGCAATCGTGCAGGCCTGGCAGCCGATGCACTTGCGCAGATCAACGAGCATGCCCCAGTGCGCGCCGGACGACGTGGCCGCGGCGGCCGCGGCCGCGGGCAGGCTGACGGCGCCCATGGTGACGATGGGAATCCCGCGCAAAAACGCACGTCTCGAAGACGACACAGTCGGGTCGGCGGGGCTGATTGAGTCTATTTTCATGGCAACATTCCTCGGTTCAAGCTATGCCACGACGATAGGTTCAGAGTGACCCCGCTGCAATTGGGGTGATAGGCCAGGCGGCTAGATGCTTTTACCTAGTGCGTCGTCAGTTCTTGCGTCGCCTGCTGTCACTGTGGGCCACACCATCACACTGCCCGCCGGCAGTGAGCTCAGACCAGCGCAACCGCCCGTGCTGTCGATTGGCGGGCCTGAGTCCTGTTTATGAATGTTTTCGGGCTCTAGCCCACGTCCTTCAAGCACATATAGCTATCTAATTAATAGTTAATGCACGCGACGCCGGTGTGGAATGCCACCGGCTGGTGCTGCAAGGAAAGACTGATCTGCTGACGAACCAAGCCCAAGACGCGCAAGTTCTCGTGTTTGATCTGGCGCCTTGATATTCATCACCACCGGTTAATAAAGTTTTCCTCAAAAATATAGCTTTGCTGTTGGGGCGACAACAGGTCGCACGAGTTCGGTCTTTCGCGATGCGCCCGGCGATTCAACAGGCGCAATCTTCCAAGGAGTTTCCATGTCAAAAGTACTCGTTCTCTACTACTCAAGCTACGGCCACATTGAAACCATGGCGCAAGCGATGGCAGAAGGTGCCCGCTCGGCCGGCGCCAGCGTCGACCTCAAGCGCGTGCCAGAAACGGTGCCGCTGGAGGTCGCCAAGTCGGCCCATTTCAAGCTCGAACAGGCAGCGCCCGTGGCGAGCGTGGCCGAACTCGAAGGCTTTGATGCCATCATCATCGGCTGCCCGACCCGCTTCGGCCGCATGCTCGGGCAGATGGCGAGCTTTCTCGACCAGGCGGGCGGTCTGTGGGCGCGCGGCGCACTGAACGGCAAGGTGGGCGGCGCGTTCACCTCCAGCGCCACCCAGCATGGCGGTCAGGAAGTCACGCTGTTTTCCATCATCACCAACCTGATGCACTTCGGCATGACCATCGTGGGTCTGCCGTACAGCTACCAGGGTCAAATGTCGCTCGATGAAATCGTTGGTGGCAGCCCCTACGGCGCGACCACGATCGCGGGTGGCCAGGGACAGCGCCAGCCCAGCGCGATCGAGCTCGACGGCGCCCGTTTTCAGGGCAAACTCATCGCTCAAACCGCCAACAAATTGTTTGGTGCCTGATCACCTCTGACAGCCGCGCCCCTGCGGCGCCGGCTTCATGCCTGCACCTGTGCCAGCGCCGTTTGCAGCATGTCGATGAAGACCCGTGTTTTGACCGGCATCAGTTTGCGCTCGGGGAACACCGCCCACGCCGTGTGGCTGGGCAAACTCCAGCTTGGCAACACGCGTCGCAGCGCGCCCCGGTGCACATCAGGCAGCGCAAAGTAGTCTGGCACGGCCGCGATCCCCGCGCCGGCGCACGCCAGTTTGATCAGCAACTCGGGCGCATTGGCGCTGGCCCGGCCCGGCGGGATGCCCTGCCAGCGCCGCTCACCTTGCACCAAGGTCCAGGCGGCAGCCTCCCCATTGGCTTGCAGCATCCTGATGGCCGCATGCCGTGCCAGATCATCCGGGTCAGCGGGCTCGCCATGCTCGGCCAGGTAGCTGGGGGCAGCGTACAGACCAAAAGAAAAAACAGCCAGGCGCCGCGCTGCCAGCGAGGCATCGTCAGGCAGCTTGCCAATGCGCAGCACCACATCAAAACCTTCACCGAGCAGGTCCACCCGGCGCGGCGACAAATCGAGTTCCAGCTGGATCGCCGGATACAGCGCAATAAAAGCCGCCAGCGTGTCGGCCAACAGCAGGTTGGCAAAGTCACTGGGCATGGAGACCCGCAGGCGCCCGCTCGGCGTGGCCTGGCGACGCTCACTTAATGCAGCCACCGCCTCCACCTCAGACACCACCTGACGCGCATGCTCCAGCAACTGCAGGCCGAACTCGGTCAAAGACTGACGCCGGGTGGTGCGCAGCAGCAGCCGTTCGCCCAAGCGGTGTTCCAGCGCAGCCAGCCGGCGCGATACCGTGGACTTGGGCAGCCCCATGCGCTCGGCAGCGCGGCTGAAGCTACCCAGCTCGGCCACACTGGCAAAGATGAGCAGGTCGTTGGGGTCGATAGTTGCGCTTGATTGTTCCAACATGGGATCAATCATATCCATTTCAAGGGATTCTCAAGCTGATTGATGACAAATAGACTACATCTACCGCAACACATTGCGTTCATCTCATTTTTTAAGGAAATCCATCATGTCCAACGCAATTCAAAACTCTCTCAATCTGGCCGCACGCTTACTCATGGTCGCTTTGTTCCTGCCCGCCGGCATTGGCAAGCTCACCGGCTTTGCCGGCACCGTGGGCTACATCTCGTCGGTTGGCTTGCCGCTGCCCACTCTCGCTGCCGTCATCGCCCTGATCGTGGAGATTGTCGGCAGCCTGGCGCTGCTGGCTGGTTTTGGTACCCGCATCGCGGCTTTGGTTCTGGCGGCGTTCACGCTGGTGGCCAGCTTCTTCTTCCACAATTACTGGGGTGTTCCTGCTGACCAGGCTTTCATGCAACAACTGCTGTTCTTCAAGAACATCGCGGTCGTCGGTGGCTTGCTGGCCATTGCCGCCAACGGCGCTGGCGCATGGAGTCTTGATTCCCGCCGCGATTGAACCTACCCTCGAACAACCAATCAACCCTGCAGGGTGTTGCCGAGCACCCTGCGTCAAGAAGGAACTGCAAATGAACACCATCAGCGACAAGCACGATGTAAAGGTTTCACGCACGGTTGAGAGATTGATCACCGGTCAAGCCACCTCCGACGGCGCTGGCGTCAAACTGACCCGTGTGCTGACACAAGACCTGCAGCAACGGCTCGACCCATTCTTGATGCTCGATGCCTTTGGCAGCGACCAACCCGACGACTACATTGCGGGCTTTCCCGATCACCCGCACCGCGGCTTCGAGACCATCACGTACATGATTGCCGGGCGCATGCGCCACCGTGACAGTGCCGGCCATGAGGGTCTGCTGGAAAACGGCGGCGTGCAGTGGATGACGGCCGGCAAAGGCGTGATCCATTCCGAAATCCCGCAGCAGGAAGAAGGCGTGATGGAAGGCTTTCAGCTCTGGCTGAACCTGCCCCAGCGCGACAAGATGAACACCCCCTGGTACCGCGACTTCAAGGCCGACGAACTACCCAAATTTGTCACGGAAGAAGGCGTGGCCGTGACGGTGATTGCAGGGGAAAGCCACGGCGTGAGTGGTGCCGTGACACGCGACACCACGCAGCCGAACTACCTGGACCTGCACTTGAGCGCAGGCAGCAGCTTCGCGCAGCCACTGCCCGCTGGCCACAACGCGTTCGTCTATGTGTACCGGGGTGAAGTCAGCATTGCGGGTAAGTCGGTGCCAGTCCAGCGCATGGCCATCCTGGCCAATGACGCCCAGGCTGATGGTGTGGTGATCGAGGCCAGCGTGGATGCCAGGGTGCTGCTCATTTCAGGGCAGCCTTTGAAAGAGCCTATCGTTCAGTACGGCCCGTTTGTGATGAACACCAAAGATGAAATCTACCAGGCCCTGAGTGATTTCCGCGACGGACGGCTGGGCGAATCGGCCTGATCCGCCATCCCAACCGGGAGGCATCGCCATAGGTCACCCTGGTTGCCGATCTCTCAAAGCGGTGCTTGGCCAGGTGGCGATTCGCGTCAGTTGACCATATTTATGGATGTTTTCTGGCTCTAGCCCACGTCCTTCAAGCACATGTAGCTATCTAATTAATAGTTATTTGCACGGGTCGTTCGGTTTGGAGTGGGGCTGGAGTTGCGCCATGCCGAGTCCAGCGTGATGTGCGCATCGTCGAGTCTTTGGCCCGCTGCAAGGTCGGCCGCGCCGAGCGCATGCATGAACTCAACCGTTTTGTGCGGGAGGCAGGGCGTGGGTATTACATCGACGGGCGTGCCGCAAGCTGACTAAGCCGCGGCGGTGAAACAAGGCCTTGCAAACGCTCGTTTTAGCTGCGGCACAATGCACAGCTAGCCAACCCGTAGAGCCCGCCATGCCCGATCTTTCACTCGTCATCCAGGAGCGCGCCGACCAAGCGGCGCAGCTGATTCTGTTGTGCCACGCGGCCGGGGCCGATGCCGCGTCGCTGCTGCCCTTGGGCGCGCGACTGAGCGAAACCTTTCCCCAGGCCACCATCGTCTCCCTGCAGGCCGCTACGGCGGCTGACGCCCCCCAGGGTTTCGACTGGTTTCCCATGGCCGATGTGACCGACCAGAACCGCCCGTTGCGGGTGGCCCAAGCCCTGCCAGCGCTGCAAGCCGCCGTGCGTGGCTGGCAGGAGCGCAGTGGGGTGTCGGCAGCAGCCACCGCGTTGATCGGCCTGTCGCAGGGCGCGGAAATGGTGTTGGAGCTGAGCAAATTGCAGCCCATGCTGGCCAGTCGCGTGGTCGCCATCGGCGGACGCTTCACCACCCTGCCGGATGTGCCTGTGGCCGTGACCACCATCCATCTCCTGCATGGCAAGCAAGACGAGCTGATTCCCTACAGCCACAGCGTGACCGCAGCCCACCATTTGCTGGACATGGGCTGTGACATCACGGCCGAGGTAGTGCCCTTTGTCGGTCATGAGCTGCACCCCGATTTGATAGCGCTGGCCATCACCAAACTCAGCACCCATATTGCCCGGCATTTGTGGACGGCGGCACAGGAGGCAGCACCCAACGACCAGGGCACCAATACGTCCGGTTGAGCGTGCCCTGGCCGAGACGATCGTGCAGGCGGTGCTACCGGGCACGCACGAGCGCCTCCAATTTTTCCGTATCCAGATTTCAGGGCGGTAGCCCCTGTCACCTATATGTAGTGCGCTATCTTTTTAGGATTTTTATGGGGCCGGATTGATCAAGCAAGGAGTTGTCAGGGGAATACGTATTGTCCGATTGGGGAGCGAGCGAGCGCCCGCTGAAGGCCCCCGGATAGGAGCCGTGCGGCGTCCGCCGCGAGGCGCCCCAAAGACCGAGTTTGCACGGCAGAACTGGTATGACGTCTGGTACCCCAACCTGGTGCCCAGCATGGAGACCATGAAGCTTGGGTAGGAGGCCGATCACGAGGCCAAGTGGAACGCGTTCGCGAAACGCTACCGCGCCGAGATGAAGCAGCCCGATGCGACGCGCACGATGGAACTGCTGGCCCAGCTATCGCATGGCGCCAATTTCTCCATGGGCTGCTATTGCCAGGACGAGTCGCGCTGCCATCGCTCGATTCTCCGGGCGCTGCTGGTGGAACACGGGGCCTTGCTGAGCGCATGAGGGCCGGTTGCGGTCTGGTGCGCGGCTGCGCGTGTCGATGTACTATGCTCTTTGGGCTGCCGGCCCAGTGGCTGCGGCCTTATTCGCTATGAAAAAAGAAGCAATCTAAAGTACGGCCGGGCGCCGTCGTCACATAGCGGCTGCCCTGCCAGCTTGAGCGCCGGGCCAGTTCGGCGGAGAGGCGCGGGGCCAATTCGGACAGCCGCAGGTTCCACGCCGGAGCGAGTTTGAGCGATGGCGGCACTTCGCTGCCGATGCGCTGCAGCAGAATCCTGGGCGACAGGCGTTCGATGAAATCGACGAGCAGACGGACGCAGGCCGGCTCATCGAGCAGAGGCACCGCCGCTGGGTCGCGCTGCCATTCGCGCGCCAGCGCGGTGCCGCGCACCAACTGCAATTGATGCAATTTCAGCGCGTGGATCGGAAGGGCGGAGAGCTGGCGCGCGCCGTCCATCATGCTGGCGTGGGACTCGCCCGGCAGGCCGAGCATGACGTGGGCGGTGACGTCCAGCCCGCGCGCCGCCGCGCGCTCAATCGCGTCCACGCTGGCGGCAAAATCGTGGCCGCGGTTGACCCGCGCCAGCGCCGCGTCGTTGCAGGACTCGACGCCGATTTCAAGCTCGATGATGGTGTCGCTCGCCAGTTCGGCCAGGTAATCGAGCACGGCGTCGGGCAGGCAGTCGGGGCGGGTGCCGATCGCCAGGCCGCTGATCTGCGGATGGGCCAGTGCCTCGGCGTAGCAGGCGCGCAGCCGCTCAAACTCGCCGTAGGTGTTGCTGTAACTCTGAAAATACGCGATGTAGCGCTGCGTGCCAGGGTAGCGCCGCTGCAGGAACTCCAGCCCGGCGTCGATTTGCTCGGTGATGCTCTGGCGCCGGTGCAGGTAGCCGGGCGTGAAGCTGGCGTTGTTGCAGAAGGTGCAGCCCCCGGTGCCGACCAGCCCGTCGCGGTTTGGGCAGGTGAAACCCGCCAGCACAGAGACCTTCTGCACCCGACCGCCATGGCGCGCTTTCACATGGTCGTTCCAGGCGTGGTAGCGACGTTCGCCAAAGGGAGAGCAGGCGACGGGATTCATGCGGTGCGGCGTGAGCGCGCGGCGCTGGAAAGGCGCTGAGGGTCGCTGAAAGAAGGGCGCGCCATGACGTTGTGGGAGTGGAGGATCAACAATTGAACGGGCAATTATATGTAGCCGCCTTGCCGCGGCTGGCCAGCACGTCCGTCAGTCGCGCAACGCAGAGGCCCTGCGTCAAGCCTTGCGGAAGATGCCAACTTTGTTCAAGATGAAGATCAAGAGTACCGCACCCACGACCGCCACCAGGAAACCCAGGATGCCGCCAGTGGGCGCGATGCCCAGAAGTCCGGCGATCCAGTAGCCCAGCATCGAGCCCACGACACCCACCAGTACGTTGGCGATCCAGCCCATTTGCGCGTTGGTCTTCATGACGATGCTCGCCAGCCAGCCGACGATTCCGCCAATGATCAACGAAATAATCCAGCTCATAGCGGTACTCCCTTTTGAGATTCAAATCACCGGCACAGTGCAGCCAAGCTGCGCTGTGGGTCTAACCCATCGCCTTGCCGGCCATCCGCAAGATGTCATCGAGCGGATTGCCGTCTCCGTTCAGGTCGAGCATCGAGGCAAGTCCCGGCGCGCTGCCGGAGCCGCCGGTCCGGCCGCCGAGCAGCCCCCCCAGCAGGCCGCCAAGGCCGCCGCCCGTCGGTGAGGGCGGCGCCGCAGCGCCGCTGCCTTGCTGCTTCGCCATGTAACCTGCAACCAACATGGCCAGTATCGGCAGCATCTTCTTGAGCAGCGACGGGTCAAGCCCCGACTGCGCCGCTGCATTCTGCGCAACCGCCCGGCTCACGTCCTTGGAGCCAAATATTTGCCCGAGCACCTCGTTGCCCGGGACCACGTCGGTGGGCTGTGGCGCCAGCACCTGATCGAGCAGGCTGCCACCGCCGAGTTGCCCGAGCAGGCTGCCGAGCCCCTCTAAGCCCGTGGGCTGCGACTGCGCCTGTTTCTTGAAGCCGCCGAGAATCGCCGGAATCAGCGCCGCGGCGCCGGTTTCTGCCTGGCTCTCACTGACGCCCAGTTCGTGGGCCATCGACTGGAGGCCGCCCATTTGGGCGAGGATGTCCGCCATCTGCATGTGCCTGCTCCTTGCTTGAGGGATTGAGCTGCCGTTTCAGGCCAACAGATACTGAGGGACATTGCCGCCGTTGGCCGCAATGCGTGCCAGCACGGCCTTGTGCAGCCAAATATTCATCTTCGCTGAATCACTCATCAGTTCCGCCGGGCAATTCAACTCCGTGGCCAGATCCTTGCGCGCAGCAATGCTGCTGTCAATATCGAGCAGCTTCAGCAAGTCGACGATGGAGGTGCGCCAATTCAGCTTCTGCGGGTCCGCCGCCGCGCGCTGCTCCAGTTGCGCGACAACATCGACGAGCGCGACCGGCTTGGGTGGCGGCGCTGCAGCCTGGGCCGCTCCCGGGCTCGCAGGTGCGGCAGTTGCTGCCGGTGTGGCGGCTGCTTCGCCGATGCCTAGTTTTTCAAGTATCTTGCTAAAAAATCCCATGACGCTCTCCTTGGGTAGTGAGTAGGACGGTGCAGTCCTGCCGCACGGCAGTGCCACAACGCCTCGGATGGAGCACAGGCCAGCGAGCTCCCGCAACCGCGCGCTAACCACGATCAAACAGATGGGCTTGGACGTGCGGCAAGCAGGACCGACCTGCTCATGCTATTCGCCTGGGGAAGTGCGCAATTGATCAGACGCAAGGTCCGACGAACCCCAAGTCATCAGCCTGTTTCAGCGCCCGAGGCCTGCGTCGCTGCATCAGCGCGTGCGGGGTCTGCTTTGGAGCGCGCCTGGCCTACTGTGCTGCGGGCGTTGCTGGTGCTGCCTCCACAACAGGGCACACCGCCGTACTGAGATTGACCGACAGAGGCGTCAAAATATTCCACGTCATAGTCAAAGCTCAGCGCTGCCTCGTTGGCGTTGTGAGCATTCCAGGCGGCCAAGTCGTGGAAGGTTTAACAATCTCATGGTTTTCTCCTGGATGCAAAAATGGTCTACGCGTTGTGTTTGATCATCACATGGCGCACGCAGCTGTAGTCCTCCAGCGCATACACGGACATGTCTTTGCCATAGCCTGAGTGCTTCATGCCACCGTGTGGCATTTCAGACACCAGCATGAAATGCGTGTTGACCCAAGTGCAGCCGTATTGCAGGCGAGAGGCGATGTTCATGGCGCAACCAACGTCACGGGTCCACACGGAACTGGCCAGGCCGTACTCGGAGTCATTGGCCCAAGCCAACGCTTGCTCAGCATCCTTGACCCGGGTGATGGAGACCACCGGGCCGAACACTTCGCTGCGAACAATCTCGTCGTCTTGCCGTGCGCCGGCTACCACGGTGGGTTTGTAGAAGAAGCCTTTGCTACCCCAAGCGCTGCCGCCGGTCGTGACTTCGATATGCGGCAGTTGGCTGGCCCGGTCGACAAAGCTGGCAACACGGTCGCGCTGGCGGGCTGATATCAACGGGCCCATCTCCACGCCCGGCTCTTGCTGCAGACCGACCTTGATGGTGGAAACTGCACTGCTGAGGTCCGCCACCAGGCGCTCGTAAATTTTGTCGCTGGCGTAGACCCGGCAGGCGGCGGTGCAGTCTTGTCCGGCGTTGTAATAGCCAAAAGTGCGCAGGCCCTCGACGACGCTGGGCAAGTCGGCATCGTCGAGCACAATGACAGGTGCCTTGCCACCCAATTCGAGGTGGGTGCGTGTGACGCCACGTGCTGCGGCCTCCATGATTTTGCTGCCGGTAGATACGTCGCCCGTGAGCGAAGCTATGCGAATGCGCGGGTCGCGAATCAGCGGCGCGCCCACCGTGTCTCCCCGGCCGCACACGATATTGACCACGCCGGGTGGCAAGATGTTGGCCAACAGCTCGCCCAGACGCAGGGTAGTCAGCGGCGTGTTTTCCGAGGGCTTGAGCACCACGGTGTTGCCCATCGCGATGGCCGGGCCTAGTTTCCAAGCGGCCATCATCAGTGGGTAGTTCCACGGCGCAATCGAGGCCACCACACCCAACGGGTCGCGGCGGATCATGCTGGTGTGGCCTGCCAGATACTCGCCACTGAGTGAGCCCGACATATTGCGAATGGCACCAGCGAAAAAACGGTACACATCGGCAATGGCCGGTATTTCGTCGTTGCGGGCGGCACTCAAGGGCTTGCCACAGTTGAGTGACTCCAGCATGGCAAATTCATCGCCGTGCGTTTCAATCGCGTCGGCAATTCTCAGCAAATAGGCACTGCGCTCTTTGGGTGTCAGCGCAGCCCAAGCAGGAAAGGCCTTGCTCGCAGCATCGACGGCCTGGCGCAGCTGGTCGGCGCTGGCTTCGTGCACCTCACACAGCACCTCGCCGGTGGCGGGGTTGAGCACACTCTCGGCACGACCTTCGCCGGTGACGGCCCGGCCGTTGATGATAAGTTGAGTCGGAAATCGTGGTGCTGCCATGATGAAAGTCCAGAGAGTTGATGACAATATTGAAAATAAATGGGGTCTACCGGCCACTCGGACTGGCATCGCCGTCACGGGTGAATCGCCAAGCCAGCAGAATCAGCGGCATGGTGATCAGCATTACCAGCAACGCCACCACATTGGTAATGGCGACTTCGCGCGGGCGACTGAGTTGGTTGAGCAACCAGATTGGCAGGGTTTTGTCTGCCCCGGAGGTGAAGGTGGTCACAATCAACTCGTCGACCGACAAGGCAAAGGCCAGGATGCCGCCAGCCAACAGCGCAGTGCTGAGTTGGGGCAGGATGATGTAGCGCAGCGTGGTCAAAGTGTCTGCGCCTAAATCCATGGACGCTTCAATCAGCCGTGCCGGCAGGCGGCGCAAACGGGCGACCACGTTGTTGTGCACAATCACCACGCAAAAAGTAGCGTGACCAATGACAATTGTCCAAAACCCGGGGTTCACATCCATCAGCTTGAAGGCCGCCAACAGCGCAATACCGGTCACGATACCGGGTAAGGCGATGGGCATGATCAGCAACGTGGTGAATGCATCCTTGCCAAAGAAGCGGTCACGATTCAGGGCGGCAGCCGTTAGCGTGCCCAGTACCATGGCAATCAGGGTGGCCAGGGTCGCCACCGACAGTGACAAAACAATCGCCTCATGAATATCAGTGCGTTCCCAGGCGCGGGCAAACCAGCGCAGCGTCAGGCCGTTCAGGGGGAAGCTGTAGCCACTGTCATCGCTGTTAAACGCATACAGCGCAATGAAGAGCAACGGCAGGTGCAGCAGCGCCAGCCCGGTGTAGGCGGCAGTGCGCAGCACGGCGACACCGCTGGGCAGGCGAAGTTTGAACGGACGCGAGTTCGATTCAGAGTGCATTGAAAGCCCCCAAGCGTCTTGCCAATGCCAAATACACCGTGATCAAAATAATCGGTACGCAGGTAAAAGCTGCTGCCATGGGCATGTTGCCGATCGTGCCTTGCAGGGTGTAGACCATGCTGCCGATATACAGGCCAGACGGCCCCACCAACTGGGGGATGATGTAGTCGCCCAGCGTGAGAGAAAACGTGAAGATGGAACCCGCCACCACGCCCGGAAAAGCCAGCGGCCACAACACCGTGCGAAAGGTTTGCAGCGGACGAGCACCCAGGTCGGCAGAGGCCAGCAGCAGGTTGGTAGGAACTCGTTCAATGGCGGCCTGGATTGGCAAAATCATGAACGGCAACCAGATGTAGGTAAACACCAAGAGCCGCCCGACGTTGGATGTCGCCAGCGTGTCGCCACCAACGCCTGGGATGCGCAATACAGCTTCCAGCGCCCCCAGCAGCCCCAGCCGCTCCAGCGTCCAGTACATGACACCCCCTTTGGCCAGCAGTACCGTCCAGGCATAGGCCTTGACGATGTAGCTGGCCCACATGGGGAGCATCACCCCAACAAAGAAAAAACCCTTTTCAGCGGGAGTGGCGTAGTGGGCCATGTAGTACGCCATGGGAAAACCAATGAGCACGGTACCCAGCGTGACCGCCATGGCCATGGCCAAGGTCCGCAACACAATATCCAGATTGGCAGGCACCAGCAAATTGCGAAAGTTATCAGTGGTCAGCTCGGCCACCACCGACATCGTCATGTCATCAAAGGTGAACACGCTTTGCCCCAGCAAGCTGAGTAACGAGCCCACATACACCACGCCAAACCACAACAGCGGCGGGGTGAGCATTAACAGCAGCGTCAGATTGCGGCGCTGATAGAGCACATTGGAGACCCTTCGGCTCAAGGAGACACCTTCAGGCATCGAGCATCACCATGTCATGTGCCGCCCAGTGCAAGGCGACCTGCTGGCCGGGCGCCGTATGCGTGGCCTGATCACCAGCGGCTGCAACATCCTGCTGCAGGGCCGTCATGATTTGACTGCCCACTTGCACCTCAATACGCTGGGTAGCCCCCAAAAACTGGATCGCCAACACCTCGCCTTCGACTTGCACGCGTCCGGGTGCCGCGGCGCCACCGGCAGGGGCCAGGGCGATGTTTTCCTGGCGCACAGAAAAGCACTGCGAATGCCCTGTGATGCGACGTGCCAGATCCGCAGCGACCACGTTGGAGCTGCCCACGAAGTCTGCGACGAAACGGGTACGCGGGCGGCGATACAACTCGCGCGGGGTGGCAATTTGTTCAATCTGCCCACGGTTGAAGACGGCCACACGGTCCGACATCGACAGGGCTTCATTCTGGTCGTGCGTGACATACACAAAGGTGATGCCCAGCTTGCGGTGCAACACTTTAAGTTCCACCTGCATTTGCTCGCGCAGCTTCATGTCCAGCGCGCCCAGCGGCTCGTCGAGCAACAAGATGCGCGGACGATTCACCAGCGCGCGGGCCAGCGCCACCCGCTGACGCTGGCCGCCCGAGAGTTGTGCGGGCGTTCGCGCGCCATGGTCGGGCAGCGCCACCATGGCCAGCGCTGCATGCGCCAGGGCATAGCGCTCGGGCTTGGGCATTTTGCGTACCATCAAACCGTAGGCGACGTTGTCCAACACGTTCATGTGCGGGAACAACGCGTAGTCTTGAAAGACGGTGTTGACATCACGCGCATAGGGCGGCGTGCCAGCCGCTTCAAAACCCATCAACGTCAATCTGCCGCTGCTCGGTTGCTCGAATCCCGCCATCAGACGCAGCGAGGTGGTTTTCCCAGAGCCGGAGGGGCCGAGCATGGAAAAAAACTCACCCTCCTGGACGGTGAAGCTGACGCTATTGAGCGCCTTGACTTCGCCGAAGTGTTTGGAGACGCTGTTGAATTCGATGGCGACTGGCATACGTAGCCCAGAAATCAACGACCGCCCATGACGCTGATGTAGTCCATGGTCCATTTGGCATAAGGAACACAAGTGCCGTGAGTCGTGCATTTGGCTTGGGGTGTTTTCCAGAATTTGACCTGGGTGAAGCGGTCATAGCCGTTGTCTTTGCAGAAGTCACCGCCGCCGGGCGCCTTGGCCTTGCAGGCCGCAGCAATCACAGGGTTGGCACCAAACCATTCGGCCAGAGGGGCTTGCACCTGGTTGCTCAGTGAGTGCTCCATCCAAAGGTAGGCACAGTTGGTGTTCTTGGCGCTGGCATGCAGCATGGTGGTATCGGCCCAGCCGGTCACGCCTTCTTTTGGAATGGTGGAGGCGATGGGCTTCTTTTCACCTGCCAGGGCATTGACTTGGTAGCCCCACGAGCCTGAAGCCACAACCCCCTCGTTTTTGAAGTCGTTCATCTGCACCGTGGCGTCGTGCCAGTAGCGGTGGACCAGTTTCTTTTGCCCACGCAACAATGCCAGCACAGCGGCATATTGCTTTTCATTGAGTTCGTACGGGTCTTTGATGCCAAGCTCAGGTTTCTTGGACATCAGGTACAAGGCGGCATCAGCGAGATAAATGGCACCGTCATAGGCCTGCACACGGCCTTTGTTGGACTTGCCATCAGGCAGCTGTTGTTCTTCAAACACGACAGACCAGGAGTCGGGCGCTTTTTTGAACACATCGGTGTTGTACATCAACACGTTGGGCCCCCATTGGTAGGGCACGCCGTAATGCTTGCCACCCACCGTGTGCCAATTTGCGTTTTGCAGGCGCGCATCGACATTTTTGTAAGAGGGTATCAATGCCGGGTTGATCTCCTGCACCAGTTTGGAGGCCACCAGGCGCAAGCTGGCATCGCCCGAGGCCGTCACCAGGTCGTAGCCGCCTTGCTTCATCAACGACACCATTTCATCGGAGGTGGCGGCAGACTTGGCGTTGACCTTACAACCGGTTTCCTTTTCAAATCCGGTGACCCAGTCATAGGCCTTATCGGATTCGCCGCGCTCAATGTAGCCAGCCCAGGCGATGATGTTCAGTTGCCCCTCGCCTTTGCCGATGGATGCGGGTGGGGCTGCGAGTGTGGATGCCGCAGCGCAGGCGGCGAGCAGGCCTGCAGTGATGGCGCGTTTTTGAGACATAAAAACTCTCCTGGTGCGAAATGGATGAACAAACCGCTGGACTGCTCATTGGCCGTTCAGCTCGCTTGGAATCTTAGGGGTTGCACAAGGCCTTGCCTACCTTGGCCAGCCAATACGATCTATCTGTAAAATAGAAACCTCGCACCAAAAGACATCAAGTCAATGGTTTACCCTAGGTTCCAAAATGATGCATTGTCGGGTTTACCCTTTAAATCAACCAAAATGGTGCCAGAAATGACGAAAGATCGGTATGGGTACATCTTTTAAGAGCATTCGGTATTTCATAGCGGTGGCGGAGTCGGGTTCCATTTCGGCCGCCATTCAGGGTTTGGATGTGTCGCAATCGGTGGTGTCTACCGCCATCGCCCAGATCGAGGCTGATTTGGGCACGCTACTGTTTGAGCGCCGGGCGCGCGGCATGTCTCTCACCCATGCAGGCCACCAGTTCCTACGCCACGCCCACCAGATTGAGGTGGCCATGCGCAACGCCCGGGACGCGCTGGCGTCAAGACCGCATACGGTGACGGGTAAACTCAATATTGGCGTGACCAGCCTCATGGTGGGCTACTACCTGCCGTTCTTGTTGGATCGTTTTCGCAGGGTGTTTCCGCGCATTCAAGTTCAGATCACGGAAGACCGCCGCGACTATTTGGAGCATTTGCTGGTGAGCGGTGAACTCGATGTGGCACTGATTGTGGTGTCGCAACTGCAAAACTACCGCGCGCTCGAAACCGAAACCATTTTGCGTTCAGGCTGGCGGGTCTGGTGCCCAGTGAACCACCGCATGGCCACAGAAGAAAAAATACAGGCCGCCGATCTGGCCGAGCAGTCTTTGATACTGCTGCAGGTTGATGAACTGGGCGATGCCACCACGGCGCTGTGGAACGCGGGCGGAACCGACCCCAATGTGCTGATCCGCACCTCCTCCGTAGAGGCCGTGCGCAGCCTGGTCGCCACGGGCGCTGGCTGTTCCGTGCTGCCAGACATGCTTTACCGCCCATGGTCATTGGAGGGGGACCGGATAGAAGCCCGGCCTCTGGCCAATCCGCTCGCGCACCTGGAAGTGGGTTTGGCGTGGCGTAAAGGAGCGACGCAACCCGAGTCGCTGAGCAACTTCTTAACTGCCGTTCGTCCTACGCTGGACGGCCATTTGTCCGCCATGGGTGGTCATTTGCGTTAAGGGGCGCGGCGTTAAGGATCTGCAACCCAGCCTCTCGCGTAGCACCACAAGGCGGCCCCCGGTGACGTGTTTGGGTGCTGCGGTCGTTGATCTACCGAGGGGGCGATATGGACATCGTCTTATTTATCCCAGTCATAGTCAATCGTCAACGGCGCATGGTCAGAAAATTTCTCGCCCTTGTAGATGTCCACCGACCGTGCGCCCGATGCCATACCCGCCGTCGCCAGGTGGTAGTCCAGCCGCCAGCCCACGTTCTTGGCATAGGCCTGGCCCCGGTTGCTCCACCAGGTGTAGGCTTCGTCCGTGGCGGTGGGGTGGAGTTGCCGGTACACGTCCACCAGCCCGGCCTCGGCCAACAACTTCGTCATCCAGGCCCGCTCTTCGGGCAAGAATCCTGAATTCTTCCGATTGCCTTTCCAGTTTTTCAAATCTATTTCCTGGTGCGCGATGTTCACGTCGCCGCACAGAATGAAGTCGCGCTCGGTCTTGATTTGCGCCAAGTGCCGATAGAACTCTTCGAGAAAGCGAAACTTGGCCTGCTGGCGTTCCTCGCCCGACGAGCCACTGGGAAAATAACAACTGATGATGGAGCGCTTGGAACTGGGCGTGTCAAAGCGCAACTCGACGTAACGTCCCTCGGCGTCAAACTGAGAGGAGCCGTAGCCGACCCGCACGTCGCTGGGTTCGTGCCGGGTATACAGGCCAACACCGGAATAACCTTTTTTCTCGGCAAAATGAAAGTGGCCGCGCAGGCCGGCCAGGTGTTCAAAGCGGCCCTGCACATCCACTGCCTGTGCCTTGACCTCCTGTACACAAATACAATCTGGCTGAGTCTTGGTGAGCCAGGCTTCCAGGCCTTTGGCTGTAGCAGAGCGGATGCCGTTGAGGTTGAGGCTGGTTAATTTAAACAAGGAATTCCCCGATGTCGATAAGTGTTGGAACTAAAACCGGCGCCGCCCCTGTGTCGGACACATTGGCCCAGGAGTTTGTGCAGTTTGCGCTCGATTGTGGTGTGCTGCGTTTTGGTGAATTCAAAACCAAAGCCGGTCGCCTGAGCCCCTACTTCTTCAATGCCGGCTTGTTTGACGATGGGGCCAAATTAGGACGACTGGCGCAATTTTATGCGCAGCGCCTGCTGGCCAGCGGCATTGAATTCGACATGATTTTTGGCCCGGCCTACAAAGGCATTCCATTGGGTGCGGTGCTGGCGGCGGAGTTGGCGCGCCTGGGCCGCAACGTCCCCTTTGCCTACAACCGCAAGGAGGCCAAGGACCATGGCGAGGGCGGCGCCCTGGTTGGCGCCCCGCTCAAAGGACGGGTGCTGATTGTGGACGACGTGATGTCCGCCGGTACCGCGGCCCGCGAATCAATCGCCGTCATCCAGGCGGCAGGCGCCACGGCCCACGCCGTCATCATTGCGCTGGACCGGCAAGAAATGGCCACCGAGCGCCGTGGTGATGCCGTGGTCGACGTGCCCTACAGCGCAGTGCAGTACGTGCGAGAGCAACTTGGCTTGCAGGTATGCGCCATTGCCAAGTTGGCCGATTTAATGCAGTATCTTCAACAGCACAGCGGGCCCGGACTGGCCGCTGACCAGCAACGGGTGCTGGCCTATCGGCAGCGCTATGGCGTCGTAGAAAGTTAAATATGTTCAGACGGATTGGGTTCGTTGCGACGCAAACTGTCAGCGGCGTTTTGCTGATGATCCTGTTCGGCATGACCGTCGTCCAGGCGCAGCAGTCGGGCAATGGCAACAATGGGCAGGGCATTTACACCTGCGTCGACGCACGGGGCCGAACACTGACCTCTGACCGACCCATTCCCGACTGCAATGACCGCGAACAAAAAGTGCTCAACCCGAGCGGTACGGTCAAAGCCCGGGTGAGTCCGACACTCACCGCGCAGGAGCGCGCGGCGCTTGACGCCCGGGAGAAGGTGGCCCAGGAAGATTGGGCGCGCCTGAATGAAGAGAAGCGGCGCGACCGGGCGCTGCTGGCGCGCTACCCGAATCAGGCGGTGCATGACAAGGAACGCGCTGAGGCGCTAGCTCAGATTGGCGTCGTGCGCCAGGCGGCGATGCATCGGGTGCAAGAGCTGCTGCGCCAGCGCGCCGTGATCAATGAAGAGATGGAGTTTTACAAGAAAGACCCGAGCAAAGCACCGCCCTCGGTCCGGCGCCAGGTTGACGAGCTGGCCCAAAGCCTGGCCATTCAGGGCCGGTTTATTGCCGACCAAGAGTCGGAACTCAAGCGCGTCAACGCGCGTTTCGACGAAGAACTGACGCGGCTGAAGCGGCTGTGGTTGCGGCCTTGACCCATACCCCCGGCCAGCACTTGCGTGCGGCCAAACGGGGTAGGGACCAGGCGCATTGAAGCAGACCTGGCATCAGTCCAGCTTCCGGCGCAGCAGGTCATTCACCTGCTGCGGGTTCGCCTTGCCTTGGCTGCCCTTCATGATCTGACCGACCAGCGCGTTGAGCGCCTTGCTGTTGCCGGCCTTGTACTGCTCGATGTTTTTCGGGTTGGCGGCCAAAACGTCATCGACGATTTTTTCCAGCGCGCCGCTGTCGTTCATTTGCTTGAGGCCTTTGGACTCAACCACCGCATCGACATCAGGGGTCTCGCCGGCCCAAAGCGCATCAAGCACCTGTTTGGCGGCGTTGTTGGACAGGGTGCCGTCCACGATGCGGGTGATCAACAAGCCCAGCTGCGTTGCCGCAACGGGAGATTGCGCGATGTCAATCTCATCAGCATTGAGTCGGCGTGCCAATTCACCCATGATCCAGTTGCTGGCCAGTTTGGCCTGCCCGCAGGCCTGGGTGGTGGCTTCGAAATAGGCGGCGATGGCCCGGCTTTGGGTCAACGCTGTGGCGTCGTAATCCGAGAGCCCATAGTCAGTGACAAAGCGTTGCGCCATCACGCGCGGCAGCTCGGTCATCTCCAAGCGCACGCGTTGCACCCAGTCATCGGCAATCACCAGCGGCGGCAAATCCGGGTCTGGGAAATAACGGTAGTCGGCTGCATCTTCCTTGCTCCGCATGGAACGCGTCTCGCCCGTGTCGGGGTCGAACAACACGGTGGCCTGTTCAATCACATGACCATCTTCAATCTGCTCGATCTGCCAGCGCACCTCGTAGTCAATCGCTTGCTGCATGAACTTGAAACTGTTGAGGTTCTTGACCTCGCGCCGTGTGCCCAGTGGCCCGCCGGGCTTGCGCACCGACACATTGGCGTCACAGCGGAAACTGCCTTCTTGCATGTTGCCGTCGCAAATACCAATCCAGGTCACGATCTTGTGAAGCTCTTTGGCATAGGCTACCGCTTCCAAACTGGAGCGCATGTCGGGCTCGGTCACGATCTCCAGCAGCGGCGTGCCCGCGCGGTTCAGGTCGATGCCGGTTTGGCCCACATAATCTTCGTGCAGCGACTTGCCGGCGTCTTCTTCCAGATGGGCGCGAACCAGCCGCACCGAACGTTTTTCATCGTCGAGGAAAAATTCAACCTCGCCACCGACCACCACCGGAATTTCAAACTGGCTGATCTGGTAGCCCTTGGGCAGGTCCGGGTAAAAATAGTTCTTGCGCGCAAAAATGCTGCGCGGCGACACCTGGGCACCAATCGCCAGCGCAAACTGGATGGCCCGCTCGACCGCGCCCTTGTTCATCACCGGCAAGGTGCCCGGCAGCGCCAGGTCCACTGCGCAGGCTTGGGTGTTGGGCTCGGCGCCAAAGGCGGTGGCGGCGCGGCTGAAGATCTTGGATTGGGTCGAGAGCTGGGCGTGGGTCTCGAAACCAATCACGACTTCGTAACCCATCACCAGCGGAGATGGGAGGGCGGCACGCGCGGCTGACGGTGCTTTTTCAACAAACGTATTCATGCTCAAAATCCTTCTGGCTTGGCCAGGTGCCAGTCCGTCGCCTGCTGGAAGCGATGCGCCACATTGAGCAGGCGAGCCTCCTGCAAATAATTGCCGATCAGTTGCAGCCCGACCGGCATGTGGTTGGCGCCAAAGCCCACCGGCAAACTCATGCCCGGCAAACCTGCCAGCGAGCCCGGCAGGGTAAAGATGTCGGCCAGGTAATCGGCCAGCGGATCGTTGCCGTGCCCGCCCAGTTTCCACGCCACCGTGGGTGCCACCGGTCCGGCAATCACGTCGCACTGCAGATAAGCCTGCTGAAAATCGTCAGCAATCATGCGGCGGATCTTTTGCGCTTGCAGGTAGTAGGCATCGTAGTAGCCGTGGCTCAGCACATAGGTGCCAATCATGATGCGGCGCTTGACCTCATCACCAAAACCCTCGGCGCGGGTCTTTTTGTACATGTCGGTCAAGTCCGCGTACTGCGCGGCCCGGTGACCGAACTTGACGCCGTCAAAGCGGCTCAGGTTGCTCGACGCCTCGGCCGGTGCAATGATGTAATAAACCGGAATGGACAACTCGGTGCGCGGCAGCGAAATCGGCACCAGCCTGGCACCCAGTTTCTCCAACTCCCTGAGTGCGCCGTCCGCGGCAGCGCGCACGTCATCAGCCAGGCCTTCACCAAAAAATTCAGCCGGCACGCCAATGCGCAAACCTTCGATGGATTTGTTCAGAGACCGCGTGAAATCTTCGGCCGGCACGTCCAGTGACGTGGAATCACGGTCCGGGTCCGGCCCACACATCGCCGACAGCAGCAAAGCGCAGTCTTCGGCGCTGCGCGCCATCGGCCCGGCCTGATCGAGACTGGAGGCAAACGCCACCATGCCGTAGCGCGAGGCGCGACCGTACGTGGGCTTGATGCCGGTGACGCCGCAAAACGAGGCCGGTTGCCGAATCGAGCCGCCGGTGTCAGTACCCGTGGCGGCGGGCAGGAGGCGCGCTGCCACGGCTGCCGCGCTGCCGCCGGATGAGCCGCCGGGGGTGCGGGTCAGGTCCCATGGGTTTTTGACCGGGCCAAACGCCGAATTTTCATTCGCCGAGCCCATGGCAAATTCGTCGCAATTGAGCTTGCCCAAAGTCACCACGCCCTGCGCGGCCAGCTTGCTCACCACGGTGGCGTCAAACGGTGAGCGATAACCGGCCAGCATCCTGGAGCCTGCGGTGGAGATGAAATCGCGCGTGACAAAAATATCCTTGTGTCCCATCGGAACGCCCAGCAGCGTTGGCGTGGCACTGCCGGCAGTCAATGCCAGGTCAGCGGCGCGCGCCTGGTCTAGCGTCACCTCTTCGTTGAAGTCCAGAAAAGCCCCGAGCGACGCATTCGCCTGGGCGCGGGCCAAAAAATGCTGGGCCGTTTCCAGGGCGGAGACTTTGCGCGCGCGCAACAGGCCCGCGAGCTGGGCCACGGTGAGGTCGTGCAGTGCAGTGGTGGTAGTCATCTATATGTTTGTTTGTTGGCGGTGTTACTCAATGACCTTGGGCACCAGAAACAGGCCGTGCTCCAGCGCTGGGGCATTGCGCATGTTGGCCTCTCGGTTGTCGGGCTCGCTGACCCGGTCTTCCCGCAGGCGCAAGGTGATGTCCTGAATGGCAGCCACCGGGTGAGCCAGCGGCTCAAGGCCGGTGGTGTCGACCGCACGCATCTTTTCAACCAGGGCAAAGAAGCCGTTGATCTGGGTCAGCATGCGCTCACTCTCGGCGGGTTGAAGCTCCAGCCGGGCCAGGTTGGCAATTCGGGCGATGTCAGCAGAAGTGAGGGACATAAGGTATTTTCATTCGAAACCGGTTGTAAAACACCTCTGAAGAGGCGAGGCCGGACGGTTATTCACAGGGGATGGGGTATTATCCTGCCTTTGGCTAGGGGTCTGCGACCCGGCAGGTTTTAGCCAATAAAACCCGATTTTGAACCCGTTAACCTGGCGATGGCAGGCCGAAGCGCCCACCGTGCCCGAGAGGATTATTAATGTTTGGAGCATTCCGTCAGTACTTCTCCACTGACTTGGCGATTGACCTCGGTACCGCCAACACCCTGATTTACGTCCGCGACAAGGGCATTGTGCTTGATGAACCTTCGGTGGTGGCGATTCGCCATGAAGGTGGCCCGCAAGGCAAGAAGACCATCCAGGCTGTGGGCAAAGAGGCTAAAGCCATGCTCGGTAAAGTGCCCGGCAACATCGAAGCCATTCGCCCGATGAAAGACGGCGTGATCGCCGACTTTACGGTCACCGAGCAAATGCTCAAGCAATTCATCAAGATGGTGCACCCGCGCTCCATTTTTCGGCCCAGCCCGCGCATCATCATCTGCGTGCCGTGCGGGTCCACCCAGGTCGAGCGCCGCGCCATCCGTGAATCAGCTCTTGGAGCGGGTGCCAGCGACGTCTACCTGATCGAAGAGCCCATGGCTGCTGCCATTGGCGCCGGTCTGCCCGTCAGCGAAGCCAGTGGCTCCATGGTGGTGGATATTGGTGGCGGCACCACCGAGGTCGGCGTCATATCGCTCGGTGGCATGGTCTACAAAGGCAGTGTGCGTGTCGGTGGCGACCGCTTTGATGAGGCCATCATCAACTACATCCGTCGCAATTACGGCATGCTCATTGGCGAGCCCACGGCAGAAGCGATCAAGAAAAATATTGGCTCGGCATTCCCCGGCAGTGAAGTGCGCGAGATGGAAGTGCGCGGCCGCAACCTGTCCGAAGGCGTGCCGCGCAGCTTCACAATCTCCAGCAACGAAATCCTCGAAGCCCTGACCGACCCGATCAACAACATCGTGTCGGCGGTCAAGAACGCGCTGGAACAAACCCCGCCCGAACTCGGTGCCGACATTGCCGACCGCGGCATGATGCTCACCGGTGGCGGCGCGCTGTTGCGTGACCTGGACCGCCTGCTGGCCGAAGAGACTGGACTGCCAGTGTTGGTGGCCGAAGACCCCCTGACCTGCGTGGTGCGGGGTTGCGGCATGGCGCTGGAGCGGATGGACCGCCTGGGCTCCATTTTCACCAGCGAATAAGCAACAGGCGCAGCGATGCCACTCGGTACGCTGGACGGGACACCGCCGCCATTCTTTCGGCAGGGCCCGTCGGCCTTATCCAAACTCACGTTTTTCAGCCTGCTGGCGCTGTTCCTGATGGTGGCCGATGCTCGCCTTGAGTTGGCGCGGCCGCTGCGGTTGGCGGTGGCCACCGTGCTCTATCCCGTGCAATGGCTGGCCCTGCGACCGGTGGTGTGGGCCCAGGGCGGCGGTAAATATTTTGAGTCTCTCAAACGCTCCCAGACCAGCGAAGAAGCGGCCCTCTACAAGCTCGGTTTGCAGTCCCTGCGCGCCAGCCAGGTCGAGCAGTTGTTGTTGGAAAACACCCGCTTGCGCGCGCTGCTGGCGCTGCGCGAGCGCGTGAGCACGCCCTCGCAGGCAGCGCAGGTTTTGTATGACGCCGCTGACCCGCACACGCGCAAAGTCATCATCGACCGCGGCTTGCTTGACAGTGTTGTTGCCGGTTCGCCGGTGCTGGATGAAACCGGCGTGTTGGGCCAGGTGACCCGCGTCTATCCGGCGACCAGCGAAGTCACTTTGATCACCGACCGGGAGCAGGCCATTCCGGTGCTCAACACCCGCACCGGGGCGCGCGGCGTCGCCTTTGGGGATCCGGCCTTGCGCGCCAGCGCGCTGGAGTTGCGTTTCATGGCCGCCAATACCGACGTGAAAATCGGCGACCTGCTGACCACCAGTGGCGTGGATGGCGTCTACCCGCCGGGTTTGCCGGTGGCGCGTGTGGCCAAAGTAGATCGGCGCGTTGACTCTGCCTTTGCGCGCATCAGTTGTGAGCCCTTGGCGCTGGTGTCGGGCGTGGTGCACGTGATGGTGCTGCAACCGATTACCAGCCCGATGGCCGCGCCGCCGGTGATGCCAACCGCCGCTGAGGCTGCCCGCAAAGGATTGAAGAAATGATCATGCGACCGGGCCACCAGTTGCTGCTGCCCGCCAACCCTTTCTTCATCTGGGGCAGCCTGCTGGCGGCCTTGTTCCTCAACATGGTGCAGAACATGGGGCTGTGGGGGCGAGCCGCCTGGGTGCCCGACCTGTTGGCACTGGTGCTGGTGTTCTGGAGCGTTCACCAGCCGCAGCGCATCGGCATTGGCGCGGCTTTTGTGTTGGGTATCTTCGTTGACGTGCACCAAGGGGCGATGCTGGGCCAGCACGCACTGAGCTACACGGTGCTGAGTTTTCTGGCCATTGCCATCCACCGCCGCCTGCTCTGGTTTCCGGTGCCGTCGCAGGCGTTCCAGGTGCTGCCCTTGTTTGTGGTGGCGCATGCCATTGCGCTGAGTGTTCGCATGCTGGCGGGCGGCGGCTTTCCCGGCTGGTGGCTGTTGCTGGCGCCGCTGATCGAGTCGCTCTTGTGGCCGGCCGTTAGCGTGCTGTTGCTGGTGCCGCAGCGCCGAACGCCCGACCCCGATGCGAATCGGCCCCTGTGACCCGGTGATTTCGCTTTCATGATCGAACTGCGCAACGTCGAGGCGGATCTGTCGCGTTTTCGCGCGCGGGTGCTGGTGGCAGGGCTCGTTGTGGTGCTGGCTTTCTTGCTGCTGCTGTCGCGCCTTCTGTACCTGCAGGTGGTGCGCCACGATGACCTGCTGGAGCAGGCCGAAAGCAACCGCACAGCGGTTGTGCCGGTGGTGCCGAACCGCGGCCTGATCCTGGACCGCAATGGCATTGTGCTGGCCAGCAACTATTCGGCCTACACGCTGGAAGTGACGCCGTCCAAGGTGACTGATCTGGAGCAGACGATTGATGCGCTGTCGCAGGTGCTCGACATCACGCCGCGTGACCGGCGTCGCTTCAAGAAGTTGCGCGAAGAATCCAAGAGCTTCGAGTCGCTGCCGCTGCGCACCCGCCTGAGTGATGAGGAAGTGGCCAAATTTGCGGTGCAACGCTACCGGTTTCCGGGTGTCGACATCAAGGCGCGCTTGTTTCGCAATTACCCCTATGGCGAGCTGGCCAGCCACGTGATCGGCTACATCGGGCGCATCAACATGAGCGAGAAAGAAAAGCTCGACGACTCCGACGACGCCGCCAACTACCGCGGCACCGACTACATCGGCAAGCTCGGCGTGGAGCAGAGCTTTGAGACCCAGTTGCACGGCATCACCGGGGTTGATTCGATGGAAACCTCGGCAGGGGGGCGTGCCATGCGCCGCCTCGCCAGCAGCCCGGCCACGCCGGGCAACACCGTCAAGCTGGCGATCGACATCAAGCTGCAGCATCTGGTGGAAGAGTTGTTTGGCGATCGCCGCGGCGCGTTGGTGGCGCTGGACCCCCGGACCGGCGAAGTACTGGCCTTTGTCAGCAAGCCCACCTTTGACCCGAATCTGTTTGTCGAAGGCATTGACCAGGAAAGCTGGCAAGGGCTCAACGAGTCCATCGACAAGCCGCTGCTGAATCGGGCGCTGCGCGGCACCTACCCGCCCGGCTCCACCTACAAGCCCTTCATGGCGCTGGCGGCCTTGACGACGGGCAAGCGCTCAGCCAGCACGCTGATCAACGACCCCGGTTTCTTCATGTTTGGGGGGCGCCGCTTTGGCAGCCCGGAGAACGAGCGCGGAGGCATCATGGACATGCACCGCGCCATTGTGGAGTCCAGCAACGTCTACTTTTACTCGCTGGCCAACGAACTCGGCGTTGACGCCATGCATGATTTCATGAAGCCGCTGGGCTTTGGCCAGATCACCGGCATCGACATCCACGGCGAGGTGCGTGGCGTGCTGCCCAGCCAGGACTGGAAGCGCAACTACTACAAACGCCAGGAGCAGCAAAAATGGTATGCGGGTGAAACCATTTCGCTGGGCATTGGGCAGGGCTACAACAGTTTCACCATGCTGCAGTTGGCGCAGGCCACCGCCATTTTGGCCAACGACGGCATCAAGCACAAACCCCAGTTGGTGATCGCCAACCAGGAGGCCGGCAGCCAAGTCAGCGTGCCGGTGGCGCCTGAGCCGCCCGAGAACCTGGGGTTGAAACCAGAGCACATCCAAGTCATCCGCCAAGCCATGGTGGGTGTGACGCAGCAGGGCACCTCCAGGCGGGTATTTGCCGGTGCCCCGTACCTCAGTGGCGGCAAAACCGGCACGGCGCAGGCTGTGACCATGAGAAAAAATGAAAGATACAACGCCGCGCGCATGGAGGAGCGCCAGCGTGACCACTCGCTCTACATTGCCTTTGCGCCGGCCGAGGCGCCCAGCATCGCCTTGGCGGTGATTGTGGAAAACGCCGGCTTTGGTTCCACCTCGGCGGCCCCGATCGCACGGCGCGTGATCGATTACCTGCTGCTGGGCCAGTACCCTAGCGGGGAAGACATCGAGGCCGTGCAACAAGGCCTGGCGACGGCCCCGATTGGCAAGCCGCGCACGGTGGCTGAAGTGCCCTGGCCGCCGGGGGGCCCGGTCACTCCCGCTGCCAGCGCGCCCGCCATAGCGACCAGCGCCACGCCAGCCGTTCGCTAAGGGCGCTGCGGCGCCGTCCTCAGCGAAGGAAAGCGTCGTAGCCGGTTTTCAGGATCAGCGCGCCTACGATCACGATGAAGAATGCCCGCACAAAGCCGGTGCCATGCTTGAGCGCCAGGCGCGTGCCGAGCAGGCTGCCCGCTACATTGGCCAGCGCCATGGCGAGGACAAAATGCCACCAGATATGGCCCTTGGCCACAAACAGAATCAGCGCCGCCGTGTTGGTGGCGGTGTTGATCAGCTTGGCCGCCGCTGAGGCGCTCAGGAAGTCGTAGCCCATCACGCGCACAAACAAAAACACCAGAAAGCTGCCGGTGCCGGGGCCAAAGAAACCGTCGTAAAAACCGGTCGCAGCACCGATGGCGGCCGCCAGATAAGCCTCTTTGTCGCCCGAGAACAGCGGCGCATGGGTACGGCCCAGTTCTTTTTTGAGCACGGTGTAGATCAGCACCGCCAGCAACACGCCGGGCAGCAGCTTGCGCAAAAAATCAGGGGATACCACGGTCACCAGCCAGGCGCCGGCGAAGGCCGCGACAAAACCGGCGGCGGCCGCGGGCAGCAGAGCGGCCCAGCGCATCTCGACCTGGCGGCTGAATTGAAGGGTGGCAAAGGCAGTGCCCCAGACCGATGCGCCTTTGCCGGTGCCAAACAGGGTGGCCGGGTGCGCGGCGGGGAAGGTGGCGAACAGGGTAGGCACCAGAATCAGACCACCGCCGCCCACAATCGAATCCACAAAACCGGCCAGCAGCGAGGCAGCAGAGACGATGAACAATTCCATCAGGGCATTGTCGCATCCGGGTGTGGCGGCTCGGAACTACATTATTTGTAGCTTCTAATGCAATAACGACGGGGGCTGCAGGCTGATTTGGCATAAAAAAAGCACCGGGGTTGCCGGTGCCTTCCTCAGCGCAATCTTCGCTGGATTGCCTCGTTTTACACTGCCTCTTGGGGGTTTGTCTCCCGGGCCTTTCAGGGTCAACGGGCCGGTGGCTCGTTGACAATTGGCCCGACTTTACGCGGCTGCGGCGGACAGCGCATCAGGATTTACCCTCTTCGGATTTACCCTTTCAGTTGCCGTGCTGCATCCTCGACGATCCAGCGCGCCGCCTTCTCGGCAATCATCAAGGTCGGCGAGTTGGTGTTGCCGCTGGTGATCACCGGCATCACGCCGGCATCGACCACGCGCAAGCCCGCAATCAGGCCGCCGCGGTTGCCACGCACCCGCAGGCGCGCATCGACCACCGCCAGCGGGTCGTCGGTCGCGCCCATTTTGGTGGTGCCGACCGGGTGAAAGATGGTGGTGGCAATGTCGCCGGCCAGGCGCGCAAGTTCGTCGTCGGTCTGAAACTGCACGCCGGGCTTGAACTCCTGCGGCTGGTAGTTGGCCAGCGCCGGCTGCGCCACGATGGTGCGCGTCAGGCGCAGCGAGTCGGCCGCCACCTGGCGATCCGCCTCGGTGCTCAGGTAGTGCGGTGCAATGGCAGGCGCCGCATCAAAGCGCGGGCTCTGGATCTGCACCGTGCCGCGGCTGCTGGGCTGCAGGTTGCAGACACTGGCGGTGAAGGCGTTGAAGCGGTGCAACGGCTCGCCAAACGCGTCCAGGCTGAGCGGCTGCACGTGGTACTCGATGTTGGGGTAAGGCTGGCTGGCGTCGCTGCGGGTGAAGGCGCCCAGCTGACTCGGCGCCATGCTCATCGGGCCACTGCGTTTGAGCGCGTACTCCAGGCCGATCATGGCCTTGCCCCACAGCGAGTTGGCCTGGGTGTTGAGCGTCTTCACGCCGGTCACCTTGAACACGGTGCGAATCTGCAGGTGATCCTGCAAGTTGGCGCCCACCCCCGGCGCGTCCGCCTGCACCACAATGCCATGCTGCTGCAACAGCGCGGCCGGGCCGATGCCGGAGAGTTGCAGAATCTGCGGCGAGCCGATGCTGCCGGCGCTCAGGATCACCTCAAAGCTGGCGCTGGCGTTCACCATCTCGCCTTTGACGCAGACCTGCACGCCGCTGCAGCGCTGGCTGCCGTCCAGCTGGTTTTGCAGCTGCAGTTGGACCACCTGCGCTGAGGTCCAGAGCGTGAAATTGGGCCTGTTCATGCAGGTGGGGCGCAAAAACGCCTTGGCCGTGCTCCAACGCCAGCCTCTTTTCTGGTTGACCTCAAAGTAGCCAACGCCCTCGTTGGAGCCGGCGTTGAAGTCGTCGGTCGGGTTGATGCCCGCCTGCTGCGCGGCTTGTGCAAACGCATCCAGAATGTCCCAGCGCAGGCGCTGCTTTTCGACCCGCCACTCGCCGGCGTTGCCATGGAAGTTCTTGAAATCTTCAAGTCTTTTTGGCCTCTGGCCCCCGTCCTTAATGCTTGAGTAGCTATCCAATTTATAGTGACTCTCATGCGCCATGAAGTCGGGCAAACAGCGCTGCCACGACCAGGCATCGTCGCCGGTGAGCTGCGCCCACTGGTCATAGTCATGCGCCTGGCCGCGCATGTAGATCATGCCGTTGATGCTGCTGCAGCCGCCCAGCGTCTTGCCGCGTGGATAGCGCAAGGCGCGGCCATTCAGGCCGACTTCGGCCTCGGTCTGATACAGCCAGTCGGTGCGCGGGTTGCCGATGCAGTGCAGGTAGCCCACCGGGATGTGAATCCAGGGGTAATCGTCTTTGCCGCCGGCCTCGATCAGCAGCACGCGCTTGGCCGGATCCTTGGACAGCCGGTTCGCCAGCAGGCAACCGGCGGTGCCAGCGCCGATGATGATGTAGTCAAACGTGGTGCTCATGCGGCCATTCTGCCGCAAGGCGAAGAGCGGTCAAGCACCCCGGCGTCAGCGCTTGGCGTTACGATGCCCGCATGGTTCTTGTTTCTCCATTCCACGCTGAGTCGCCATGACGCCAGACGCCCCAAGCATTGAGCGCAGCCCTGCGGCTGACGGCGCAGGGCTGCGGCTGTCGGGTGATTGGTCGGCCGCGCGCCTGGCCGAGCCCGCCAATTGGGCCCGTTTGCAGTCCGACTTGTCCTTCGCTGCCCCGGGTGACGCGGTGAAGCTCAGCTGGGACCTGCGCGGCCTGCAGCGGCTCGACCACACCGGGGCCCAGGTGCTGTGGAACGCCTGGGGCCACCAATGGCCCCCTCAGCTGTTGATTGAACCGCCGCAGCGCGCCATGCTCGGCCGGGTCGAGCAGTACGCGCTGCCGGCGCCGGTGGCGCGGCGCACCAGTGCCTGGCAATTGTTTCTGGCGCTGGGCGCCCTGGTCTGGCTGTTGATTGACCACCTGAGGGATGCGACCCGGCTGCTCGGCCAGTTGTTGCTGGACACGCTCAAGCTGCTGCGCGCGCCCGCCAAGGGCCCGTGGCGTGACGTGTCGGGCCACCTGTTTCGCATCGGCGCCACCGCGCTGCCGATTACCGCGCTGCTGGGTTTTTTGATTGGCGTGGTGCTGGCGTACTTGATGTCGCTGCAACTGCGCCAGTTTGGCGCCGACAGCTTCATCGTCAATATTTTGGGCATGTCGGTGATTCGCGAGCTCGGGCCGGTGCTGGCCGCGATCCTGATTGCCGGGCGCTCGGGTTCGACCATCACGGCGCAAATCGGCGTCATGCGCGTCACCGAAGAGCTTGACGCCATGCGCGTGATGGGCATCGCCCAAGGTTACCGGCTGGTGTTGCCGCGCGCCATTGCCATGGCGCTGGCGATGCCGCTGCTCACGGTCTGGACCTCACTGGCGGCCTTGTTTGGCGGCATGCTGGCCGCTGACCTGGCCATGGGCGTGACACCAGCGTATTTTTTTGCCGCCTTGCCCCGTGCAGTCGAAGCCTCCAACCTGACGCTGGCGATGAGCAAATCGGTGGTGTTTGGCCTGCTGATCGCCCTGATCGGCTGCCACTACGGCCTGCGCGTCAAGCCCAACACCGAGAGCCTGGGCCAAGGCACGACCGCCTCGGTGGTGACCTCGATTGCCATGGTGATTCTGGTCGACGCGGTGTTTGCGCTGGTGTTCAAGGACGTGGGCATATGAGCGCCGGCGCGCCAGCTGCCCCGGCCGTGGTCGACATCGACAAACTCTGGTCGGTATTCCACACCGCCGGGCGCGACGCCGTGGTGCACCAGGACCTGAACCTGCGCATCGAAGCCGGTGAGTTCATGAGCATCGTCGGCGGCTCCGGCAGCGGCAAGACCGTGCTGCTGCGCCAGATCCTGGGGCTGGAGAAGCCCGCCCGGGGCCGCGTCACGGTGCTGGGCCAACCAGCAGCGCAACTCGGCGCCGAAGGCGCGGCCAGCCGCGTCGGCATGCTGTTCCAGCATGGCGCCTTGTTTTCTGCGTTCACGGTGCTGGAGAACATTGGCTTTGCGCTGCGCGAGCTCGGCACCCTGCCGCTCCCGCTGATTCGGGAGGTGGCCATGGTCAAGCTGCAGATGGTCGGCCTGGATCCAGCGCAGGCGCACAAAATGCCGTCTGACTTGTCCGGTGGCATGATCAAGCGGGTGGCGCTGGCGCGCGCGCTGGTGATGGACCCGCCGCTGCTGCTGCTCGATGAGCCCACCGCCGGGCTCGACCCCGACAGTGCCGACGGCTTTGTGGCGCTGCTGCGCTCGCTGCACCAGGAGCTCGGCCTGACGGTGGTGATGGTGACGCACGACCTGGACACCCTGTTCGAGCTCAGCACCCGAATTGCCGTGGTGGCCGAAAAGCGAATCATTGCCTGCGGCACGCCCGTGGAGGTGATGGCGCATGATCATCCGTTTGTTCACGACTTTTTTCTGGGCGAGCGTGGCCAGCGGGCTGCGGCCGTGTTGCGTCAATCCCCGCTTACCGAGTAAAACACAGACTTATGGAAAACAAATCTCATGCCCTGGCCGCTGGCGCCTTTGTGCTGCTGATGCTGGCCCTGCTGGTTGGGCTGGCACTCTGGCTGACCCGCGACACGCAGTCGCAGCGAATCTATGAGCTCTCCAGCGCTGAGGCCATTTCCGGCCTGCAGCCGCAAGCCACGGTGCGTTTCAAAGGCGTGAACGTAGGCAAGGTCAGCGCCATTGGCTTTGATCCGGTGACGCCCGGCAATGTGCTGATCCGCATCGCGGTGGATGAGCAGGCCCCGATCACCCAATCCACCTTCGCTACCCTCGGTTTTCAGGGTGTCACCGGGCTGGCGTTCATCCAGCTCGACGACACCGGAACCTCCAAAGTCGCGCTGCGCGCCGATTTGGACCCGCCCGCGCGCATTCCGATGCGCCCGGGCCTGTTGGCTGAACTGTCCGAGCGGGGCCTGCGCATCATGGGGCAGCTGGAAGAAACCACGCAGCGCGTCAACAAGCTGCTGGGTGACGACAACCAGAAGACCGTGATCGGCGCGATCGACAACATCGGTCAGGCGGCGCGCGGACTGCAGCAGTTTTCAGACCGCACCGGCAAGCTGCTGACGCCGATGGTGCAGGACGCCACCGTCGCTCTCAAGTCGATGCAAGCCACGTCCGAGCGGGTCGGCGACAGCGCCGACGAGGCCCGCGTCTCGGCCCGCGCCTTCCGAGCCGTCACCGAGCGCATGAACGAGCCCGGCGGCACGCTCGACCAGCTCAGCTTGGGGGTTGGCACACTGGGGGCCACCGCCCAAACCCTGAACACCTTGACGCTGCCGCGCCTGAATCAGGCGCTGGGCGACACCGCCCGCATGACGCGCCAGGTCGGGCGGGCGGCCGTCAACGTCAGCGACAACCCGCAGTCCCTGCTCTTGGGCAATGGGCCGCAGGCGCCTGGCCCGGGCGAACCCGGCTTTTCTGCAACCCCAGGTCAACCATGAAATACGCTGTAAATTTCATAGCATCCAACGCTCATTCTACGGGGGCTAGAGCCCTAATTCTTCTATTTTTTGTGACGCTCACTGGCTGTTCGCTGACGCGCCCCACGGCACGTCCGGCGGTGTATGACTTTGGACCCGGTGGTCTGAGCAGCGCGCCGGCGCCCCAGGCGGGCCACGTCGGCGCGTCTGCCCTGGCGCCACTCGTCCTGGAAGAGGTGAAGGCCAGCAGCGCACTGGACGGCAGTGCCGTGCTGTACCGGCTGGCTTATACCAATGCGCAGCAACTGCGGCCCTACGCGCAGGCGCGCTGGAGCATGCCACCGGCCCAACTGGTACGCCAGCGCCTGCGCGAACAGCTGGGGCAAGACCGCGCCCTGCTGGAGCCGGGAGCCGTCGTCAGCGCGGCCAAGCTGGCAACGCCGGACGGGCTGGCCAGCGTGACCCCGATCAACCTGGGCGTGGAGCTCGAAGAATTCAGCCAGCTGTTTGAAACGCCCGGCTCAAGCGTGGGCCTGCTGCGCCTGCGTGCCACGCTCACCCAGGCCAGCCCCAGCGGGGCAGGCTTGCTGGCGCAGCGCATCATCGTGGTGCAGCGCCCGGCCCCCAGCGCCGATGCCGTCGGCGGTGTCCAGGCCTTGAAGCTCGCCACCGATGCGGCGGCGCAGGAGTTGGCGCAGTGGTTGCAGCAGTTGGGTCGTTAGGCGCCAAGCGCCCGCGGCTAACTGCGGGTCCGCAGCGGCTTAGCGCGAAGCGGTGCCGGTGAGCACCGGCAGACCGGCCCGCTGCCAGGCCAGCATACCGCCCTCGACGTTAGAGGCGGCGCCGAAGCCCGCTGTTTCGAGCAGCGCGGTGGCCTGCGCCGAGCGCCGGCCGGAGCGGCAAATCAACACCACGCGCTGGCCTTTGAAGGGTGCGATCTCCTTGAGCCGCTGTGCCAGCTGGCCCAGCGGGATCAGCGTGCTGCCAGGGGCATGACCCTGCGCGTACTCATCGACTTCGCGCACGTCCAGCAGCAGCGCACCGCTGCTTTGCAGCGCGGCGGCCTGTTTGACATTGACGGCGGGCAGACCTGCGCTGGCGGCCTGTGTCAGCGCCAGCAAGGTGATCGCCAGCAGGGACTTGCCTAAAGTTGGTTTCATCGTGGTTCCTTTTGGCTTGGGGGATGGCTGCAAAGGGCGCAAGCATAGCAAGACAGAGTCCTGACCTGAACCTGCAGGGATACAACTCAAGACAACGGCGTGTTTCAATCCGCGCCCAGCATGAATGCCGGGCGATCCAACACATCGCCCCCCAAGCCGCTGCTGGCAACCGGTTTCAATCCGCGCCCCGCATGAATGCCGGGCGATCCCATGCAAGAAGTGAAGTTCTTTGTCCCAGATCATGTTTCAATCCGCGCCCAGCATGAATGCCGGGCGATCCCGGTCATGTCGGGGAGTGGATTCGCTGGTAAACGGTTTCAATCCGCGCCCAGCATGAATGCCGGGCGATCCGGCCACCCACGCCGTAGAGCCGCAAGCCCTTAGGGTTTCAATCCGCGCCCAGCATGAATGCCGGGCGATCCGCAAGTGGTGCGGGTTTTTAAACCTAGATGGAGCGTTTCAATCCGCGCCCAGCATGAATGCCGGGCGATCCGTGAGTACGGATACCCAACGCTTGAAGCGGCGATGTTTCAATCCGCGCCCAGCATGAATGCCGGGCGATCCCTGATTACCGAGTGGTTTGTTTGCTTACCAAAGAAGTTTCAATCCGCGCCCAGCATGAATGCCGGGCGATCCTCCGAGGCGGGCTGCGAGCCCAAGAGTACATGCGTGTTTCAATCCGCGCCCAGCATGAATGCCGGGCGATCCACAACGTAAGTGCTGGCTACCTGGAAACGCTGCAGTTTCAATCCGCGCCCAGCATGAATGCCGGGCGATCCGGGCGGTGCCATCGCAGAAAAAATGGCATACAACTTGTTTCAATCCGCGCCCAGCATGAATGCCGGGCGATCCTGTACGCCTTTCAGCGCTGTACCACCTCAAGCGTGTTTCAATCCGCGCCCAGCATGAATGCCGGGCGATCCGGGCGCTGCCAAGGGCTTCATCAGCTATAGCAAGAAGTTTCAATCCGCGCCCAGCATGAATGCCGGGCGATCCTGTGATGGCATTTCTTGACGCATCAGAGTTTGTAGTTTCAATCCGCGCCCAGCATGAATGCCGGGCGATCCCCGCATAGGCCGGGCTCTGTTGCTCCAGCCAGATGTTTCAATCCGCGCCCAGCATGAATGCCGGGCGATCCCCTGAGCCGCACGCTGCTGGCCAACCATGGCCGGATGTTTCAATCCGCGCCCAGCATGAATGCCGGGCGATCCCCAATGATGAATTGGCCGCCGCAATGAAAGAAGCTGTTTCAATCCGCGCCCAGCATGAATGCCGGGCGATCCGCAGCAAATTGCCAGTGCAGCGACACCTGCACTGTTTCAATCCGCGCCCAGCATGAATGCCGGGCGATCCCTCTTTGTTTCCGGCGATGACGCGGATCCATGAGGTGTTTCAATCCGCGCCCAGCATGAATGCCGGGCGATCCCGAGCACTTTGACCACGATGTTGCTGATCGAGTCGTTTCAATCCGCGCCCAGCATGAATGCCGGGCGATCCGTGCAGCCCGACTTTGTACTGACCGACGAGGATATGTTTCAATCCGCGCCCAGCATGAATGCCGGGCGATCCCAGGCGCCATAGAAGCTGGATGAGCGGGACCAGCACGTTTCAATCCGCGCCCAGCATGAATGCCGGGCGATCCAATCTGGTCGGCGGGTATCGCGCCGGTACCCCAAGTTTCAATCCGCGCCCAGCATGAATGCCGGGCGATCCGCTGCTTGACGTAGGGCTGGTAGTCGGCCAGCTTGTTTCAATCCGCGCCCAGCATGAATGCCGGGCGATCCCTTCACGCTTGAGGCGTTGCAACTCGGTCCAGGGTTTCAATCCGCGCCCAGCATGAATGCCGGGCGATCCCCGCAAGAGTCGGCGCAAGCCGGGTATGACAAGGGGTTTCAATCCGCGCCCAGCATGAATGCCGGGCGATCCCCTGGCACGGTCAAAAGCGCATGTGGTCCGTGATGTTTCAATCCGCGCCCAGCATGAATGCCGGGCGATCCCCCCTGAGATGGGCGCCGAGAACGCCATGCCCGACATGTTTCAATCCGCGCCCAGCATGAATGCCGGGCGATCCGCGCCACCAGCACCACCCTGCGCTGGAAAACACTGTTTCAATCCGCGCCCAGCATGAATGCCGGGCGATCCTTTGTGACGCTGGCCTTTGGCACAGCCACCACAGGTTTCAATCCGCGCCCAGCATGAATGCCGGGCGATCCCTGGCCAAGCTTGAGATTGGGCGGCGGCTTGCTGGTTTCAATCCGCGCCCAGCATGAATGCCGGGCGATCCGATCTACGAGACCGCCATCTCCAAGCAAAAGGCCGTTTCAATCCGCGCCCAGCATGAATGCCGGGCGATCCGTGGCCGACGACGGCTCCGGTGCCTAGATTGATTTGTTTCAATCCGCGCCCAGCATGAATGCCGGGCGATCCACCGCATCGGCGGGGGTGGTGATGGTCAGCATGGGTTTCAATCCGCGCCCAGCATGAATGCCGGGCGATCCGGCAGGATGTAGGTGATGCCGCTGAGTTGGATGGGTTTCAATCCGCGCCCAGCATGAATGCCGGGCGATCCCAAACTGCTTTTCACCATGCAGGGTTTTTGTCTCGTTTCAATCCGCGCCCAGCATGAATGCCGGGCGATCCCCGAGCAAACGGCACGGGTCACCGCCGTCAGCGCTGTTTCAATCCGCGCCCAGCATGAATGCCGGGCGATCCGCAGGCCGAGTTGGACTTCATCGCGCAAAAAGTCGTTTCAATCCGCGCCCAGCATGAATGCCGGGCGATCCCGAGAGGTTTTCATGATGATTTGCTTTCTGGAATGTTTCAATCCGCGCCCAGCATGAATGCCGGGCGATCCCCGACGAAATCGGCCAGCCCGTCACCACATGGCAGTTTCAATCCGCGCCCAGCATGAATGCCGGGCGATCCGCTTCGCCGCCAAAGGCTTGTCAGCAAAGGCATTTTTGGTGCATTCGCGCGAACCTCGTTGCTCCACAAGACCAACCCCGTAGATTTGCGTGGAGAGATTCTGGAAAATCATTTGAATCAATGGCTTGCGTAGCGCGCGAACCCTATAGGGAGAAGTCAACCACTTGGGGTTCGCGGCATTGACCTTACCACAGGCCATGCGTCTGCGAGCACTTCGGGGCGCAATCAATGCATCAGCGGCCCATCAAAATCCACCGCCTTGAAGGAGCCGTGCTCAAGAACTTCGAACCCGCGGGTACTGGGTATGCGGTACAGGCGCAAGCAGTCTTGCTGCGCATCGATTTCTGCGAGCAATTCCCGCTCAAGTGCCTCAAATTGCGCTACATCCAACTGGCACTCAAAAACCGATTTTTGTACCCGCTGCCCGGTGCTCTCGCAGACTTTGGCAACCCTTCGCAAACGGCGGCGCCCCGCCTTGGTTTCAGTACACACATCGTAGCAAACCAGTACCAGCATGGCTCAATCCTACTTGGCTACAAACGGCACATACGGTGCACCGTCATCGCGCAAAGAGCGCGCCATCAAGCGTGCCTGCACCAGCGGCACCAGGCCCAAGGGGACAGACTGCGCCAGCAGCGGGTGATTGATCTCGTCGCGCTTGCGTTCCTGATACGCCACCACCACGGCCTTGCGCGCATCGGGCTCCAGTAACACGCCACCGCCTTCACGCAAAACAAAATCATCAGCGTCCAACTGACCCCGGTTGATGAGCGTCAGGGCCAAGCGATCAGCCCAGGGGCGAAACTCTTCCATCAAATCCAGCGCCAGTGCAGCGCGGCCCGGTCGCAAGGCATGCAAAAAACCCACTTGCGGGTCCAGCCCGGCTGCCTCCAACGCGCTACGGCAGTCGTTCATCCACATGGAATACAAGAATGACAACATGGCATTGAAGCGGTCACGCGGCGGGCGACGCGTTCGCCCATCCATCTGGAAGACCGCGCGCGACTCAGGGCGCACCAGCAAATTGAGGCCGCTGAAATACTGGCGCGCCGCCTCACCCTCAATACCACGCAAGGCGTCCAGACTGGTGGTCCCGGTGAGCGCGCGCAAACTGGCAGCCAGGTCGTCGGCCAGGCGGGTTAATACCTGGGCTTCGTCTTCTGACTTGGCTTCGCGGGCGCCGCGCTGCAACACCTGCCGGGTGTTTTTGATCTTGCCCGCCACACAGGCGCGTGCCATGTCCAGCGTAAACGCGGGGTCTGCCACACGCCCAAACTGAGCTTGGCGCAGCAGAACATTGCCTGTGACTGCGCCCTCTAACCTTGCTTTGAAACGCCCATTGTCATCCAGCAACACCAGCGCAATGCCACCTTCAGCCAAGCGGTGCATGAGCGGTGCCGACAAGCCCGTATGACCGAAACACACCACCGCGCTCAAGTGGTGCAGTGGCACACGTAGCCTGGTTTCTTGCTCCACCTCCACGCGCAGAGTGTCGTTGTCCAGGCGCAGATAAGTGTCCGCTGTGGTGACGTAGAGGGTGTTGAGGAGTTGCATGGGCATCCAGACCTAGGAATCGGGGTCGAACAGCGCAGACCGAGCGGCGATCAGCCCCGCGTGCGTGGCCTGCGGTTGGCAGCGCTCCAGCAGCGAACACGCTTTGCAACGCTTGGCCGCCTGCTCGCCCACCAGTGGCGGGGGCAACTCGCCGCTGGCCAGCATTTGGCGGATGGCGTCAGCGGTCTGCGCCACGTCAACGCGCAATTGTTCAGTGATAGCGACCACGCGCCGACGTTTGGAAGTGGCGTAGTAGAGGGCGCCCTCGTTCACCGTCTTGCCTGTCATGGCTTGCAGGCACATGCCTTGGGCTGCCAACTGCAGATCGTCACACGCGGCAATGTCTGCGGCCTTGTTGCGGCTGCCGTGTTTGTATTCCACCGGGTAGGGCACGCCCCCAGCCAAAAATTCCACTACGTCGGACTTGCCCACCAAACCCAGCTCGTCATGCCACAGAGGCAAAGCGCGCTCCACGCGAACGCCTTTGGCGGTTTCGACTCCGGGCTGGTCTACCTTGGCATGCACCGCCTGGCCACGCAGGGTGTGGACGTTGTCGTCAAACACCTGCTCCAAGTGAATCAGTCCGCACTGGCGCGGGCAATAACGCCAGTGCTGCAGGGCAGACAGGGGGATGGGGTCAGGTTCAAGCACAAGCGGCCCGATGCGTGGATGCTTTACGCTTTCTTTGCGGCCTTGATGGCCTTGACGACCTTCACTACCTTGGGCGCAACCGGTGGCAGGTAATTGGCACCGGTGACCACCGACTTGCCGGTCTGGCTTTCCAGCTGGTGGCGGGCTTGGGCGGCAATGCGGCCTCCCGTTTTGGCAGCGGACTTGTTTTTTGCCATGCCGGTGGCATCCACACTTTCAGCTATCTGCCGGGTGGACAGCTCAGCCAGGGCCGTGAAAATTAGCTCCGCCTCGCTCATGTGGTCCCGCAGGTTGTGGCTTGTCAGCCCCTTCATATCCTTGTGCTCCGCGACACTCACGCCCGACCACTCCTGATGGATGATGTTGGTCAGGATGGCAAATTCGCTGCCCTTTTTGATGTCGTGCTCGCTCCAATAGTCGGTGAGCTTGTTGCGGGTTTCCTGCCCGGTCATACGTTGCTGAATCCATTTGTCGCTGCGACCGTGCTGCTGCCAGGTCTGGCGGGCACGGTCCAGCGACAGGGCCGGATCGGCCATCTCTTGCATGCGCTCATAGCCGACCTTGGCAAGCCAGAGTTTGATGGGTTCGGCCTTGGGGCTGGGGACGGACTGCACCAGGCGCAGCAGGGTCTGGGCGGTGGCAACATCGGTGAGGTAGTTTTTCCCGTCGGCTGCCGGTAATTTCAGTCGGTGACAGTTTGTCACCGACTCACTGCCTTCCTTGCTCAGACGCTCTTTGAGCTTGTTCCAGTATTTGCGCGCAGTCTGGTAGTCGACCTGCTGCGTGAGCACCTGCACCACATCGATGACCGAAAACCACCAGATTTCAGTCGTCTCGTCGTATAAACGACGAATTGTCTGACCATCAAATTCAGTGGGAAAGATTTTCATTACCGGTTCCTTTTAGCGGGTTCATTTTCAGCAGCGTTGTGACCCACTCAAAATCCATCAATGCATTCAGGCTCAAGTCCAGCCAGATCGTCAATCGTGTACGTGCCGTCAGGGTGAACTGTCAGGCTCCGATGCACTTTGGCCGAGGAGTACTGCCCTGACTTGCAATTGTGTTTCCACCAAATGACTTTGATTACCTCCATGCTGCCCGCTGGCCTGGCTGAGGACTCATCGTTCTCAAATAACTTCGGCAGCACTTTTTTCATGGCATCTGCATCGTTATCAGAAAACCGGGTTTTTTCGGCCAATTGCGGATTCATGCTGCCGTAGAAGCGGTAGATGCCGTGATCAACGCGGTGCTTCATGCCCATCGTGTCGGGACTCCGTTTCCCATCCTTGGTATCTTCGCCGTTGACACTTTTTGTAATTTGCGTGCTGATGACATCAATCGGTTCCACACTGAAAGCAGATTGAACCGTCACTGGTCCCCGAATGCCAATCGACACACCGGTGTCACCCTCATCTTCGCTACCGTCTTCTTTCTTTTTGCCGGCTTTCTTGTTGCTCTTGAGCGCAAACAACTGACCAAAAGCACGTACGTCAAACCATTTGGCACAAGCCAGCGTGACCGTCTTATCTGATCCCAATTCCTTATCCAAACCAGCTTCAGCACGTGACCGCAAGCTCTTGCAGTCATCTGCCTTTCGATCATCAGACTGCACAAATATCATGTTTCCATCATCTGCTCTGCCATCCGCTATCCAGCGCTCAAGCAATCGGTCACGAATCTTCCGTTTGATGGAAACATCGGTCATTTCGCCGAAATTTGAATAGTCAGTACGCGGGCGATTTCCGTTAAGCGGGTCTCCGTTCGGGTTGGCGTTTTTCACGCGCAGAATCACAGCGAAGTCAATTTTGTTTTGTAAGGTTGTCATGTTGGGCTCCTTGGTTGTTTATTCAGTAGGGGTGTCTTCAGCGCTGTTGCTCGCATCAATTTTTGGTGGATTCAATTCCCGTCGTTGGCAGTGGTATCCGAGCAAAAACTCACCGGAAAGCTTCTTGTCGTCAAGAAAATCATCGCCAACAAAGCTGCAAACGATGGTGTCATGCAGCTTTTCCATTTCGTAAAGAAACGCGGGGCGCTTGGCTCGCAAGCGTGATTTCGACGGTGCTAGAGCCAATTCAATTGTCCGCCACGTGCTGGCAGGTCGGTCGGCGAAGCGCTGCATCAATTTGGCCGCAGTGGTGTCTCGCGTCTCTTTTCCAACGTAAAGCGCTCGGCCCTCAATGTGCTCAGCCACAGCCAGAAGGCGTCCGTAGAGGTAGTCCCGGGATGTCCGGTCTGTTTCCAATGTCATTTGATAGTCCCTTTCATTAAAAAAGCCTTTGAACAAAGAGCAGGCAATCCCAAGATTTTTCTCCCACTCCCAGTGCTCCATGCCGACGCGATTACAAGACCGTCGTACAACTGAATCAACAAGATCGCGTGGGAACGGCTGGCTATCAACAATGCAAGGCAGTAGCCGCTCAATCGTGCTTCTTCGCAACTTGTAGTCGATACGGCGACCATAAACAGCCTCTGCGATATCGCGCGGGGCGGGCGCGCCAACAAATTTGGAGTCCTTGCCGAAGTTTTGCAGCCAAGCAAATTTCTCGTGCCAAGACTGAAGTCGATCAAGGAATTCAGAGCCTTTCAGCTCCCGGTAGAAAGAAATGGCCATGCGCCCCGGTGTCGCCGAATCAAGTCCCATGACGATGATGTCGTCGGTCGGATCAAGCTTTGCGCGGTATCCCGCGATGGCTTTCTTTAGCCTCAAGGCAAAAGCTTGACCAACGTCACCAACATCAGCCTGCAGTTCATCCAGCACAGATTCGGAAGCGTCTTCACCACTCAAAAAAAGTGAAAGTGAATCCTTGAATGGATCAGGCACCGGTTTACCGGCAACAGCCCAGGTAACAATAACTTGATCTTCATTTCGATACGCTTGTCTCTGGATCAGCCAACGCAGCGCGTTATGCGCCTTCTGGGTCACCTCATAGCCAACACCACAGGCTTGCAACCCCGTTTTGTCGGTGAACCTGCCCAGAAAGGTGTAGCCTGAATCGTCATTGGCACTAATGAGCTTGGCACCATCCCCCGCATGGCGGATTCTCTTGGGGTGACTAGCGGCAAGTGCGGCTTGGGCATCACCAGTCACCATACAAACGCCGGTTAATTTTTTGGTGCTGGCATCGTATGCAGCCCAAGCGTTTTGCAAGGGCTTATCTTCCCAAACAGCAGTACACGGATTGTCTAGCTCCCAGACCTGCCAACGAACGAAGGCATCGCCTTGATCCCTTTCCCCGTCTTTGGCGGTCAAATACCGAAAAATATTCGGGGCTTGCTCTTCGCTTGTCCATCGGGTAAACAGTATTCCGTCTGTACCAAGGTGGAGGACTTTTTCATTCACTAAGTCCTGCACCAAACGACCCTTTCTGACATATTGAAGTACTGCCTTTGCTTTGGGATGGCTGAATTCCGAGGTACACCACGCATTGAGTTGCTCCTCGTATTCCCTAAAGAAACTTGGTTTTTTCCCGCCATAGTGGGGGTAATCAACGGCGCAGTATTGAACCTTGTCGCATAAAGGATGTGGCGGTGGCTTTGTTCCGACACGCCCGGCCGACTGTTCCGTTGCCGGTATGACGGTTTCCACTTTCTGAACAGTTCTTGCACCCTTGAAGTTTCCATCCGCATCAATCGTGATTTCGACGTGAGCTTGCTGCGGGGTGTGGCCTATAGGGAGCAACCCGATCTCACCAGGCGCTTCCCGCCCCCAACACTGCTCGTAGGTTTCATAAAGTTTTTGAACCCAGCTCACGTCAATCCTCCAATTCAGATGCTTCGGCTTCGACGTTTTTCATATTTTTTGTGCCGAATTTTTTAACACCCATATCCCGAACAAATTTGCGAACAGTGATGTCCTCTGGGCGTGCAAAGCGGATACGACCATCGATCATGATTGGTCGCCAAAAGCGCGCATGCAGCTGTTTGTCCCCAGTTTCATCAGGGTAGTCAAACCCGTGAAACGTCAGACCAAACGCCAGTTCCCCGTCACTGTCATAGGCACCTACTTCTTCCCCATAAACACAAGGTTCGACGTAGCCCTGGCAATCGCGTGTACCGAGAAAAACGTCCTGCCGTCCGCCTCGCTCCAACATGCGTCTGGCGATGGTGAGGTGCTTACCTTCAATTCGATCGTCCGCCAATTCCGGCCGATGCAAATTCCACTCAAAATGAGCGCCAACCTGGTATTCCACGTCTACCAAAAAGGTGTAAATCGCCAAGGTGTTTCCACCTCCGAAATCCAGCGGCTTGGTTCCCTTCGTCTGCGTGCGAACACGCTTCATCACGCGCACTTCGTCAATCACCCAGATGAACGTGGGCTTCCAGTAAATCGACTTGGCAATGCCTTTGAGTGCCTCGTAAGTAGGGATGTGGTACGAACACTTTTCCCCACCAATTCTGCTCAGTGGATCGGTGAACAAGGCGTGCCGCGCCGACACCTTAAATTCAATGCTGTTTCGGTTAGCCATAAAGAACCTCCATATTTCCTTCAGGTGTTGTTGAAAGACCAAACTCCTCGCTGTAGTAGCGGGAATCAATCAAAAACAAAATTCCGGTTTCTTTCCGAACTTCTTGCACAACCCCAGCTTTTTGCAGTGTCTCAAGAACGTTCGGGAATACATTCACACTGAACTGTTGGGCCTGACGCAACAGTTCAAACTCCTTCGCCGGCATGTATGCGCCGCATAAATCAGCAATCAGGTCTTTGCCCGCCTGACCATAAGGAACAATCACCCCGCGTGTCGGTGCATCGATCGCCTTGAAAGCCTTGGCTGCAGACATGAAAGATTGCCGCAGGTAAATATTGGGTGCCTGACCCTTGGTTCTGCAGTGCTCTGCCGTAGCGTGCGTATTGACGGCCAGCAGATTAAGCAGTGAGTCTTTATGCCCGACTACCTTCTCTGAAACTGGATAAACCATTTCACCGGCTCTTGCAAAAAAGTAGTTCTGGTAATACCAGTCCAAGGTTTTTAACCCAATCAGGTTATTGCCAAATTTTGCTGGGTTGGCCTCATAGTCACTGAACACACGGTCAGCCTTGTCACGGCCGATACTGATGTCCGGCAGCATGCTCAGGTTTTCGTCTTGTGGATTGACGACATGAACAATCCCCAACGCTGATCGACCATTGCGATTGCACCGCCCCGATGCCTGGGCTATGGAGTCCAAACCTGCCATGAACCGAATGACCGCACCAAAGTCCACATCCACACCCGCTTCAATCAGTTGGGTGCTGACGAGTAGCGTTTGCTCCTGCTTTTCAAGACGAATCCGTACTTCAGCTAGTATGGACTTGCGATGTGCAGGGCACATATTTGTGCTCAGGTGGTAGACCGGAATGGTTGCATGCTTCTTGCAAAGCCGGTAGATGGTTTGCGCCGAATTCTTGGTATTGACAATGACCAGGCAACTGTTCGCCCTCAGCGTTTCCTCTTGTGCCAGTAGTGCAATTTCCTCCATCGTCCAACCGCCGGGTTTACGACGGTTCTTGACCTCGACCCGCTTCAAGTCATCAAACAATTTCTTAATATCCGGCATAAGTTCATTGCCATCAGGAATGCGAATAGCGCCCTTGTCTGCATCGACCTTATTTAGCAGTGGCTGAGTAGCTGTACACAGCACAACGGTGCTGCCGCACTGCTCAACCAGAAAATTGATGGCGTTGTTGAAAAGATGAACACAGTTGATAGGCAGAGTCTGGATTTCATCGAAGATCAGCACCGCGTTGGCCAGTTGGTGCATGCGCCGTGCCCCCCGCGTACCAGAACCGAACAAAGTTTCCAAAAACTGAACGCTGGTCGTATAAACGATAGGCGCATCCCAGTTTTCAGAAAGTATTTTCCCGCGCCAAGTCTGCTGCTCAGGGGTCAGATTGGAGTGATGCTCAAGGAGCACCGTGCCCGGTGTCACACCTTGGGGCTCAAGAATGCTTCGGACCACTTCTGCGTTTTGATCAATGATCGATGTGAAAGGGATGACGTAGATCACGCGATCCATTGCGTGTTTGTGCGCATGATGCAGAGCGAAGCGCAGGCTCGCCAGTGTTTTTCCGCCGCCAGTTGGCACGGTCAATGTATAGATGCCTTTGGAACGTGATGCGCCATCCAGACAATGGCGCGAGATGTCTTGGCGTAGATCGTCGATTGGTAGCTTGGGCTCAAAGGCCGCCAGATGCCTTTCCAAACGAACGATTAATGCGTCCCATGCTGCGTAGCTGCCACGCATTCGCAGCTTGGCATGCTTTGGACTCTCAAAGTCAGCCGTATCTATGCGGTCTGCGTCAATTAAACAACTGAACAAGAAGCGAACAAGCAGTCCAATATGCTGCTGAGAAACAATGCCTTTATCATTTTTCTCAGGTGCCGCACGGACAACTTTGCCGATTGCAGCGCTCACCCCTCCAATCATTGATGGTTGGGTGATGAGTTCGCGCATGCGCGACACGATGGCTTCATCGGCTGCGGCGCGCGCTTCAATCAAATGAGTTCGGTCGTCCAGTTTGCTCATGCGTTTGGTGAACGAATCTTCGCCCAGGCTATTCAAGTCAGAGGTCAGGCAATCAATCAGCCCAGAGTGATGGGAGGCGATGCACAAGGCCAGTACCTGCCCGACGATCTGGCCGATTTGTCCCAATTGTGAAAGCTCGCGCCAGACCAATTGAGCCCCAGCAGTGGAGTGATCCACCTTGCCCTTGAGTCCCTTGGCATTGACAAAATCTTCGTCTTCATCGGGATTGAGCAATTCAACCGCAGATTTCAGATAGTTCTGGAACTCTTCGCTGTATTTGCCTAGATCGTGCAGCAAGCCCATTAGTTCACCCTGCTCGGCCAGACCGATCTTTCGAGCAAAATCTCTGGCCAGCATCGATACACCGATCAAGTGATCTGGCAGCCACTGGATGGAGCCATCCGCTTCCCGGACGTGGGCGATAGGTTTTAGCCTCATTGGGTTTTGTTAAGCATTGGGGGAAGCTTACATGCGCTGAGGGTCACCACATGACCCACTCTCCCACGACTCAAAAATATTTTTCACCCATCTTTTTCACCTCATCCCCCACCACCTGGCGCAGGCTGGTGGGGCCCAGCACTTCGCAGTGCGCGCCGTGTTTGAGGATGTCCATGATCAGCTCGCGGTGGTCGGTGTAGGGGATGCGCAGCAGGTAGCCACCGTCGGCTTGGTGCTTGCCGTCTTGCTGCGGATGCCACTGCTCTTGCGCCACCCAGCGGGCGCGCTCGGGCGTGAAGCGCAAGCGTGCCCAGCGCAGGGTGCCGCTGGAAAAAATGCCGTAGCCGGAGCCGAAAGTGGCATCAAGTTTGGCGTCGCTGACGTCGCGTGCCGGGCGGTCCAACAGTTGAACTTCGGCCATGGCATCGAGGGCAAAGTTGCGCAGACCTTGGCGCAAGTGACACCATGCGTCCAGATACCAGTTGCCCCGGTAGTGCACCAGGCGCAGGGGCGACACCTCACGCGCGCTGGCTTCGCCGGTCCCTCGGGCGCAGTAGGCAATGTGCAGCCGCTTGCGCTGCGCCAGGGCGGTGGCCACGCGCTCAAAGTGACGCGGAGTGACACTGCGGTGCGCCAGGCCGATGATGCGCACGCGGCGGCGCAGTTGGGTGGCGTCTTCGTTGCCTTCGTGCCCCAACAGTGTGTTGAGACGGTCAATGAATGGGGCGATGTGGGTATTGAGCAAGCCGCCTGTATCCAGCCCCGACAACAAATGTTGCACGGTCAGCAGGGCATGAATTTCAGTGGCCGAGAACCACAGCCCCGGCAACTCGTGGGGGATGCCACTTTCGCCATCGGCTTTTTCAAGGCTGTAGCCGCCGAGCTCGCGGCTGTAGGCGATGGGGTTGTTCAGTCGGGTGCTGAGGTAACTCAGGTCACGTTTGAGCGTGGAGCGCGAGACTTCAAGTGCTGTCTGTAGTGTGGCAAAGCTGACAACCGTCTGGCGACGCAGCAGCCCCAAGATCATGTAGAAACGTTCGGTCCGATCCATTGCAGCTCCCTGTGTGACAGGGTGCATTATGAAATCGAAACCGGTGCCCGCCCAATCGAGTTGGCCTACCAGGCGTCAATGGCCAACCCGCTTGCCTGCGGCAGTTCACGCTGCATCTGCAAGCCCCGCACCAGCCAGGCGCGGGTTTGCGCCGGGTCAATCACGGCGTCAATCTCCAGCGTGGCGGCCATGTGGATGGCGCTGCCGTTGTGGTACTGTTTGGCCAGCAGTTGCTGGAACAAGGCCTCGCGCTGCGGCCCTTCAGGCAACGCCTGCAGTTCCTTGCGGTAGCCCAGTCGCACGGCGCCCTCCAAGCCCATGGCGCCAAATTCGCCACTCGGCCAGGCCACGGTCATTAGGGGCGAGTGAAAGCCGCCGGCCGTCATGGCCATGGCACCCAGGCCGTAGCCCTTGCGCAGCATCACGCTGAAAAACGGCACGCGCAAATGCGCTGCCGCAATAAACATGCGGCTCACATGGCGCACCTGCGCCTGGGCTTCCATGTCCGGCCCGACCATGAAGCCGGGTGTGTCCACCAGGCTGATCAGCGGCAAGCCGTGCGCGTTGCACAGTTGCATGAAGCGTGCTGCCTTGTCGGCCGCATTGGCGTCGATGGCGCCGCCCAGGTGCAGCGGGTTGTTGGCCAGGATGCCGACCGGGCGGCCCTCCAGGCGCGCCAACGCGGTGTGGAGCCCCAAGCCAAAGCCGCTGCGTAGAAACAACACGCTGCCCTCATCAGCCATGCCCGTGATCGCGGCGCGCGTGTCATAGACGCGCAAGCGGTTTTCCGGCACCACGTCACGCAGCGCCTGTACGTCCGGCGCCTGCCAGTTGCTGACCCGGCCCTGAAAGAACGACAGGTAATGCCGCGCCGCCGCCACCGCCGCCCTCTCGTCCGCCACCAGAATATCGATGACGCCATTGCCGTGTTGCACCCCGCTGGGGCCAATCTGTTCTGGCCTGAAAACCCCCAGGCCGCCGCCCTCGACCATGGCCGGGCCGCCCATGCCGATGTTGCTGTTGTCGGTGGCGATGATCACGTCACAGCAGCCCAGCAAGGCCGCATTGCCGGCAAAGCAGCGACCCGCCACGATGCCGACCACCGGCACCTGGCCATTCAGGCGCGCGAAGCTGGCAAAAGTGCCCACATGCAGCCCGGCCACGATCGGCATATCGACGTCGCCCGGGCGGCCGCCGCCGCCTTCGGCAAACAGCAGAACGGGCAGCTTTTGCTCCAGGGCCAGGCCCAGCATGCGGTCGGTCTTCTGGTGGTTGCGCAGGCCTTGCGTGCCGGCCAGCACGGTGGCGTCGTAGGCCATCACCACCGCGCGGCTGTGCTCGGGGCCAAACAGCGCCTGGTTGACGCTGCCGATGCCGGTCACCATGCCGTCGGCGGGGGTGTTCTGGATCAGGTCTTGTTCGGAGCGACGGCGGCTCTGGGCCGCCACGGCCATCGCGCCGTATTCGATGAAGGAGTCGGCATCACATAAATCGGCGATGTTTTCGCGCGCGCTGCGCTGACCCAGCGCGTGGCGCTTGGCGACAGCCTCGGGGCGGTTGGCATCGAGCGTGTGGGCCTGGCGATCAAGCACCCGTTGCAGGTCCGGGCGCGGCGCGGTGTTCCCTGCTGCTCCTGCGAGCGGGCGCGGGACGGGTGCCTCAGCGCGAACCGCCAACGAGGGCCGGGTGGTTTCCGGCGTCTTATATGACAAATCCGGCTCTAGCCCCCGTCCTGTCTGCTTGAGTAGCTCTATATTCAGGAGTAAATCAGCTTCTGCCACCAACTCGCCATTGGCAAAAAACAGCTCGCTCACGCGCCCGGCCTGGGGGGCGCGCAACTCGTGCTCCATCTTCATCGCTTCCAGAATGACCAGCAGGTCACCGGCCTGGACGCTGTCACCAGGCTGCACGTGCCACTGGACGATCTGGGCCTGCAGGGGGGAGCGAATTTCAGTCATGGGTTTGCTTTGTGGCGGGTGGCGTGAGGTCGGCGGATGGCGCCGGGTCTTTCAGCAGGCGGCGCAACACTTTGCCCGCGCCGGTGGTCGGCAGGGCGGTCATCAGCTGCACGTCGTGAGGTGCCTTGTAGGTGGCCATGTTGGCGCGCGACCAGGCCACAATCTCCGCGGCGCTGGCGTTCTGGCCCGGCTTCAGCACAACAAAGGCCTTCACCACTTCGCCCTTGTCGGGGTCGGGCACGCCAATCACGGCGGCCTGGGCAATGGCCGGGTGCTTGATCAAGATTGTTTCCACTTCTTCGGGGAACACGCTGTAGCCCGAGACCTTGATCATCTCCTTGAAGCGGCCGATGAAGGTCAGGTAGCCATCGGCGTCCAGCTTGCCCATGTCGCCGGTGTAAACCCAGCCGTCGCGCAGCGTCTGCGCCGTGGCCTCGGGCTTGTTCCAGTAGCCCTTGAAGACACCGGCGCTGCGCAGCACGATCTCGCCGACCTCGCCGCTGGCGCAGACACGGCCCGACTCGGCGTCCAGGATGCGGATCTCGTTGCCCGGAATCGCCTTGCCCTGCGTGCCCCAGCGGATTGCATCGTGCGGCATGTAGGTGTCCACCGTGTGGGTTTCGCTCAAGCCGTAGGCCGCTTCAAACGACTCGCAGTTCGGTGCCAGGGCCTGCCATTGCCGGGCCAGCGCCTCGGTCAAGGTGACGCCGAAGCTGGTCACCGGGTTCATGCGCAAGCTCGACAAATCGAACTCCCTGGCAGTGGGCACCTGCATGGCAAACACATTCATCGGCGCAATGCTGTACCACCAGGTCACGCGGTGGCGGTCGATCGCCTGCAGCACCGCCAGCGGGTCAAAACGGTACATCAACACGGTGGTCGCTCCCGTGAACATCGTGACGTTGATGCCCATCACCATGCCGGCGATGTGATACAGCGGCGCAATTGCCAGCAACACATCATCGTGGCTGACGCCATTGCAGTTGGCCGCCGCGGCCGATTTGTACAAGGCGTTGCCATAAGTCAGCATGGCCCCCTTGGGCAAGCCGGTGGTGCCCGAGGTGTAGGTCATCAGCGCGACGTCGTCCATGGCCAGCGCCACCGGCGGCGGCGTGGCCGTGCCCTGGGTGGCCGCCATGAAGTCTTCCACATCGGCCGGCAGTTGCTGGGGCTGGGCTTTTATCGCCAGCAATTCAGCGGGGACGGTCACGCTCGGCTGCTCGGGCAGCAAGTCGGCATAGCGCACGGCAAACACATGGGTCAGTGCGGTCTGGCTGCGCACCTGCGCCACCACCGGCAGCAGGTTGTCGGCGGCGATGATCACGCGCGCCTGCAAGTCGCCCAGTTGGTAGAGCAACTCGTGCTCCTTGTTGAGCGGCCCGCACGGGCAGACGATGGCGCCGAGTTTCTGGATGGCGTAATGCGCCATCACGTACTGCGGGCAATTGTTCAGGAACAGCGCCACCGGGTCGCCTTTTTTGACCCCCAGCGCCGCCAGTCGGGCCGCAAAGGCATCACTGGCGCGATCGAGCTCGGCGTAGCTGATGCCGTGGCCGTACCACAGGTAAGCGGCTTTGTCGGGTTGCGTCCTGGCCTGAGCACGCAGGTAGTCGTGTAGGGGTCTGTTGATGGGGGGCGCTGGAACTGTTGGCATGGTGACACTTTCGTGGTTAAGTGAGGCATCTGTCAATCGCCTGCATGTCAATATATACCCGTTGGTAGGATGCTCCTACCTCTTGGTATAACTTAGGTGACAATTAGCCTATGGTCCGCTCCCGTACTTCATCTTCCGCCATCTCGCCCAAGCGCCGTCAGCAGAGCGCCACGCCCGGCACCGACGCCAAGCGCGAGCGCATCCTCCAAGTCGCCGAGCGCCTGTTCGCCGCCCAGGGTTACGCCCATACCACGCTGGCGCAGGTGGCCTGCGAGCTGGGGGTCAGCAAGCCATTTGTGTATTACTATTTTCAAAACAAGCAGGAGATTTTTGAGACCCTGTCCTGGCGCGCGGCCGTGGCGTGTTTCACGACCATGGACTTCTGCCCTGATGACACGCGCCCAGCGCATGTCAAGGTCACCGAAGGGTTGGATCGCCTGATCCGCGCCACCATTGCCCACTACCCGGCGGCATTTTTTGGCTACCGCGAACCCCAGGTCTATCGCCCTGAGTACCTGGCGGCACAGAAGCAATTGGCCAATCATTTTTATGATCGCTTATGTCCCCTGCTCGAGCAGGGTCGGCGCGACGGCAAGTTTGACTTCAACGAGACGCGCATTACCGCGCTGGCGGCATGCAGTCTGCCCGGCTTTCTCTATGCCTGGTACCGCCCCGACGGTCGCCTGAACGCTGACGCCATGGCAAGAGAACTCACCCAGTTGGCGTGGCGCGTTATTGGTCTGATCGATAACGAAAGTTTTTCGGTTAAAACTGCCAACCCCCAGCGCCAAGATGCCGCCGATGTCGGCTAGATTGACAGCGGACACTGAGTTTCTCTGATGACAGCCGTTCAAGACTGGACTTTTGCCCCATAGAACCGTACCGCATTGCGGCCCGCCTCCTTGGCCCAGTACATTGCCGCATCGGCCCATTTCAGGATGTCATTTTGACTCGCCTCATGGTTGATGAACACCACCACGCCGATGCTTGCGGAGCAACGATGCTCGACCGTCGTCTCTGCCTGCCCCCCATGGCTGAAAGTCAGCCAGTAGGGCTCGGATAAACTGACGCGAATCTTTTCAGCCACCATCTGCGCTTGCGCTGTCGATGCCGCTTCGTCCACTTTCAATTCGCCGAGCACCACCACAAACTCATCACCGCCAAAACGGGCCACGGTGTCCATCTCGCGCACGCAAGCCGTCAAACGCCGGGCCACCTCCGTCAACAGTAAATCTCCCGCCATGTGCCCATGCGTGTCATTGAGCGATTTGAAGCTATCCAGATCAAGCATCATCACTGCACCATGGCATGTACTGCGCTTGCTGGCGACCATGACTTGGTTCAATCGATCATGGAGCAAACGCCGGTTGGGCAAGCGGGTAAGCGGATCGTAGAAGGCCAATCTGCGCACTTCGGCTTCCAGACGCACGCGCTCGGTACTTTCCCGCGTGGTGCCGTGGTATCCGGTGATCGTTCCTTGCGCATCGCGCTCGGGCCTGGCAAGAACTTCGCCCCAGAGCAACCTGCCGTCTTTGCAGCGATGTTGTACTGAAAAGGTCCGGTAGCCTTCCCTTACGCTTATTTCTTCAGGCTCTATCTCATTGTGCAAAATTGCCTTCACCGTAGCCATGCCTTCATCGGTCAACATGTCAAAAACGTGGCGCCCCAGCATTTCGTCGGCCGAGTAGCCTCGAAGGCGCTCGTCAGCCGGACTGATATAGGTGATGCAAAGGTTGCGGTCGGTCTTCCAGACAACATCCAAGGTTTCTTCTGTCAGCAGGCGGTAGAGTGCCTCACTGTCGTGAAGCTCTTTGGTACGCGCCTCAATCACCGCTTCAAGTGCGCTGTTTCGCTCCTGCAGGCCCTTCAGTGGATAGACCTCACCGTCCTGCACCAGGTGGTAGGGAATCGAGATGCCACTGTGCACAATTTTCCAGTCCTCTGACTCCAGACGAAAAATCAGGACCAGTCGCGCCACTTCCCTCGACAAAACATGTTCTGGGCCGGGCAAGTGAATGTGAAAGAAGGCAGTGGCGACGACCACGTCAGCGCTGATGTCCTGCAGCAAGAGGTCCACCATCTCGATGCGGATACGACCCGTCACCTGCGCGAAGTCCTGTCGCGTAATTTTGACCCACTCGGCGCGGTCCCTGACCAGGAAACTTCCGCCGCCGGTGTAGCCGCTGAAGTTGTCGCTGAATCGGGTTGTTAGGCGATCATCACGCGAGGCGTACTGCTCAATGTACTCGTCAAATAACGCCCGAATCCTGGACTCGCGTTCGTGGGGCAAGGGATTCGTCATCAGTGAAAATATTCGAGGTTTGTCTCTTGACAATATGCGAGGCCTCTAGAGCCTCATTCATTTGGGCAATCACGACCCGTGTGACTGTACACCCTGCCTCGAAAGCCGACCAGCATTCACAGTCACGTTCGCGCGAGAAAACAGCAATTTTCCCAACAAAGTCGCTGAAATCCTGTACCTAACCAGACGCGTCCGTCAACTTCGATTGCGAGTGGAAAAGTCTCCTGCCGCTGCCTTGCGGTCGGCCGGACAAGGCGCGTTGCTGACCCTGGCGGACATCAATTTCAGCAGTGACCAATCAAATATCGAAGCGCACGCCCTGTGCCAGCGGCAACTCGCCGGAGTAATTGATGGTGTTGGTGGCGCGGCGCATGTAGCCCTTCCAGGCGTCGGAGCCCGATTCACGGCCACCGCCGGTTTCCTTCTCGCCGCCAAAGGCGCCGCCAATCTCGGCGCCCGAGGTGCCCAGGTTGACGTTGGCAATGCCGCAGTCGGAACCGGCCACCGACATGAAGGTCTCGGCCTCGCGCAGGTCGGTGGTGAAAATCGCCGACGACAAGCCTTGCGGCACGTCGTTGTTCAAGTCAATCGCCTGCGCCAGCGTCTGGTACTTGAGCACGTAGAGAATGGGCGCAAAGGTTTCGTGGCGCACCAGATCGGTTTGCGCGGGCATCTCCACCAGCGCGGCGCTGACGTAGAAGGCGTTCGGGTACTGCTGCATCAGCACACGCTCGCCACCCGTCACCTGACCACCTTCAAGTCGGGCCTGGGCCAGCGCCGCCTGCATCGCCGCAAAGGCGGCTTGGTCGATCAGCGGGCCGAGCAAAGTGCCTTCGTCTTGCGGCGCGCCGATCTTGAAGCTGGCGTAAGCGCCTTGAAGCCGCCCCAGCAGGGCGTCGTACACCGCCTCATGCACGACCAAGCGGCGCGCCGAGGTGCAGCGCTGGCCAGCGGTGCCCGCGGCCGCAAACGCCACGGCGCGCACCGCCAGGTCCAGGTCGGCGGAGGGTGTCACGATGATGGCGTTATTGCCGCCGAGCTCCAGCAGGCAGCGGCCAAAGCGCGCGGCCACCCGCTGGCCGACGGCGCGGCCCATGCCGGTGCTACCGGTGGCGGAGATCAGGGCCAGGCGCGGATGCTCCACCAGCGCCTGGCCCACATCGGCCAAGCCCAGCACCACCTGTGACAGGTCACGCGTCAGATCAGACTCGCCAAAGCGCTGGCAGGCGCGCTCAAACAGCGCCTGCACCGCCAGCGCGCACAGCGGCGCTTTTTCGGACGGCTTCCACAGCACCGCGTCGCCACACACCAGCGCCAGCGCCGCGTTCCAGGCCCACACCGCCACCGGAAAATTGAAGGCCGTGATGACGCCGACCACGCCCAGCGGTTGCCAGGTTTCCATCATGCGGTGGCCGGGGCGCTCGCTGGCGATGGTCAGGCCGTGCAGCTGGCGCGACAGGCCGACGGCAAAGTCGCAGATGTCGATCATCTCCTGCACCTCGCCCAGGCCCTCGGCGCTGACCTTGCCGACCTCAAGCGTCACCAACTCGGCCAGCGCCTGCTTGTGCGCGCGCAGCTCGTCACCGAGCAGGCGCACCAGTTCGCCGCGCCGGGGCGCAGGCACCAGACGCCAGCGCAGGTAGGCGGCGTGGGCGCGCTCGGCGGCAGCGTCGGCCTGCGCGGGCGTCATGCGCGGCACCTCGGCAATGACAGCGCCGTCAATCGGGGAGCAGCAGCGCAGGAAAGCGGCTGGGCCGGGGCCGTCGGGGGCATGGCTGAGCAGGCTGACGCCATTGGCGAGCAGGGGGATGTTCAAACGCTGTAACAAGGCTTGTGCGGGCATGCAAACTCCAAATAAAGGCCGACATGACAGCCGGGCGCGGGGCCCCGGCGGATGTGGGCATTGTCGATGAGAAGTGCTCCCGCCGAGCGCCTCCGACCATGACCGAAGCCTCAATTTCAGGCGCCATCGCAGCCAGGTCCTGACGCTCACCGCCGAGCCTTGTTTGCGCCCGTGCTGGATCTCTTATTACTATCGTATAAGTAGCTTGTCAGGCTTATACCATAAGGGCTGGCGGCTGTTTTGGCATAAATTCAAGGTGTGGCAGGGCGCCCGCCGGAAGGGGTCGCCTGGCGCAGCTTGAGCTGGCCCGCCAGGAACGTTCGTTCAGGTACCATCAAAGCCGATGCAGTCCCGCAATCACTTGAATTCCTCATTCCCGTCTGCCAATGCCGAGCAGCCGTTGCGCCCGCGCGCCGACATAGCGCTGCAACCACCTGATGGCCGCTTGCCGGCGTACAGCGGCGAGCTATCGCCGCAAGCGCTGCAGGCGACCATTCAAGAACTGCGCGTGTCCCAGAATGCGCTGGAGTTGCAGAACGACGAACTGCGCCGCACGCGCGATGAACTGGCTGCCTCGCAGCTGACTCTTTCCGACTTTGACGATCTCGCGCCGGTCGGTCATTGCACCGTCAGCGCAGCGGGTCTGATCCTGCAGGCCAACCTCACCGCCGCCGCGCTGCTGGGGCTGCCCCGGCGCGCGTTGCTGCGCCAGCCCATCACCCGTTTCATTGGCGCACCAGACCAGGCCATTTATTTCCGGCTGGGTCAACAGGTGGCCGACACCGGGGCGCCTCAGGTGTGCGAGCTGCGCTTGGCCAGGCGCGATGGCACGCTGTTCTGGGCGCTGATCCGAGCCATCACCATGGAGGAAGGCGGCGCCCGTGTGCAGCGGCTGGTGTTGAGCGACATCACGCAGCGCAAGCTGCTTGAGGCGACCCTGCGCGTCAGCGACAGTGCCCTTAAAGCCGTCTCACAAGGCGTGCTCATCACGACCCCTGACCAGTGCATCATTTCGGTCAATGACGCTTTCGTGTCTATTTCTGGCTACAGCCCATCGGAGACCCTGGGCCAGAATTGCCGCTTTCTGCAGGGGCCGTTGACTGATCCGCGCGCCGTCGATGCGATGCGCCTGGCCCTGAAGAACAGCGCGGAGTTCGCCGGTGAAATTCTGAACTACCGCAAAGACGGCAGCACGTTCTGGAACGAGCTGACCATCTCGCCCGTGCGCGATGAGCAGGGGCAGTTGGCGCATTTCATCGGCGTGACCCGCGATATCACCCAGCGCAAGCAGGCCGAAGAGGTGATGCGCATCGCCGCGATTGCCTTTGAATGCCAAGAGGCTCTGGTGGTGATGGATGTGGAGCAAAAATTCTTGCGGGTCAACCAGGCCTTCATCGACATGACCGGCTACTCGCAGCAGGAAGCCTTGGGGCAGACGCCCCGGCTGTTGCGGCCCGAGGGGCGCCACACCGCCGCGTTCTATGACAGTGTGTGGCGTGATATTCACAACACCGGCACTTGGCAGGGCGAGATGTGGCAGCGCCGCAAGAATGGCGAGGTCTACCCGGCAAGAGTTAGCACCACGGTGGTCACGGATGCGCAGGGTCGGCTCACGCATTACGTCGGCAGCCTGACCGACACCACCGCCAGTGCCTTGCAGGCCCATCAGCGTGAACAGGCCGAGGCTGTTCAGCGGACCGCCCTGGTGCGCGAAGTGCATCACCGCATCAAGAACAACCTGCAAGGCATCACCGGCTTGCTGCACCAGTCTGCCCGCCA
>NZ_JAAFHA010000110.1 GCF_010365055.1 Rhodoferax sp.
CGCAATTTCCAATGCCACCGGTCGCACGCTGCAGACCCACACCGGTCTGTGCGAACGCGGCTTTGGCGTGTTTGAGGGCAAGACCTTTGCCGAGCTCGAGGCCACTTGGCCCGAGCAGTCGCTGCGCTGGCGCCAGCGCGACCCGCTCTGGGCGCCCGAAGGCGGTGAGTCCTTGACCACACTGCGCGAACGCATCACGCGCACCGCCTCTGAACTGGCGGCGCAGCACCTGGGGCAGCAGATTGTGCTGGTCGCGCATGGCGGCGTCATGGACGTGCTGTACCGCGCCGCCACCGGGCAGGAGTTGCAGGCGCCGCGCACCTGGGACCTGGGCAATGCCGCCATCAACCGCCTGCTTTGGACACCCAATGGTTTCACGCTGGTGGGGTGGTCCGATACGCGTCATTTGGAAGACGACACGCTCGATGAGACCAGTACCTGAAGGCGGGAAACTGCTGCCCCCATCACCATGCACCTGCCTTCCCCGACATCCGTGACCAAGCGTGAGCCCGGGTTAGCGTGGCTGCTGATCTTGCTGGCCGCTCTGTCAACCGCGACCAGCGTGTTTGAGCTGCCGACGCTGCACGTCGTCTTCAAGCCGTTGCCGATGCTGGTCGCTATTGTTGCAGTAGCTGCTCGCGCTTATTCGACGGGGGCTAGAGCCCGATTTGATCTATATCTCATGGCTGCGCTGGCAGCCTCGCTGGCGGGCGATGTGTTCCTGATGCTGCCCGGCAATTACTTCATTCCGGGTCTGGCCTCGTTTCTGGTGGCGCACCTGTTCTACATAGCCCTGTTCCGCCAAGGCGTGCCCTGGTTTCCCAGCCGGCGCGCCTTGGGGCTCACGCTTGGCCTGGGTGGCGCCATGTACGCCTGGGTCTGGGGCGGTCTGACCGACCCGGTCTTGAGAGTCGCGGTGGCGGCCTACGTCAGCGTGATCGCCCTGATGGTGGCGCAGGCCATCGGTCGCGCGCTGGTGCTGCGTGATGCCAGCGCCCGGGCGGTGGGCCTGGGCGCCTGCGTCTTCATGCTCAGCGATTCATTGATCGCCATCAACCGCTTTGTGCAGCCGCTGCCGCTGGTGTCTTTATGGGTGCTGGCGAGCTACTACACGGCGCAAGTCCTGATCGTGCGCCACGTCAGGCCGGTGGTCCCGGCGGTTCCCACTACACTTGCTTGAGGCCGTCCCCATCGCCGTATTTCGCGACTTCAGCGCCCGGGGAATCGCTTCTTTCGGGCGCCAACTTTTGGAGAATTTCAGTGCAACTCGTTTGTCTTGACCTTGAAGGTGTTCTCGTTCCCGAAATCTGGATCGAGTTTGCCAGTCGAACCGGCATTCCGGCGCTCGCGCGCACCACGCGCGACGAGCCCGACTACGACAAGCTGATGAAATACCGGCTCGACCTGCTCAAGACCCACCAGTTGGGCCTGCCCGATATTCAAAAGGTGATCTCTGACATGGGGCCGATGGCCGGTGCGCGCGACTTTCTGGACGCGTTGCGGCGCGACTACCAGGTCATCATCCTGTCCGACACTTTTTACGAATTTGCCATGCCTTTGATGGCGCAACTCAACATGCCGGTCCTGTTCTGCCACAAGCTGGAGGCCGATGCGGCCGGTTTTCTGGTGAATTACCACCTGCGCATGCCGAACCAGAAAAAAGAAGCGGTGCAGCGCTTTCGGGAACTGCAATTCAAGGTGATTGCGGCCGGCGACTCCTACAACGACACCGCGATGCTGGCTGCAGCCAACGCCGGCATCCTGTTTCACCCGCCGCAAAACGTGATCGACGAGTTTCCCCAGTTTCCGGTCACGCTGAACTACACCGAACTGCGCTTTGAAATCGACAAGGCTGCCAGGTGCTGACGACTTTTGGAGTTTCTGGGGCAGGCGTTGTGCAGCGTAAGCAGGCCTACAGAAGTTCAAATTGCCTGCCCGATACCTGACACTGGATCAGTAGCCCGAATGTCAGCTGTGTCACCACAATTTCGACCAATTGGGTACCCTTACTTTCCACCAGAACGGGTATTTGGTCACGATCCGATTGTCCGGCCGGTCTTCAATCGAAAGTTTCCGTTCACTGGCCCCATTGACCCCCAAGATTCAATGCATAGTGACGCCTGTTCATTCTTGACGATCGCGCAACCGACAGCACCCAGAAGAAAATTGTTTCACCTGTCGCGAATAGCAAGGCACGTCTGTTAAAGGACTGCATCCAGTGCTTTCAGACCATCGAACTGACACAACGATGAAGACTGCAGGCACCATGGACTCGACGTTCGTTAAAGAAAATCAACTCCCGACTCGATTAGGCCAAGGTCAATGGCAACGCAAACAGAATTCATTTTGTCGTGCTCGGATCGTCTTCGGAAGGTGTTGGTAGCGCGGTCGATGCCTCTCGGCGCATCATCGCACGCACCAGGATGGCAAACCACGCCAACCCGATCGTTGCCGCAACCCAGATCAGGTTTTGCCCCAGCCTTTCCTGATCGTCGAGGAGGTAGGCGTTACACAGGCGCACCGGTGAACTTTCAAACAGATAGCCCACAACGACCATCATGGGCAGCACGTTGCCCAGAAAGAAGCCTTGCACCAGCAAGCCGGCAGGCTGCCATGACAGGCGCACGGCTGCGCCGCACACAAGCAGGGCCAGCCATTTGACAAGTTCAATGCGGCTGTCAACCAAGGCAAGGTCCAGGACGCGGGGAATCATTAGTATTGCGAGCAACAGTGCGCTGGCGAACAAGCCGCTGATGCCGTAACCGTTCCATAAATTCAGACGCCGCATCCAGTTGCGCGGCAACGCCCCTGCGAACCAAAAACCGATGAGGGTAAGCAGGGGAAACTGAAATAGCATGTGGCGGGTCATGCTGGCTTCAAGAAACAGTCGTGCACCGGGCAGGGCCAGCAGGCACAGCGCCAAGCCTGCAATGGCCAAATGCCACTTGAGCCAAAACTGCGCCAGTTTCATCGTGGTGAAGCGGCGTTCGCCAGGTCGCGAGCGTAGTCGAGGGCCAGTTGCTGCTCCGCATAATCAAAGATGCGTACCAGTTGCCCGTGCTGGTTGACCACCAGCAGCGCCGCGTTGTGCTCGAAATCGCCTCGACCGTCAGGAACGACGATGACCTGAAAATCTGCCAGCAGACGCTGTGTTTCTATCGGATCCGGCACGCGAACAAAACGCCACAGCAACGGATCGGCGCTCAAACGCGCTGCGTAAGCCTGCAGAATCCGTGGGTTGTCGTGCTGCCCGTCGAAGCTGATCGAAAGCAGTTTCACCCGGCGCGCCGAGAGGTCGGTTTGACTGGCCGCTTGCAGCGTCGTCTGCATTTGCTGATAAACGCTCCCCAGCGCCAGACACACGGTCTGGCAGCGGGTGTAAACGAAATCAACCAGGGTGACGGATTGGCCATCGGACAAGAGTTGCGATAAGGCTTGTGCGGGCAAGCCGGGACCGTCAATTTGCACGGAAGGCGATGCGATGGGCTGCAGGGCCACTTCCAGGCGCCGAGCACCTTCGGCCGTCCAGACCTGAAAGTCGTGGGTCAGCCAAGCTGAGCAGGCATAGCCGGCCACCGCCAGGCTGGCGCTCAGCAACGCTGTTTTGAGCATCGGGCAGGACGCTTGCGGATCGACCGCATGTCGCCTCCGGAGTAGATCACGGCGCCTTGTCCATTAAGGCCTTCAGCTCGGCTTCGCCGTTGAACGGCGCCGTGCGGGTACTGCTCTTGCGTTCACTGGCAAACAGCTCGGACTTGATGGCGCCGGCCTTGTTCGACCATTCGGATCGGACATAGTTGGCGACTGCCGCCAACTCTGCGTCACTGAGTTGCTGGAATGAAGGCATCGCGCCCTTGTAAGTGTTGCCCATCACCGTCAGTTCCCCACTCACACCGTGCAGCAGGATATTGACAACGGTACGCTCATCACCGCCCACCCACTCCGAGCCGTCCAGGGGCGGAAACACGCTAGGCAAACCTTTGCCGGTTGCCTGGTGACAGGTGACACAGTTGGCGGTAAATACCTGTTTGCCATCGACCGCTGCGACCGCCGCTCCGGCTGCAGGTGCTCTCAGATCAGCCACGGTGCGCCTGTCGCCAAGATCGGCCCGGCCAAAGGGTTCCGAAAGCAGGATGTAGGTAACACCAAAAATCACCACTACCAGCGTGATAATTGCCACCGTCAGCGGAATCGGCCGGTTCCGCTCGGACGGGTCCTCCTGTTCGCGCGATTGAGCACGACTGCCCGATTCTGATTCTTTTGGCATCGATGGACCTCGTGTTCAGCTTAGGGTTTGGGGGCGGGCGGCAACACCGGATAAGTGTGGTTCAAGGCCAGAAGGTACTTGACCAGGTCGAGCGCCTCGGGCGTCGGCACCACCACCTGGCCGACGTTTGGGCCATAAGCGGGCGGCAAAGACACCGGCTGCTCGCCTTCTTTCTCGGCCTCCATCGCGTCCTTGACGGTAAACAGGAAAGGATAGGACGGCATGATCGAGCCCGGCACATAGGCGCGCGGTTGGTAAAGGTGACCCAGGTGCCAGTCCTTGCTAGGCTGGCGCGAAGCGATGTTGAACAAATCCGGTCCGGTGCGCATGCTGCCCAGCAGGTGCGGCTTGTCGTAGATGTAGTCGCCCGGCACCGAAGCGCGTCCCCAGCCGCGCTCGAAATCGGGGCCGAAGTTGCGGTCGCGCGGCTGCTGGCTGTGGCAATAGACGCAGCCGTTGGCAATGTAAACCCCACGCCCGCGCAGCTCGGCGCTGGTATAGGGCTTGAGTCCGGGCGGCGGCTGAATGTCACGCACCTCCATGTAGGGCATGACCACCAGTGCGGCGGTGGCAACCGCCAAGGCCACCATGGCGCCTGAAACCAGCTTGACTTCATTGTCCATGCGCAAGCTCCCGTTTGTTGTCTTGCCAGAAAAGGGCGGCGCCGGTGCGCGTCGGTCCAAAGCGCAATGCCATCGCAAGAAAATGGCCAACGAAGACGATGTGGCCCAGCACCATCAGGCTGCCGCCCGCCGTGCGCCATTTCAGATATGGCAGGGTCAAGGTGACCGAGTCCATGAACGGCCGGGCCGCGTCCAGCATGGCCACGCCCTGCAGCCAGCCGCCAATCGTCAGGCCAACAAAGTAGATGGCAATGCCAATTGCTGATAGCCAGAAGTGCAGCGTAATTAATTTCGGGTACGGCCACTCCCAGTTCAGGACGCGTGGCATCATGAAATAGATGGCGCCGAATAGGACCATGGTGACGAAAGCGTAAGCGCCCAGGTGGGCGTGCGCCACCGTGAAGTGCGTGAAGTGGGCCACCTGGTTGACGCTTCGCAGCGCTTCAAGCGAACCCTGCAGCGACGAGGCAAAGTACATGAGTCCGCCAAACATCATGAAGCGCAGCGTCGGCGAGTAGCGCGCCAGATGCATTCGCCCCTTGAGGGTTGCGCCCATGTTGATACTGAAGGCGACGACCGGAATGACCATCATCACGCTTTGCACAATTGACAAGGTCGTCAGCCAGCCCGGCACCGGTCCGCCGATCAAATGATGCCCGCCGACCTGACCGTAAAAGAACGCCAACGTCCAGAAACCCAGTATTGACAGGTTGTAGGAACGCACCGGCCGGCCGATGATCTTCGGCAGAAAGTAATAAATGGCACCTACGCTGACTGGTGTGAACCACAGGCCCAGCACGTTGTGCCCGTACCACCAGTTGGTGGTGGCCTGTTGCACGCCGGTATGCACACCAGGCAGTTTGGCGACCAGAAACAGCAGGGAAATCCATAACAACGCCGCCACCATGTACCAGACGCTGACATATAAATGTTCGACCTTGCGGTTTGCCAGCGTGTACAACACCGACAAGATCACTAGCACAAAACCGGCGAAGATGAGGATGGCGATTTGCCACGGAATTTCCAGGTATTCCATGCCATCGGTCCAGCCGGACGAAATGGCCCCGATGGCAGCGGCGATGCCCATGTTGATGAGGGCGCCGCCGAGCATGGCCCAGATCGCCCCGTGCAAGTGGGTACGCAGCAGGCGCGGCAGTAGCCACAGCATCATGCCCAGCGCCGCATTGCTGATCCATCCGTACAGAACGGCGGTCAGGTGCACCGTGCGAATGCGGCCAAAAGTCAACCAGGCCTGGTCGGTCAGCCAGTCGGGCTGGTGCAGCTTGATCGAGGAAGTCAAGCCCGCCAGCGAGCCGAGCAACAGCCAGAAGCAGGCGAAGGCAATGAACATGAAGACCGGAAAAGCACTCGACTGATCGGACGCGATGCGGTCCTGCAGTTCGGTCGCGTCAGCGACGTGCAGCGGGTGGCCGGGCTCCAGCGCCGCTGCCTGCATGGAACCCTGTGCCGCGTCCGCAAGGGCCGGGTCGTCAACCCGCCCGATCTCGCCACGCGCGAAGATCACCGAAGCGGCCTTCGGGTTCTCCACCAGCAGACCCTTGCGCGAAGACCAGATGAACACGAACAGGCCGATGATCGACAGCAAAAAGGCGCCCAGCAGACTCAGAATCGCGCTGTCCATCACGCGACCCCCAGCAGCTCGTCCGCATCCCGGCTCATTTGATAGCCGTGCCACAGACTCTTGGCAATACGCCTGGCCAGCTCGCTAGCTCGTTGGCCGAGCGCGGTATTCGGCAACGCGTCGGTTGTTTGACGAAACAACGTGAGCCAGCGCTCGAACAGTTTGAAGCTGAGTCCGGGCAGTGCGGTGTGCTTGGGCATGGGCGCACCGCGAAATCGCGCGCTGCCACGCAATGTGGATGACCAAAAGTCCACCATGGTGGACAGATGCGTATCCCAGTCTTTCACATGCTGGTTGAATATGGGACCCAGCACCTCGTCCTTGCGAATACTTTCGTAAAACAAGTTGACCAATTGAACAATTTCTTCTTCGGTACACAAGTCGGCGGATGGCATATCAAATTCCTTGCAGTTAAAGCGCCGGCAAACCGGTGATGCACAAGTTCATATTAAGATATATGCAACATGCATATTTAGTTGTTCGTGAGCACCTGCAACACCAACGTGGGTATTCAACACGCCCAAGCCTAATCAATTCGAGGTATCTGGCTGGACCGGCGAAGTGCTCAACACGAGGACCGTCAGCGCGCAAAAATGGCATTGATGTGTGCCTGCAGTGCTGGTACCACGTCCTTCTCAAACCAGGAGTGTTGCTTGAGCCAGGGTTGGTTGCGCGGCGACGGGTGCGGCAGCGGGATGAATCGCGGCCTGTACTCCCGCCAGGCCCGGGTCGTTTCGGTCAGAGACGGCTTGCGGCGGCTACCCAGAAAATGGCGCTGTGCATACTGGCCAACAAGCAGTGTCAATTCAATCTGCGGCAGCCGGGCCAGCAACTGGTCGAGCCAGAGCGCAGCACACTCACGACGCGGTGGCAGATCACCATCCGCTCCGCGCCCCGGATAGCAATAACCCATGGGAATGATGGCGATGCGCGATTCGTCATAGAAGAGCGCCTTGTCTACACCCATCCATGCCCGCAGACGCTCCCCGCTCGGGTCGTCCCATGGGATGCCAGTCGAGTGCACGCGCACACCGGGCGCCTGTCCCACAATGAGGATGCGAGCCGCCTCACCCGCTCGCAGCACCGGATGAGGACCAAGCGGCAGATGCGCCTCACACGCACGGCAATTGCGCACCGCCGTCAGCAATGCGTGAAGGTTGGGATAGGCGGCTTCGGATTCAGCTATTTCTCTCGCCCCCCCAAGCTTGGAACGGGTAGCCTTGAGGACGGAGTGCGCAAAGATGGTCTTCGGATTGTTCGGTTCAATCATGCGGTTTCAGTGTGTTTGCTGTTGCTCCCGGACTGACAAGTGTCCATCATAAGATGCATGTTAAATACCCCTACTGAGCAATCGTGCCGCGCACGACGCGTATGCTTTGCTGTCCGGCAATTGCAGAGTCAAGTCAAATGTGGCGAATGCGCCATCGTCTGGCTTCTGTCACTTTCATCGGGAGCTAAACCATGAAATTTCCGAGCATGATCATCTCGACACGTTTTGTAGCTTGCGAGGTGCCCCGGTCCAGCGCGCAACGCTGGCCCCACCGGCCCGCCAGCGAGCGCTGGAGCCAGACTGCTACAAGGCCATCTTCATGATCACGAAAATTCCAGCCAGCCATATCCGGATCAAGCGCGCCTACGATCCTCCATCCCACGTCGACGGCGCGCGCGTATTGATTGACCGCCTGTGGCCGCGGGGCATTAAGAAGGAAAGTCTGGCCGTGGATCAATGGGCCAAGGAGCTTGCGCCCAGCACCAAGTTGCGCCAGTGGTTCGGTCACGACGCTGCGCGCTGGCAGGAGTTTCACCAGCGCTATGCGGCTGAATTGCGCCCACACGCGGAGTCAGTCAATACCTTGCGCGCATTGGCGCGCAAGGGCACCGTCACGCTCGTGTATGCCGCGCATGACGAAACACACAACAACGCGGTCGCGCTGCGAGAATTTCTTCTTGCACCAGAGGTTATCAGCGCCAGCCCGTGACGCAAGTTGAACCACACCAATCAATTCCAAAGGAGATGCTATGGACAATGCCATTTACCCCCATGCCGGGGCCGAAGTCGCGCGCAAACGCCGTGAGCTCGCGCCCAAGCCGCTGGACGCCTTCAAGGCCTTCAGCGCCAGTGTGTTTGCCGACGGCGCCTTGCCCAGCAAGACCAAGCAGCTGATCGCGGTGGCTGTGGCGCACGTGACCTAATGTCCCTATTGCATTCGTGGGCACACGCAATCGGCGCTGAAGGCTGGCGCCACCGAGCAGGAGCTCATGGAGGCCATCTGGGTTGCGGCCGAGATGCGCGCTGGTGCGGCCTACGCGCACTCGACGCTTGCCATCGACACCATGCTGCACGCGCACGACGCCAAGCCAGGCTGACCTGAACAAGTCTTTAGTCTTTTGACCGCTGCCATTCAGGGTCTTCGTCCTGGGTTGCCCACTTTGAATAACATTCCGGTCCGCAGAAGTAGGCGACGTAGTCAACAGCCTCGAAGATCTTTGTTTCGGAAACTGGGACCTCCTTCAGACTTTGTGCGCACGGCACAATGTGTTCACTGGAATCATCGTTTCTCTTTGGCATGATGTTTCTCCGGTACGACAGGCAGCCTATTTTCCGAGAGGTCGAAGAGACGCGCTGAGTTGATCAACGACTACCGCCCAGTCCGAATCTTCAAGAAGGCTTTCCCGCAAGAACGTCGCGGTGGACGGGGGCCAAAAGATTGCATCAGGCAAATCGACGTCGGCGGCGAGTGGCGTGTGTGTCGTCAAGAAATGGTGAATGCCGTTTTCATCACAAGGCAGCCCCAATTGAGCAAATAGTTCGTTGAAAGGGTGTATTGGGTTGTGCATGTTGATCCTTGTACTCTTTTTCACCATTGGCGCACTATGCTTCTTAGACGTGGCTCCCTCACAAAAATTCACGATCAGGACTTCTTGTGTCTCGGATGTTTGGCGGTTACTCAACCGTCTTTTCAATATGGCCGCCAAACTCGTTGCGCATTGCGGACAGAACCCGGTTGGAAAAATCGGCCTGACCGCGTGACGCAAAACGCGCGAACAGCGCGGCGCCAAGAACATTCGACGGGACCCCTTCGTCGATGGCCGCCTGGATCGTCCAGCGGCCCTCGCCGGAATCCGAGACGCGGCCGCCGTAGGTGTCGAGTTCAGGATTCTTATGGAGGGCTTGAGCGGTCAGGTCGAGCAACCAGGAACCGATCACGCTGCCGCGTCGCCAGACTTCTGCGATCTCGGGCAGGTTCATGTCAAATTTGTAGAACTCCGGGTTGTGCAGTTGTGTCGTCTCAGCATCGTTGTCGTGCGTTCGCTTGCCCACGTTGGCGTTGCGCAGAATAGTGAAGCCCTCGGCATAAGCCGCCATCATGCCGTATTCGATGCCGTTGTGGATCATTTTGACGAAGTGACCGGCACCATGCGGGCCGCAATGCAGAAAACCCTCTTCAGCCTCACCACGGCCGGCGGTTCTGCCCGGGGTCCGCGCTGCCACCGCCATTCCAGGAGCGAGGGAGGAAAAGATCGGCCGCAAGCGCGCAGCGGTGTCGGCTTCGCCACCGATCATCAGACAATAGCCGCGATCAAGGCCGGCTACGCCACCACTGGTGCCTACATCCAGATAGTGAATGCCTCCGGCCTTCAACTCGGCAGCTCGACGCATGTCATCGCGGTAATACGAATTGCCGCCATCGATGACGATGTCGTTAGGGGCGAGCAGTGGCACCAGGTCGTTCAACGCATGGTCGACCATGGCAGCCGGAATCATCAGCCAGATGGCGCGCGGTCTGCCCATTTGCGCGACCATCTCTTGCATCGATGCGACGCCGGACGCACCGGCTTCTTCCAAGCTGGCCACTGCCGTCGACTGCGTGTCATAAACAACGCATTCATGGCCCTTTTGTATCAGGCGTTGCACCATGTTGGCACCCATCCGACCCAAACCGATCATGCCGATCTTCATTTCTTTTCTCCTGGTCCATTGCTCAACGCCCGGTCGACGGGCAGTCCACCGGGTGTGTCAATCTTCACCGTTTTCTGACACCCCCCGCGCCAGCGTCTTTGCATAAACCACTTTCAACCGACGAACAACTCGCAAAGTCCATTTGTCTGAAGGACCGGTTTGCTTTTGTGGTTCTTCATCGATTCCACTGTTAATTTTCATTCACTCCAGCAGAATCCAGTTTTAAAAATTGATTGACCGAGCCATGAAAGACACCGCGCTGT
>NZ_JAAFHA010000017.1 GCF_010365055.1 Rhodoferax sp.
CCGCCGCCGCTGCTACCGCCGCCGCTGCTACCGCCGCCGCTGCTACCGCCGCCGCTGCTACCGCCGCCGCTGCTACCGCCGCCTCCGCTGTTGCCAGACGCCTTACCCTGCTGGCGATTCTCATAACCAGCACCGTAAGGCATGACAACAGCTGCACCGGTATCCTCCTGGCTGCTTGCGCCGCCGGGCTGAACCGGGCTGGTGACTTGGCCTTCTTTGTCAACAAGCAGTACCGTGGGATCAGCCGCCGGCGCAATGGGTTTGCGCACCGACAGATTCAACGGACGGCTTGACATGGGCTCTGAGTCCCTTGGCAGGGACTGAGCACCAATGCCAGACACAAAGGTCACAAGCAGCAATGAGCAGATGAAAGTGCGGGTGTTCATGGTGTTTGTTTTCCGGGTAGGTGTATGGTCCAGCGCGCGTGTCGCTGCAGGATGTCAGAAAAGCCTTGTTGTGTCTCTGTTTGTCGCAGCGGGTATCGCCAGGTGTCAGACGCGCTCAAAGCGCCGGGGCGCGGCGTAAACTGCCTCAAAATCTACCATGAACGCCGTGACCAACCCCCATATTCTTGTTGTCGACGATGATCCGGACCTGCGCGACCTGCTCGCGACTTATCTGGGTGCGAACGGCTTTGTGGTGGCCAGTGCGGGCGACGGCGCGGCCATGTGGGCGGCACTCAACGGGCCAATGCCCGATGCCATCGTGCTCGATTTGATGCTGCCAGGTGAAGACGGCCTGTCGCTGACGCGTGCCCTGAGGGCCAAATCGTCGGTGCCGATTCTGATGCTGTCGGCACGTGGCGAAGAACTTGACCGCGTCATTGGCCTGGAAGTCGGCGCTGACGATTACCTTGCCAAGCCCTTTGGCCCACGTGAACTGCTGGCACGGCTGCGCGCGCTGCTGCGCCGCAGCCATGTGCCAGAGCCCGAGCTGGCCGCAGCGGCAGTGCCGCCCCGTTTTGGCCCCTTTGCGCTCGACACCCTGGGTCACCGGCTGTTGCGGGGCGGTCAGGAAGTGGCGCTGACCAGTGCCGAATACGAGCTGCTGGCCGCTCTGGTGGCGCACCCGAACCGCGTGCTCTCACGCGACACGCTGGTGGATATGTTGCGCGGCTACGAGCGCGACCCGTTTGACCGCAGCATCGACAACCGCGTCACCCGGCTGCGGCGCAAGATTGAACCTGAACCCGCTGCGCCCGTGTTTATTCGCACCGTGCGCGGGGAGGGTTATCTTTTCAATCCCCGGGGTGGACAGCCTTGAGAGCCCCCCGAAGTCTGGCGCGCCAAAACACGCTGGCGCTGGCCATCGCTTTTGTGCTGATCGAACTGCTGACCATCACCCTGTTTGCGCTGTGGGTCTTGCTGCCGCTGGCACGGCGTTCCGCGGACGACCTGGCCGGGCTGATGGTGTTGTCAGCGCAGACCTGGGCCGAATTGCCCCCCCAAACCCGCCCGGCATTTGAAGAAGAGCTGCTCAAAAGCCACGCGCTGGCGCTGCGTGCAGACCGGCCCGGCATGGGGCATGACGAATGGCTTCCACCGTACTTTTATGTGCTGGAGGACGCTTTGAATCGCCGTACCGGCCTGCAGCAACATCTGCGCAGCGAGACGCTGGACAGTGGCACCTGGTACTGGGCGAACGTGTCGACCGGCAGTGGCCTGTTGACGGTGGGTTTGTCGGCGACCCGCGTTGACAGTCAGCCGTTGATGGCTTTCTTTATCGCGCTGCTGGTCGGTTTGATCTTCGCCTTTGGCGTCGCCCTCTGGCTGGCGCGCCGCCTGACCCGGCCGCTGGCGCAACTGGAAGCCGCCAGCGCGCTGATCGGGCAGGGCGGCAGCCCGACGCTGCTGCCCGAGACCGGACCGCGCGAGATGGCGGCCTTGAGCCGGCGTTTCAACGCCATGGCGCAACAGGTGCGAGAGTTGCTTTCAGCCCGCACCACCTTGCTGGCCGGCGTGTCGCACGACCTGCGCACCCCGCTGGCGCGCATGCGCCTCGCCCTTGAAATGCTCAAAGACAAGCCCGACCCCCAGCTGATCGAGCGCCTGGAGCGCGACATTGAGCAGATGAACCGTTTGATTGGCAATGTGCTGGACCTGGCGCGTGGGCTGGCGCATGAGCAACCGGTGCGCACCGCACTGGCAGACTTTCTGCATCAGATCGCATCGGACTTTTCAACGCCAGCCAGCCCGGTCACGGTGAGCTGCCCGCCGTGCCCGTGGGACATCGCCCCCACCGCCTTGCAGCGCGCCATCGGCAACCTGCTGCAAAACGCCCAGCGCTATGCACCGGGCTCGCCGGTGGAACTGGTGGCCGTGCTGGCGGGGCAACAATGCCGCATCGGTGTGCTGGACCGTGGCCCGGGCATTGCGCCGGATCAGCTGGCAGCGGTGTTTGAGCCCTTTCACCGGCTGGATGCCTCACGCAGCCCGGCCACGGGCGGATCAGGATTGGGGCTGACGATTGTCAAAGAACTGGCCCGCGCCAACGGCTGGCAAGTGACACTGGAAGCCCGCCCCGGTGGCGGCTTGCAGGCGTGGATTGAGCTGTCAAACGCAGCCGCGAAAAATTTACTATTAAAAATGTAGCTACTTACGCATATAGAATAAGGGCTAGAGCTCGATTTCTTATAAATTTTATGGAACAGACGCTGCCATGACCTTCCCCTCGGCCCTTGAAAACCTGAACGTGCTGTCGCAGCAGCCCTTGTTATCGCCCAGCGCCTTGCACGACGCCGTGCCCGCCACGGCGCGTGCCAGCCAGACCGTGAGTACGGCGCGCACCACCGTGGCCAACATCCTGCAGGGGCAGGACAAACGTCTGCTGGTGGTGGTGGGGCCGTGCTCGATTCACGACATCAAGGCCGCCAAAGACTACGCGCAGCGTCTCAAAGCGCTGGCCGATGAATTGACGGACCAGTTGTTCATCGTGATGCGGGTCTACTTTGAAAAACCCCGCACCACGGTCGGCTGGAAGGGCCTGATCAACGACCCACACATGGACGACTCGTTTGACATTGAAGCGGGGCTGCGCGTCGGGCGCCAGCTGCTGGTGGACCTGAACGACATGGGCCTGCCCTGCGGCACCGAAGCGCTGGACCCGATCACGCCGCAGTACCTGGGCGACCTGATCGCCTGGAGCGCCATTGGCGCGCGCACCACCGAAAGCCAGACGCACCGCGAGCTGGCCAGCGGCTTGTCGAGCCCGGTCGGCTTCAAGAACGGCACCGACGGCAATCTGGAGGTGGCCCTGAACGGCATGCTGTCGGCAGCGCAGCCGCACGCGTTCCTGGGCATCAACGGCGAGGGGCAAGTGGCCTTGACGCAAACGCGCGGCAACGCCTTTGGCCACTTGATCCTGCGCGGTGGCGCCGTGCCCAACTACGACTCGGTGGCGGTAGCGCAAGCTGAAAGCGCGCTGCAGGCGGCCCACCTGCCGGTCAACATCGTGATCGATTGCAGCCACGCCAACTCGCGCAAAAACCATGCGCTGCAGACGCTGGTGCTCAAAGACGTGGTGCACCAGATTGCCGATGGCAACCAGTCGATCAAGGGCGTGATGCTGGAATCCAACCTGTTCGAGGGCAACCAGAAGCTCGGCAAACCGCAAGAGTTGCGCTACGGCGTCTCCATCACCGATGCCTGCCTGGGCTGGGACAGCACCGCCGCCAGCCTGCGCGAAGCCGCAGCCCGCCTGCGCACCATGGCGCCGCGCTGACGGCCGGCGCAGACTACCGTGCAACGCGCTGCCGTGCACCCATGAAGGAAAAGAACGCCCTCGCGCGACCCGACCAGGGCCTGCAACGACCCGGCTTCAGTTCCGGTTTCGGCGTGCTGGCCGCCACGCTGGGCTCAGCGGTCGGTTTGGGCAATATCTGGAAATTCCCGTATCTGACCGGTGCCAATGGCGGTGCGGGCTTTTTGCTGGTGTATTTGCTGGCGACCTTGCTGGTGGGTCTGCCGGTGATGATGGCCGAGATTTCGCTCGGACGTGAGGCCAAGGCCAATCCCATTTCTGCGCTGCAAGCGTTGGCGCCCAAGGGCCAACCCTGGTGGCTGGTCGCCATGGCCGGCATGCTGGCTGCTTTCTTGATCCTGTCGTTCTATTCTGAAGTCGTCGCCTGGGTCTTTGCCTACGTGGTCAAGGCGCTGCGCGGCTCCATCCTCAGCAGCGATCCACAGGTGACCGAGGCCGCTTTTGGCGCGCTGATCAGCGACCCCCTGCAGTCGCTGCTCTGGCAGTGGGCGGTGCTGGTTTTTATCGGCGGCATCCTGCTGATGGGGGTGACCAAGGGCATTGAGGCGCTGACCAAAAAATTGATGCCGCTGTTGTTCCTGCTGCTGTTGCTGCTGTGCGCGGTCAGCCTGTCGCTCGACAAGGCGGCCGAAGGACTGGCGTTCCTGTTTCAGCCCGACTTCAGCAAAATTACTGCGTCGGTGGTGCTGACGGCCATGGGACTGGCTTTTTTCAAGCTGTCGATCGGCATGGGCACCATGATGACCTATGGCAGCTATTTTCGGGACGACCAGAACATCCCGCTCACCACCTTGCGCGTCATGAGTGCCGATCTGTGTGTCTCGATGTTGGCTGGGATTGCCATCTTCCCGGCGGTCTTTACGTTCGGCTTTGCGCCAGCCGCCGGCCCGGCGCTGGTGTTCATCACCATTCCGGCCGTTTTTTCCCAGATGCCCATGGGGCAATGGCTGATGGTCGCCTTTTTTGTGCTGGCAGCCGTTGCCGCCACCGGGGCCATGCTGTCCCTGATGGAAGTGCCGGTGGTCATTTTGCACGAGCGTTTTGGCCTGTCGCGCCCCAAGGCGACCCTGCTGACGCTGTCACTGCTGCTGGTCTTGGGTGCCAGTTGCGCGCTGAGCAACAGCGCGCTGGCTGACTTCAAGCTGTTCGGGCTGACCATGTTCGACTTGTTCGATTTCGTGTCGTCCAACATCATTCTGCCGGCCGGGGGCATCTTTATCGCCCTGTTTGTCGGCTGGGTCTGGGGTGCGGGCAAGTTCCGGGGGGCGCTCACCAACCACGGCCAACTGGCCAATGAAAAACTGGCGAACGCGGTGTTTTTTCTGTTGCGCTATGTCTCTCCGTTGCTGATCCTGATCGTGATGCTTAAGGGCTTGAATCTCTTTTAAGGCGCTTCATGTCGCCTGGAAGAAATCCGAGCACCCTGGCAGCAGGCCATCAGATCGACAGTGAAACGCTTTTCTCGTAGGAATGGATGTCGGGGGTGACCTGCTCGGGCAACATGGAGCCGGTGTCACGGTAGCGGGAATGCCACGACAGCGCTTCCTCCAATATATGCGGCGTGTGGCCGCCCCGCTGTTTCGCGCGGGCCACGTAGGCCTGCAGCATTTGCCGGTAAGGTTGCGCCACGCAGTGGTCAATGATGACTTCGGCACGCTCGCGCGGTGCCAGACCGCGCAAATCAGCCAGACCGACTTCGGTCACGATGATGTCCACGTCGTGTTCGGTGTGGTCCACGTGCGACACCATCGGCACGATGCTCGATATCTTGCCGCCCTTGGCGATCGACTTGGTCGCAAACACCGACAGGTAGGCGTTGCGCGCAAAGTCGCCCGAGCCGCCAATGCCGTTCATCATGTGCGTGCCCAGCACGTGGGTGGAGTTGACGTTGCCATAGATGTCGGCTTCCAGCGCGGTGTTGATCGCGATCAGCCCCAGGCGCCGGATGATTTCGGGGTGGTTGCTGACTTCTTGCGGACGCAGCACCAGCCGGTCCTTGTATTTGCCGATGTCGTTGAACACCTGCCGGCTTTTTTCCGCCGACAAGGTGATCGAGGAGCCGGACGCAAAGTCGAGCTTGCCGGCGTCGAACAGGTCAAAGGTGGAGTCCTGCAGTACCTCGGAGTACATCGTCAGGCGCTTGAACGGGCTGTCGATAAAGCCCGCCATGACCGCGTTGGCGATGGTGCCGATGCCGGCCTGCATCGGCAGCAAGCTCTCGCTCAAACGGCCCTGGGCCACTTCTTCCTTGAAAAAATTCACGAGATGCGCTGCGATGGCCGCCGTCTCAGTGTCGGGCGGCAGGATGGTGGAGGAACTGTCGAGCTTTTCCGTGAAGACGATGGCGACGATCTTTTCGGGTGGAATCTCGATCGCAGTGGTGCCGATGCGGTCATACGGCGTCATCAAAGGCATCGGTTCGCGGCGCGGGCGGTGCTTGGGGATGAAAATGTCGTGCAAGCCTTCGAGTTCCAGCGACTGGGTGAGGTTGATTTCGACGATCACCTTGTCCGCCAGAATGGCAAAACTGGCGCTGTTGCCGACCGACGTGGTCGGGATGATGGCGCCGCTCTCGGTGATGGCGATAGCCTCGATGATGGCGACATCGATCGGGGCGATCTGCCGCGTGCGCAGCAGCTCGACCGTCTCCGACAGGTGCTGATCGACATACATCACCTCACCCCGATTGATGGCCGCGCGCAGCACCGGATCGGCCTGGAACGGAATACGCCGCGCCAGCACGCCCGCTTCGGTCAGTGTCTTGTCGACATCACTGCCCAGCGAGGCGCCGGTCATCAGCGTGATCTTCAACTTTTCATAGCGCGCCCGTTCCGCCAGTGCCAGCGGCACGACCTTGGCGTCGCCCGCGCGGGTGAAGCCGCTCATGCCCACCGTCATCCCGTCCTGGATCCATTCGGCCGCCTTGGCGGCGCTGGTCACGCGCTCTTTCAAAAATGGCAGGCGGATGCGGCTGTCAATATTGTTGTGCATTTCTTTGTTCCTCTTTAGTTGGTGTTTTTGCCATCCGGTCAGGCAAGCGTGGATCAGCGCCAGCGGCGCGGGGACCGGCGCATCGCCCAGCGATTCGCGCAAGTGGATTCAATAGGTCGATCAATCACTATCAGAGGCCGCTCATGGGCGTGGGGGTCGGCCACAATGGCCAGCACTTTGTTCACACGCGACCACCGCAGCATCCGCGGCAGGACTGTCTTGCGTGCGCAAGGGCAATGCCTGACCATCGAGGCCGCGCGCCGCATTCGGATCCAATGATTAAAATGGCTCACTAACATGTTAGTAGTTTAATCACTAATATATTAGTAAGTAAAGAGACGTCATGGAGTCCCGTTTGAAGCCCCGAATTGCTTATCGCAACCTGCCCCAGCGCTTTCTCAAAGCGCGGGAGTGCCTGATGGCTCACTTCCGGCCGATCCTGAATCACTATGGCCTCACCGATCAGCAGTGGCGAATCCTGCGCTTGCTGGATGAGCACGATCTGCTTGAACCGCGTGAAATCTGCAGTTTGTGCCAGATTCACAGCGCCAGCATGGCGGGCGTATTGGCGCGCATGGAGGCGCTGGCGCTGATTCAACGCAGCCGGGTGGCCGGCGATCAGCGGCGGGTTGTGGTTCGTTTGGCGCCGAAGGGGGATCAGCTGGTGCGCGAAATGGCGCCGTTGATCGATTTGCAGTACCAACTGATTGGCGACGCTATCGGGGTGGAAATTTTTGACGATCTGTTTCATTCACTGGAGGCGTTCATCGGCGCTGGGCACGAATCGGTTGGGCATATTGAACTGCCGTCAACGATGCCCGCCGCAAAAGACACCGTGGCTTCTCGTTAAAATTACGTCTTGCACAAGGGATGAGATGGGCCGCTACCGGGGCCCGTTGCCTGCGGCACCCTGCCGATCGATAACTGTTTCACAACTGGGAAAAGAAATGAAAAAACGCGTTTTGTGTTTGATGGCTGGCCTGCTGGCCGCGATGGTGTTGACGGGCTGCGGCAAGAAGGAAGAGCCTGTGGCCGTGGCTCCGGCGCCTGCCCAAGCGATTGTCATTGGCCTGGATGACAATTTCCCGCCGATGGGTTTTCGTGATGACAAGAATGAGCTGGTCGGCTTTGACATCGACCTGGCCAAAGAGGCTGGCAAGCGCCTCGGTGCGACGGTGAGCTTCAAGCCCATCGACTGGAACGCCAAGGAAGCTGAACTCAATGGCAATCGCATCGATGTGCTGTGGAACGGCCTGACGATCACCGAAGAGCGCAAGGCCAGGATCCTGTTCACCAAGCCCTACCTTGAAAACCGCCAGATCATCGTGGTGACCGAGAAGTCGCCGATCACGACCAAGGCGCAACTGAGCGGTGCGGTGGTGGGCGTGCAGGATGGCAGCAGCGCGGTTGATGCCATTCAAAAGGACGAAGCTACCGCCAAGTCGATCAAGGAACTCAAGAAGTTCGGCGACAACGTCACGGCGCTGATGGACCTCTCGGCTGGACGTCTGGACGCATTGGTGGTGGACGAAATCGTTGGCCGCTATTACACCGGCAAGAAGCCGGGCGAGTACCGTGTGCTGGAGGAAAATTTCGGCACCGAAGACTACGGCGTTGGCACACGCAAGAGCGACACCGAACTGTTGTCCAAGTTGGACAAGGCACTGGACGACATGAAGGCCGATGGCACCGCCGCCAAAATTTCGACCCAGTGGTTCGGCAAGGACATCGTCAAAAAATAAGCAACTCAAGCTCCGGGACTGACATCGGTCATCCAGCCATCCGGTAGGCGCACGGCGCGTCTACCCGGCCGGATTTTTATTTCCGGGCCCTGAGACTTTGCCATGAATTACCTTGCCGACATCTTGCCCCCCCTGTTGCAGGGCAGCGGCGTCACGCTTCAGGTCTTCCTGATCACGCTGGTGCTCGCGGTGCCGCTCGGTCTGGGCCTGGCATTGATCAGAATTTCGCGCTTTGGCTTTCTGAGTGGGCTGGTCAATGGCTATATCTGGCTGATGCGCGGCACGCCGCTGATGCTGCAGATGCTGTTCATCTACTTTGCCTTGCCCTTCATACCCATCATTGGTGTGAGTCTGCCCGATTTCCCGTCGGCGATTGTCGCCTTTGTGCTGAACTATTCCGCCTATTTTGCGGAGATCTTCCGCGCCGGAATCCAGTCGATCGACCGCGGCCAGTACGAGGGTGCCAAGGTGCTGGGCTTGAGCTATCCCCAGACCATGCGCCGCATCGTGCTGCCGCAGGTGCTCAAGCGCATCCTGCCGCCGATGAGCAACGAGACCATCACGCTGGTCAAGGACACCTCCCTGATTTATGTGCTGGCCATGAACGACCTGCTGCGGGCGGCACGCGGGATTGTTCAACGCGATTTCACGACGATGCCGTTTGTCGTGGCGGCCGCCTTCTATCTGATCATGACCCTGGTGCTGACCTACGGCTTCCAGCGTCTGGAAAAGAAATACGCTGTCTATGATGAATAGCTTGATGATTCGCGCGGTCGATGTGCACAAGCGATTCGGCGCGGTGGAAGTGCTCAAGGGGGTATCGCTGGACGTCGACAAGGGCGAGGTGCTCGCCGTTATCGGTCCGTCAGGATCGGGCAAGAGCACCTTCCTGCGCTGTTTGATCCATCTGGAGACCATCCACCGCGGCAGCATCGAGATTGAGGGCGAGGCGCTGGTGACCACCGATGTCCAAGGCCATTGCAGCTACGTGCCAGAGGCCGAAATTCGCCGCGTCTGCCGCAAGATGGGCATGGTCTTTCAGCACTTCAACTTGTTTCCCCATCTGACTGTACTGCAAAACCTCATTGAGGCACCGCTGACGGTGAAGGCGGCGCGCCTGGACGAGATCGTGCCCAAGGCGGAGGCCCTCTTACGCAAGGTCGGGCTGTTCGACAAGCGCGACAGTTATCCCTCGCGCCTGTCTGGCGGCCAGAAGCAACGCGTGGCCATCGCGCGGGCCTTGGCGATGGAGCCAGACATCATGCTGTTCGACGAGCCCACCTCGGCGCTGGATCCTGAACTCACCGGCGAAGTGCTGAGCACCATGCGCGCACTGGCCGAGGAGCGCATGACGATGATCGTTGTGACGCATGAAATGGCCTTTGCCCGTGAAGTGGCTGGCCGTGTCGTCTTCATGGACGGTGGCACCATCGTCGAGGCGCGCCCGGCGCGCGAGCTGTTTGCTGCCCCCGCCCATCCCCGCACGCGGGCGTTCCTGGAGAAAATGCTCTAGCCCTGCGGCTCGTTGCGAGTGCCGTGGCATGGCCGGCGGCGCGACCAAGCGGCCATGCCCCGCGTTGAGGTTTCGCAAGGAGCGCCGCCAGAAAAGCCTGGACACTGCTTGGCATGCACCCACGCCATTCTCTTGTTCGGGCCGTGTTTCTGGCGCTCTTTGGAGCTGCTGCCGCGCTGTCGGCGTGGGCGCAGAACAGTCCTGCTGACAGCGCCCCCACTGTCGATCTGCGCCAGCAGGCCATCGCGTACGAAAACGGCGAAGGCGTGCCGCGCAACCTGGAACTGGCCATCTCCCTGTACTGCAAGGCCGCGTTGTTGGGCGACGCCCAAGCCCACTACAACCTGGGCTGGATTTATGCCAACGGGCGCGGCGTGCCACGCAACGACGCGACGGCTGCCTATTTTTTTCAGTCCGCCGCCGCGCAGGGGCTGGAGGCCGCCCAACGCATGTTGAAGATCGTCGGCGGGGCGACCACTGACGTACCCGAGTGCCTGCGTCCGCCGGCACCCTTGCGAGCGCCCGTGTTGCCAGAGCTGGCGCCGGAGCCGGGTGTGGACTACCACGCAGTTGCGCCCCGCAAGATTTTTGAGCTGGTGATGAAAATGGCGCCCCAGTACCAGGTGCAGCCGCAGCTGGCGCTGGCCATCATTGCCGCCGAGTCCAATTTTGACAGCCAGGCGCTGTCCCCCATGAATGCGCAAGGCCTGATGCAACTGATCCCCGAGACCAGCCAGCGCTTCAAGGTGCGCAACCCGTTTGATGCGGCGCAGAACATCCGCGGTGGTCTGGCCTATCTGCGCTGGTTGCTGGCCTATTTCGAGGGTGATATTGCCCTGGTGGCCGCAGCCTACAACGCGGGCGAGGGCAAGGTGGAGCGTTACCGGGGCGTGCCACCGTACCAGGAGACCCGCGCCTATGTACGGCGCATCCTGCGCGCGGTGGGCGCGCTGGTGCATCCGTTTGACGCCAGTGTGACGCGGCCCTCACCGGCGCTGGCCCTGATCCGGCCGCCGTGGCAGGTCAACTGAGCCGGCTCAGGCCGCCAGCGCCGCTTCAATGTCTCTGGCCATGCCGGCGGGCGTGTCGGTCGGCGCATAGCGCTTGAGCACCTGGCCGTCCTTGCCGATCAAAAATTTGGTGAAATTCCATTTGATGGCCTTGCTGCCGAGCAGGCCGGGCGCCTCTTTGGTCAACCACTGGTAGAGCGGGTGGGCTTGCGGGCCGTTGACGTCGATCTTGGCCATCATGGGAAAGCTCACGCCATAGTTCAACTGGCAAAACTCGGCGATTTCGTCGTTGCTGCCGGCGTCTTGCGCGCCAAACTGGTTGCACGGGAACCCCAGCACCACCAGCCCCTTGTTGCCATAGGTTTCGTGCAACTCTTCCAGGCCGGCAAACTGCGGTGTGAAGCCACAGGCGCTGGCCGTGTTGACGATCAGCATGACTTTGCCCCTGAACTGGCTCAAGGACACCGATTGGCCATTGATCTGCCGGGCTTCAAAATCGTACGCAGTGCTCATGGACGCTCCCGATGGGTGGATGGGGCGGCCAGTGTCGCACTTCTGGCGCAAAGCCGCAGGGCGGTCGTGGGCTGACCGTGACGGCGGGCGAAGCGCTAGATCCCGTGGCTCTCCAGCATGACGATGCCTTTGGGTGTATGTAGCGTCGCGGTGATATTGGCTGGGCCGGTTTCAAGGCCAATGTCGGTGAGTCCGATGGCCTCAAACGCCGCTTGCAGCTTGGCAGCCGTCGGATGCGTGATGCCAAGCTGCTGCAGCGTGACACCGGAGCGCGGCAAGCTGTTTCTGGGGTGAAGGCGCAAGGGCTCGGCCGCATCGGGTCTGCCCCATTGAATCAAGCTGGGCAGCGCGCCGTTGAACAGGCGTTGCCCGTCGTCGCGCACCGTGATTTGCCATTGCAGCACACCACGGCGGGTGTGGCGCTTGCCTTGCACCGCCGGTCCGCTGTCGATACCCTGCGCTTTCAACGCGGTTCGCGCGGCCTGGATGTCGCTGGTATTGACCACAAAATGCACGAGACGCGGCTCAATCGCAACGGCGGCTTGCAGCGCCGCATCGTCCATGTCAAACCAACGCTTGGCCGGCGAATTGGCCGGCCTTTTGGCGGCCGGATTGATGGCGATGATTTCAAGATAGGCCAGCGGATGGACCGGCGTTGCGATCTTGAACAAGCGGTTGTGTGTGCCATACAGCGCCTGTTCATCGCCCGGGCCGGGGGTGATGCCGAGTTTGTCCTCGCACCACTGCACCCCCAACTCCAGCGTTTTGGCGACGACGACCAAATGATCAATTTGTGTTTTCATGACTCAACCATAACATTTGCTGCCACCTTTACGGCGCGTCCCACCGGCCCCAAGCAAGGATATACGGTCGGTCGGCGGTCCTTGCATGAGCGCCAGTGGCTGCCGACGTTCCAAGTCGGTCCCCTCAAGCCGGCTGGCGAAACGACAGCACTGACAGCAGCGACGCCAGCAGGATCAATGCGCCGCCGATCAGGGTGCGCGTGGACAGTGTGCCGGCCCCCAGCAGCACGGAGGAGCCGCTGGCAAAGACCACTTCAGACAGCATGATGAGCGAGGTCGCGCTGGCGCTCAGGTGGGCGGCGCCGTATTGCAGCGCGAAGTTGCCCGCCAGGAAAGCCAGGCTGATCAGCAGCACCCAGGCGACCCAGGCCAGGTCGGGCGTGGGCAGCGGCGTGACCACGTCCAGCCCCAAGCCCAGCACGGCAGCCGCGCTGGCCAGCACGGCGCCGCCCGCAAACATGGCCAGCATGCGGGATTCGCCCGGGGTCTGATTGAGCCGGCGCAGCAGGATGTTGGTCAAGGCAAAACAAAAGCCGCCCATCAGGGCCAGCCAGTCGGCCAGGCTCTCGGGCACCGGCCAGGGCGACGCCGGCGTCTTGAGCACAATCACCACACCTGCCAGCGCCAGCAGCAGGCGAAGCAGCGAGCCGGTGGTGGGCTTTTCGCCCAGCAGCGGCCAGGCCAGCAGCACCACCCAGGCCGGCATCAAATAGAACAGCAAGACGACCCGCACCACGTCGCCCACCGTGACCGCCCAGTTGAAGCCGACGTTGGTCAATCCGGCCGCCAGCAGGAGCCACCACAGCTCGGGGTGGCGCAGAAAACCGCGCCAGGCGCGCGGCTGCACCAGGCCCAGACAGAGCAGGGCAAAGGCATAGATCAGGGCGGTGGTCCACAGCGGGTGCAGGCCCAGGTCCTGCAAGGCGCGAAACGGCCACCAAGACACGCCCCAGACGAAGGCGTTCAGCGTCAGTGCCGCCGCGGCGAGTGCCGTCTTGCTCAAGGGAGGGCAGCGAAATAGGGCTTGGCTGACTTCAAGCGCATCAAACCTCAAACTTGTCGTTGCGCGCAATGCTCAGCAGATGCTCGATCTCCACCCGATGCACCACGCAATTGTGCGCGTGCCAGCGCCGGATCAGCCACATGAAGCCGGCGATCACCAGGCCAAAGCCGGTGATGGCGGCGAAGGTCGGCACGCCCAGCCCGGTGGACAGGCTGTAGGCCGCGCCGAGCCCCAGAATGCAGGCCTGCTCGTTGAAGTTCTGCACTGCGATGGAGCGCCCCGAGCCCATCAAGTTGTGACCACGGTGCTGCAGCAGCGCGTTCATCGGCACCACCAGGAAGCCGCCCAGCGCGCCCAGCAAGATCAGAAACGGCGCCGCCACCCAGACGTTGCTGATAAAGATCAGCAGGATGATCAGGACGCCCATCACGATACCCAGCGTGATGACCCGGGGACCGTCCTCCAGCCGCATGCGCATCGACGCTACCACCGCGCCGGCCGCCATGCCGATCGCCACCACGCCTTGCAGGGCCGAGGCTTGTGTGACGGAGTAACCCAGCGCAGCGGCGGCCCAGGCAAGCACTATAAAGCGCAAATTGCCCGCCACACCCCAGATCAGCGTGGTGGCGGCGAGCGAGATTTGGCCCAGCTTGTCGCGCCACAAACGGGCGTTGCAGGCCCAGAAATCGGGCAACAGCGAAGTGATGCGCCGCGGCAACGGCCGCATCTCGACCCCGGTCAGGGGGATATGGGTGTTGAACCAGGTCGCCAGCAAATAAACAAAAATCAGCACGCAAATCGCGGCCTCGGGCGCGTTGTTCACGCCGGTGTCTATCAGGGGCATATCAATGGCCAGGAGCCAGGGCGCGATCACCGGCCCCACCAGTTGCCCGCCCAGCAACACGCCCAGAATGATCGAGGCAATGGTCAGTCCTTCAATCCAGCCATTGGCCTTGACCAACTGCGAGGCCGGCAACAATTCCGTCAGGATGCCGTATTTGGCCGGCGAATAGGCCGCGGCACCCAAGCCCACAATGGCGTACGCCAGCAAGGGGTGCGAGCCAAACAGCATGAACAGGCAGCCCACCACCTTGATGAAGTTGCTGATCAGCATCACTTTGCCCTTGGGCATGGAGTCGGCAAAGGCGCCGACAAAAGGCGCGAGCACCACGTAAAACAGCGCAAACATGGGCACCAGGGCGGCTTGCTGCCATTCGGGTGCATGGCTGCTTCGGAGCAATTGCACGGCAGTCACAAACAGGGCGTTGTCGGCCAGCGAGCTAAAAAACTGCGCCGACATGATGGTAAAAAAGCCGCGTTTCATTGTCTACAGGCGCGCATCAGTGGCTGATGCAGTGGGTATGGGGTGTCTTGAACGATGCGGGTTTATAGCACGCCCCCGTAGTGTCAAAATCCCTACCTCACGCTTTAACCCCAGAGTGCCCATGCCGCGTCCAATCCAAGCCACCATTCACACGGCTGCACTGCGCCACAATTTGGCGCGCGCGCGCCTGGCCGCGCCGGAGGCAAAAGTCTGGGCCATCGTCAAAGCCAATGCCTACGGCCATGGCATTGAGCGCGTGTTTGAGGGTTTGCGCGCGGCCGACGGCTTTGCCCTGCTGGACTTGGACGAGGCGCAGCGCGTGCGGACCCTGGGCTGGCGTGGACCGATTCTTTTATTGGAGGGCGCGTTCGAACTGCGCGACCTGGAACTGTGTTCGCGGCTGGACCTGTGGCATACGGTGCACTGCGACGAGCAGATCGACATGCTGGCGAGCCATAAGACCAAGGTGGCGCAGCGGGTGTTTCTGAAAATGAACTCCGGCATGAATCGCCTTGGCTTTACGCCAGCGCGTTACCGCGCCGCCTGGACGCGCCTGAATGCCCTGCCGCAGGTCGATGAAATATCGCTGATGACGCATTTCAGTGACGCCGATGGCGCCCGCGGTATTGCAGAGCAGATGGCGGTGTTCGCCGAAGTCACGCGCGACTTGCCGGGCGAGCGCAGCTTGAGCAACAGCGCCGCCACCTTGCGCTTCACGTCCGTCAAGCCAACGGACGACCTGCCGGGCGACGGATCTATCGCCTCCGACTGGGTGCGCCCCGGCATCGCCGTTTATGGCAGCGCGCCTGACTTTCCCCAGCACAGCGCGGCCGACTGGGCGTTGCAGCCCGGCATGACACTGACTGCAAAAATAATAGCTACTCAATCAATAGATACTGGGGCTAGCGTCGGATATGGCTCAACATTTGTGGCGGAAAAGCCGATCCAGGTCGGGGTCGTCGCCTGTGGCTACGCCGACGGTTACCCGCGCGTCTGCCCCACGGGCACGCCGGTGCTGGTCAATGGCGTTCGCACGTGCACGGTGGGCCGCGTGAGCATGGACATGCTCGCCGTTGACTTGAGCGCCGTGACCGCCGCCGGTGGCCATGTAGGGATCGGCAGCGATGTGACGCTCTGGGGGCGCGCCGCCAATGGACTGGTACTGGGCATTGACGAGGTGGCCCAATCGGCTGGGACGGTGGGCTACGAACTGATGTGCGCACTGGCACCGCGTGTGCCCGTGCTGGTGGCCGACTGATGGATTACGTCGCGCTGCCCCTGGCCCGACTCAAACTCGGCAACACGCTGCCCGTTGATGTGTTGGCCCCTGACGGGCGCCTGTTGTTGCGCCGCGGGCAGGCGATCCTGTCGGAGCAGCAGCGTGAGACCTTGCATGCCCACCAGGCCTGCATGACCGCCACTGATGCCCGCGCCTGGCAAAAAAGCTATGAGCGGCTGATCAACACACTGGTGCGGCGGGGCGTCGATCTTGACACCATCCTGCAAGCGGATCTTCCCAGTGAACTTGTGGAGGCCGATTACCTGTTCGGCGCCCAAGTGCTGGGGGGCTGGCTCGATTTGCAGGAGATTCTGCGCGGGCTGCTGTACCAGGGCGAGGCTGCCATCAACCCCTTGCCCCGGCTGGCGGGCATTGAGACTCGGGCGCTCGAGTTGCTGAGCAGCGATCCGGATGAATGCCTGTTTATCCTGTTTCAGGCACTGGCCGAGGTCAGCTTGGGTTACTGTGCGACCCACGGCCTGCTGTCAGCGGTGGTTTGTGCGTTGACTGCAGAAAAACTTGACATGGTGGCGCTTACCGGCGGCGGCCTGTTTCGTGCCGCCCTGGTCATGAACATCGGCATGGCGCGGGAGCAGGATAAGCTGGCCATGCAGAGCTCGTTGCCGACCGAGGCGCAGCGAGAGTTGGTGCGGCAACACCCTCGCAAAAGTGTCGAACTGTTGCGGCACATGGGGGTGAGCGACGAAGACCAGTTGGACATCGTGCGCTGGCACCATGAATCCGACGAGTCACACGGGCTGGCGCACAACGCAATGGCCAGGCGCCTGCTGCGCCTGGCGGATGGGTTTGTCGCCAAGATGGCGGCGCGCAAGACGCGACTTGCGATGTCGGCCTTGGGCGCGGCGAAATCGGCATTTTTGGGCGCGACGCCAGACACCGCCAGCATCGGTTCGGCCATGGCGACGGCACTCGGGTTTTATCCTCCGGGCACTTACGTGCAATTGGTCAACGGCGAAAAAGCGGTCGTCGTTGCGCGCGGGTCGCGCGCCAATCTTCCACACGTCGTGAGCATTGTCAATGCGGGCGGCATGCCCTTGAGCAAATATCTCTACCGCGAGACCAGCAATGTTCAGTTTGGCATTCGCACGCCGATCAATGCAGAGCGGATCAAGGTCAAGGTCAGCCTGGAGAAGGTGCAAAAATTGCGCAAGGAACACGCGCACTGACGTCGATGGACGCGGCCCCTGAGCGGGGTGACAATCAATCCGGCGTCAGCGAAGCGCTTGCGCTGGTGGGCCGTATTTATGGCCGGGAGGATGCAAGTGGAATTCAAGGACTATTACAAGACCATGGGCCTGGAGCGCAGTGCGACGCAGGACGAGATCAAGCGCGCGCACCGCACCCTGGCCCGCAAGTACCACCCCGACGTCAGCAAGGAGCCCAACGCCGAAGCCCGTTTCAAGGAAATTGGCGAGGCCTATGAGGTCTTAAAGGACCCGGAAAAGCGCGCCGCCTATGACCAGCTGGGTGCCAACTGGAAAGGCGGACAGGAGTTTCGACCGCCACCGGACTGGAACGCCGGGTTCGAAACGGGCGGTGCGGGATTTGGCGCGGGTGAGGCCGGCGACTACAGCGACTTTTTCGAGTCACTGTTCAGTCGCGGCTTTGGCGCGCAGCGCGGTGGTCGGCACGGGGGTGCCGCCTTTCATGCGCCGGGACAGGACCGGCACGCCAAAATCCAGATCGACCTGGAAGACGCCTACCACGGCGCCACGCGCCGGGTCACGCTGCAGGTGCCCACGCTTGACGCCCAGGGCCATGTGGCCACGCGCGAACACACCATCGAGTTCAACATTCCCAAGGGCGTGCGCGCCGGACAGCAAATTCGACTGGCGGGCCAGGGTGACGCCGGCATGGGGCAGGGCGCGCCAGGTGATTTGTACCTGGAGATCGAGTTTCGCCCGCATGCGCACTACCGCATTGACAAGCATGACGTTTACCTGGACTTGCCGGTGGCGCCATGGGAAGCGGCGTTAGGGGCGCAGATCGACGTGCCCACACCGAGTGGCTTTGTGGACCTGAAGATTCCGCCCGGTTCGGTCGAAGGCCGCAAGCTGCGCCTGAAGGGGCGCGGCATTCCGGCGCGCACGCCCGGCGACTTTTACTTCGTGCTGAAAATTGCCTTGCCCCCGGCCGACAGCGAAGCGGCCCAGGCGTTTTACCGCAGCATGGCCACACAGTTCAAAGGTTTCAACCCCCGTGCCAGACTGGGAGCCGCCGCATGAGTACCACGCCAAAGCGCGCCGCCACCCGCGCCGCGACAGCAGAACCGGCCGCCGAGCTGACCCTGCTGGAGATCAGTCGCACCTGCGCTGTGCAGACCGATTTCATCGTCGAGTTGATTGAGGAAGGCGCCTTGGCACCGATGGCTGGCAATGAGCCAGCGAACTGGCGCTTCACCAGCGCGCAGACCCGCCACGTCACGGTAGCGGCGCGCCTGCAGCGCGACCTGGGCGTGAACCCGGCCGGTGCCGCGCTGGCGCTGCAGTTGCTTGATGAAGTGGAAACATTGCGGGCGCAGCTCGTAGCCAGTGCACTGGTCGATGACTCCGCTCCATCCGGCACGCGATCAGATTGACACAACTTTTGCTGTCTGGCGCTGACCGAGTTTGACCGCCTCAAACCACAGCATGCTGGTCAACCCCAAGCCCAGCGCGGCAGTCAAGTAGGGCAGGGGCAGCGGTTCAAACACAAACAAGCGCGCCAGCCACGGCAGATACAGCGCCAGCGCCATCAGGGCGAGCGCCGCGCTCGTCACGATCCAGAGCGTACGGTTGGGCACCCACAAACTGGCCCACAGTGAGCCGACACGGCTGCGGTTGGAGAAAATCAGCGCCAAGTTGGTGCAGACCAGTGTCGCAAAAGCGAAGGCACGCGCCGCGCCTTCGGTCAACTGGCTGGCGCCCCAAACGGTAGCGCCCATCACGAACGCCAGCGCGCCAAGACCTTGCAAGAGCGCCAGCAGCAGCGTCATGCCGCCAAACAGGGGCGTGTTGACCTTGCGCGGGGGGCGCTGCATCACACCGGACTCGGTCGGCTCGTTCTCGAACACCATGGAGCAGGCCGGGTCGATCACCAGCTCCAGAAACGCAATGTGCACCGGGAACAGCATGGTGGGCCAGCCCAGCAGCACGGGCAGCAGCGCCATGCCGGCAATGGGTACATGCACCGCCAGGATGTAACTCATGGACTTGCGCAGGTTGTCAAAAATGCGCCGCCCCAGCCGCACCGCGCGCACGATGGAAGCGAAGTTGTCGTCCAGCAGCACCAGCGACGCGGCCTCGCGCGCCACGTCGGTGCCGCGTCCGCCCATGGCGACGCCCACATGCGCGGCCTTCAGCGCCGGTGCGTCGTTCACGCCATCGCCCGTCATGGCCACAATCTCGCCATTGGCTTTCAGCGCCTGAACAATGCGCAGTTTTTGCTCGGGGGCGATGCGGGCGCAAACACTGACCGTTGCCATACGTTGCTGCAGTTCGGCGTCGCTCATGCCCGTCATGGCGTCACCGGTGAGCACCGCTTGCGCGTCGCCCGTGTCCAGCTGCGCCGCTCTGGCAATGGCGCTGGCGGTGGCGGGGTAATCGCCGGTGATCATGACCACGCGGATGGCCGCCGTTCGACACTCGGCCACGGCCGCTGGAACATCGCCGCGCAGCGGGTCCGCCAGCCCCAGCAGGCCGACAAATTCAAACTCAAAATCATGCTCGATCGCGGGCCACTGCTCGCCCGCAAAGCGCGCCTGGGCCACACCCAACACCCGCAAACCGCTGGCGGCCATCTCATTCACGGCCGCCGCGATGCGTGCCTGCGCAGGGCCGTCCAGGTGGCACAAATCCATGATCGCTTCCGGCGCCCCTTTGGCCGCCACCACATGCACCTCCCCCGCCACCGCTTTCCAGACGTGGGACATGGCACGCAATTCAGAGGTCAGGCCGTATTCCTGCATCAGGGTCCAGTCGTGGTGCAGATGCTCGGTGTCTTTGAGGAAATGCTGGCCGAGCCGGTGAAAGGCCTTTTCCATCGGGTCAAACGGCTCGGCGACGCTGGCCAGAATCGAGAACTCCACCAGGGTGTGAAAGCTCTCGGGCAGATCCGCAGTGCCGGCGTAATCGACCATCAAACGTTCCCGCGGGCCGTCGTTCGCGCGGCTGGCATCCTCGGCGTACAGTTGCGCCACGGTCATGCGGTTCTCGGTCAGCGTCCCGGTCTTGTCCACACACAGGACCGAGGTTGCACCCAGGGTCTCAATCGCGGCGATGCGTCGGGTCAGCACGTTTTGTTTTGACAGGCGCCAAGCGCCCAAGGCCGGAATCACTGTGAGCACCACCGTGAACTCCTGCGGCAGCATGGCCATGGCCAGCGCGATGCCGGCCAGCAACGCGGCCATCCAGTCACCGCGCAGCAGGCCATAGGCCAGCACCAGCAGCAGACTGGCGCCAAAGGCAATCAGCGCCAGCACTTTCACCAGCCGGGCGGTCTGCTTTTTGAGCGGCGACGGTTCACTGGTGAGGGTCTCCAGCGCGGTGCCGATGCGTCCGATCTCGCTGCGCGGGCCGGTCGCGGTCACGCGCGCGCTGCCGTGCCCCTTCACCACCAGGGTGCCGGAGAACAGGTAGGGCAAACCGTCCCCGCCGGGGCGCGCTGCGGGTTGCGCAGTGGGTCGCAGTGTCGCGATCTTGCTGACCGGCACCGGCTCGCCGGTCAGCAGGGATTCGTCGACCTGCAGGTCGGTGCCGCTGATCAGCAGCGCATCGGCGGCAATGCGGTCGCCCTCGGACAGCAGCAGGATGTCGCCCTGCACCACGTCGCGCCCGGCAATGCGCAGCGGTCGCCCCTCGCGCAGCACCAGCGCGCGCGGGCTGGTGAGATCGCGCAAGGCGGCCATGGCCCGCTCGGTCTTGCCTTCCTGGTACAGCGTCAAGGCCAGCACCACCAGCACCAGTCCAAACAACACCAGTCCTTCGTGCAGGTCACCCAACACCAGGTAGAGCGTGCCCGCTGCCAGCAACAGCATGAACATCGGCTCTTGCAGGGTCTCCCGGACGATGGCGTGCAGGGTGCGACGCTGGTCGCCGGGCAATGCGTTGGGGCCGTCGGCTTGCAAGCGCTGGGCGGCCTCGCCCGCACTCAAGCCCGCATCAGGCGGCGGTAGAACCATTGCTTGCCTCCTTCCACGGCCAGCAGGTAGGCGATCAGCAAGGGCATCAGCAGTCCGAAAAACCCCATCGGCAGCGGCGTGAACCCCAAGTAAGGAGCCAGCGGGGTGAACGGCAGCGACATCGCCGTGACCACCACCGCCAGAGACGTCAGCACGAGCCAGCGGTTGGGGTGGCTGCGCAAGGGGTTGCGCCGGGTGCGAATCACAAAAATAACCAGTACCTGGGTGGCGATGGACTCAACGAACCAGCCGGTGCGAAACAAGGATTCATGCGCGTTGAAAAGGCTGAGCAGCAGGTAGAAGGTCAGAAAATCAAACAGCGAGCTGATGGGGCCGATGGTCAGCATGAAATTGCGGATGAAACCCATGTCCCACCGTCTCGGCTGCGCCAGGTCCTCCTCGTCCACGTTATCCATGGGCAGCGTGATTTCCGATACGTCATACATCAGGTTGTTGAGCAAAATCTGCAGTGGCAACATCGGCAGAAACGGCAGAAACAAGGTGGCCGCCGCCATGCTGAACATGTTGCCGAAGTTGGAGCTGGTGGCCATCATGATGTACTTCATCACATTGCCAAAGGTGCGTCGGCCTTCCAGAATGCCTTGGTGCAGCACCATCAGGTCGTGCTCCAGCAGAATCATGGCCGCCGCCTGCTTGGCCACGTCGACCGCGCCTTCCACCGAAATACCGACATCGGCCGTGTGCAGGGAGGGTGCGTCGTTGATGCCGTCACCCAGATAGCCCACTACATGACCGCGCGCTTTCAGTGCCAGGATGATGCGATTCTTTTGCGCCGGGTTGACGCGGCAAAACAGGTTGACGCCTTCCACCCGTGCCCGCAGGGCATCGTCTTGCATGGCCGACATCTCCGCGCCGGTCAGCACGCCCTCAATGGGCACGCCCAGTTGGGTGCAGACATGGCGGGTGACGCGCTCGTTGTCACCCGTCACAATTTTGACGGCCACGCCGCTGGCGGTCAGTGCCTTGAGCGCCTCGCCCGCGCTGGCCTTAGGCGGGTCCAAAAAGGCCGCGAAACCGGCAAAGATGAGCGCACTCTCGTCTGACACCACCGCATGCGGGTGATCGCTGGGCACCTCGCGCCAGGCGATGCCCAGCGCCCGAAAGCCCTCTTCACCCAGACTGTCAAACAGCGCGTTGATGCGCGCGCGCGCCGCCTCATCAAGCAGCACCGTGGCGTCCGCACTGTCCTGGTAGTGCGTGCACAGGCGAACCATGTCTTCGGGCGCGCCCTTGACGACCAACCGGCGCGCAGCGCCGCGCTCCACCAGCACCGACACGCGCCGGCGCTCGAAATCAAACGGCACTTCGTCAATCTTGTGCCAGCTTGATACGTCGATCTCTTCGTGCGCCAGGATGGCATCGTCGAGCGGGCTTTTCAGGCCGCTCTCGAAAAAACTGTTCAGGTAGGCAAGTTCCAGCACATGGGGGTCATCCTCGCCCTGCGCATCGACATGGCGCTCCAGCCGGATTTGGGCCTCAGTCAATGTGCCGGTTTTGTCGGTGCACAGCACATCCATCGCGCCCATGTCCTGAATGGCGGACGGGCGTTTCACAATCACTTTCAGCGCGGCCATGCGCAGGGCGCCGCGGGTCAACGTCACCGATACCACCATCGGCAACAACTCGGGCGTCAGGCCCACCGCCAGTGCCACGGCAAACAAGAATGATTCGAGCAAGGAGCGGTGCAATGCCACATTGACCAGCAAGGTGAACAGCACCAGCAGAAACGTCAAGCGCATGATGAGCATGCCGAAACGCCGGGTGCCGATCTCGAACGCGGTGGGAGGCGATTTTTCTGCCAGGCTGACTGCGACAAGCCCCAGCGCGCTGGCGCTGCCGGTGCGGCCAATCGTCACGCGCGCCGAACCACTGATCACGGAACTGCCCATGAACACGGCGTCCGGCGCATCCAGGGCCCAGGCCTCGGCTGGGGCCGGTTCGGCGCCGGCATCGCCGGGTTTGACAACGCGCTTTTCGACCGGAAAAGGTTCGCCGGTCAGCTGCGCCTGGTTGACAAAGAAGTCATCCGCCTCCAGCAACCGCGCATCGGCTGGCACCAGATTGCCGGCCGACAGCAGCACCACGTCGCCGGGCACCAGCTCGGTCACCGGCAACTCGCACGGGTGATCGTCGCGCAGCACGGTGGCGGTGACGGCCACCTTGAGGGCCAGTTGTTCAGCCGCGCGGCCGGCCCGGTAAGCCTGCACAAAGTCCAGCGTCACGCTCATCATCACAATCACACCGATGATGACGGCGCCCGTGAGGTCACCCGTCAAGGCCGACAGGCCGCTGGCCGCCAGCAGCACCAGCACCAGTGGATTTTTGAAGTGCGCCAGAAACTGGAGCAACACGGCCTGTTGGGTGGCGGCTTGAAGCCGGTTAGGGCCGTATTGCCTGAGCCGCTGGGCCGCATCGAGCTGGGTTAATCCACTCATGGCTCGCTCCCAATGCGCAGATGAAGCCGCGCTGGGTTCAGCAACGAATCGATGGCGGCAACAAGGGGGAGGACAACGGTCATGATGAGAGCGGCTTAGCTTCGATTATCTTGGCGTGGCAAATTGCGCCGGTATTGACGGTGCGCAAGATCGCGGCATTTTGCGGTGCAGCCGTGATGAGGCTGAGTCATTGAGATTTCGCAAGCAAGAGCCGGTCGTCTCTGTCAATCCTATTTGAGAGGTCTCATGGATTGACTCGGCTTGAGCGCATCGGCTGCCCGAGCTTTTGCACAGTCTGTGCCTCACTACAGGAGAATAAATATGACTGGCTGGTATGAACTGAGCAAGAGCAGTGACGGGCAATCATCAGGTCATTGGCACCAGCCAGATGTACGCCACCGAGGCAGCGCGTGAATCTGACATCGCTCGCGTCAAGGCGGACGGCGCGTCCAAGACGGTCAAAGAAAAAATCTGACATTTCCGCCCATCTCGCGGGCGTCCTCCATACACACTTCGTTGAGAGATTAATGGGTCATATCGGGCTCTAGCCCTTGTCCCGTATGCCTTGGTAGATATTATTATGGTAGCAGTGTTTAATAACCACGGACCGCAGCGGCAGCAGCCGCCGGCAGCTTGAACTTCTCCAGCAGCGCTGTCGCCGCCGCCGACAGCAGCATGGTGTCGACGCCCACCGCCACGAACAAGGCCCCGGCCGCCAGCCACTTGCGTGCCTGATCCTCGCTGGTCGCCAGTGTGCCGGGCGCCTTGCCGGCCTTGAGAATGCGGGCGATGCCGTCTTCAATCGCGGCCTGGACCTCGGGATGACCGGGGTTGCCTGGAAAACCCATCGAGGCCGACAAATCGGCCGGGCCGATAAAGACGCCGTCGACGCCCGGCGTGGCGGCGATGGCGTCCAGGTTCTCCATGGCCTCCACCGTCTCGGCCTGCACCAGCAGGCACACCTGGTCATTGGCTTCATGAATGTAGTTGGGGTAGCCCTGCCAGCGCGACGACCGTGCGATCGGACTGCCCATGCCGCGAATGCCCTGCGGCGGGTAACGCATGGCTTGCGCCAATTGGGCCGCCTGGGCCGCCGTGTCCACCATCGGCACCAGAAGGGTCTGCGCCCCCAGTTCCAGGTATTGCTTGATCAGCGCCGTGTCGCCCACCGGCACGCGAACCACGGGGTGCGAACCGGGGCCAGCCAGCGCACTGGTGGCGCTGGCAATGGCTTGCAGTTGCCCGAGGACCGAGCGCAGATCGTTGGGCGCGTGCTCGCCGTCGATCACCAGCCAGTCATAGCCGGTGCCGGCCAGGAGTTCGGCGCAATAGGGGTCAGCCAGGCCGAGCCACAGGCCGATCTGGGTCTGCTGGTGCTGCAGGGCTTGTTTGAAGGTGTTGACAGGTGTTTTCATAGGGGTTGTTTTTTCATCTGGTGTGCGTGCCATGGCGGCGCTGGCCGCTCTAATTTTGATAGCTTTCGGCAAGCTGGTCAATACGGCTGCTGACGCCTACGTGCAACGCTGCCACATTTCGCCCTAAGGCGCCCTTGAGACTCGGCCGCGCGCAAGCTGGAAGCGCCCGAAACCGAGCAGACTGTCCACATCACGGACTTGTGGGTGGCCGCTGACGGAATGGGCGTCCCCGTGGGTTTGATCAAAATCAAACGCGCGTGGAAGGGCATTCCTAGAATGAGCCGGACAGTATCAAACTGCGGCTGCGACCGGTCGCGATGTTCAATTCATCACTAAGTTATCCGTGACCGCGCCACTGCTTCTTGCCTGCATCTGTGCGGCACTGCTGTTTCAGCTTGCGGTCGGGATCGGCGTCATGGTGTGGCGACGACGCGGTGTGGCGGCCAAGACGCCGGCCGCCGAGGGCGTCCAAACCCTGCCCGTTTCATCGGGCGCCTGGCCCGGCTGGCGCGAGTTCCGCGTGCTGCGCCGCGAATTCGAGGACGACACCCACACGCAGTGCTCCTTCTATCTTGAGCCGGCCGACGGCGCTGCGCTGCCACCGTTCAGGGCGGGCCAGTTCCTCACCTTCATGCTGCAGGTCGTCGACGCAGGCGCGCCAGGCGGGCAACGCATGATCACGCGCTGCTACTCGCTGTCCGATCGGCCGGAGCCGACGTGCTACCGCATCACCATCAAACGCATCCCGGCCCCAGCCGACCGACCGGAGGTTCCGCCCGGCGCGGCCTCGAGTCACTTTCATGACCGGATCCGCGAGGGTGATGTGCTCCAGGTCAAGGCGCCGTCGGGTCACTTCTTCATCGATCCCGACCCGCAGGTGCCGGCCGTGTTCATCGCAGGTGGCATCGGCATCACGCCGATGATGAGCATGCTGCGCTGGTGTCTGGCCGAGCAGCCCGAGCGCACGCTTCACCTCTACTACGGGGTGCGCCAAGGCGGCGAACATGCGTTCAAGCTGCAGCTCGAACAGTTGGCCAACTCGCATCCCAACTTTCGCCTGAGCGTGGTCTACAGCCGCCCGGGCCCGAACGACGTGCTGGAGCGCGACTACCAGCATGCCGGGCACGTGGACATCGATCTGCTGCGGCGGACCTTGCCGCACGGCCGGCATCAGTTCTATGTCTGCGGCCCGGCGGCCATGATGGAGAGCCTGGTGCCGGCGCTGGCCCGCTGGGGCGTGCCATTGCAGGACATCCACTTTGAAGCGTTTGGCCCGGCATCGGTGCGTTTGCCGGGTGCCACACCCCAGGCGCAGCCTGCGGGTCTGGCCGCCCCGCTCGCCATACATTTTCGCCGCTCTGGCCGCACGCTGATGTGGGACGGGCAGGACGAAACCTTGCTCGATTTCGCCGAACGACACGGCGTGGCGGTCGATTCGGGTTGCCGTTCTGGCAGTTGCGGGAGCTGCGAGACTAAGTTGCTCAGTGGCCGCGTGCGCTACGCCAACCCGCCAGAGCATGACATCGCACCAGGGCATTGCCTGCTGTGCGTGGGCATGCCGGAATCAGCCTTGGAAATTGAGGCCTGACGAGAATGAAAGCCAGACTGATTCGCCGCGAAGTCCTGCCCTTCCTGCTGTCTTTGGGCATGCTGGCGCTGGCCACCGTGTTGATCGACGCCTTGTTGCACTTGGCCAACATCGCCTGGATCGGTCGTTATCTGGGGATTCCAGGGACGCTGCTGATTCTGGGTTCATTCGGCTATTCGCTGCGCAAACGCCAGCTGATCAAATCGGGGCATCCGGTGCAGCTGCTGCGCTGGCATGAGCGCATGGCCTGGCTCGGCTCCTTGCTGGTGCTGGTGCACGCCGGCATTCATTTCAATTCGATTCTGGCCTGGCTGGCGGTCGTGGCCATGCTGATCAACGTCGCCAGCGGGCTGACCGGCAAATTTTTGCTCGACCGTTCGCGCCGGCGACTGGAAGAAGCACGGCAGAGGATGCGCCAGCACGGCATGGCCGCCGATGAACTCGACGAGCACCTGTACTGGGACAGCCTGACGTTTGACGCGGTCAAGCAGTGGCGCTCGGTTCACTTTCCGATCACGCTGGCGTTTGCCGTGCTCGCCCTGGCACACATCACGGCCGTCTTTTTATTCTGGGGCTGGAAATGAAACGCGGCTGGCTCATGGTCCTGATAGCGGCCAACCTGCTGGTGCTGGTCGTTCTGGTCTTTACCTATCCGCACCTGATGGTGAGCCCGGGTCAGGTGGTGGCGGCCCACGCCGAAATTGCCACCGACTGCTTCGCCTGCCATGCGCCGTGGCGCGGCGCGCTGCGTCAGCTGCCATGTCCTGCCCGACATCGGACTGCGCACCAGCAAGGGCGTGGCCATTGTTCAACGCACGCGCAAGACCTCGTTCCACCAGGCGCTGATCGAGCAGGACTGCATGGCCTGCCACAGCGATCACGCAGCCCCCAAACTCACCCAGCGCAGTCGCAAGCCGTTCTCGCATTTATTGCTCAAAACAGCGGTGCGCGAGCAATGCCAGAGTTGCCACCAGGCGCCGACCGACAAGCTGCACGGTCAGATCACAGGCAACTGCAATCAATGTCACAGCCAGCAAGCCTGGAAACCCGCCACGTTTGAACATGACAAATTGTTTTTGCTCGACAGGGACCACGCAGCCTCATGCGAGACCTGTCACAGCAACAACGACTACCGCCGCTACACCTGCTACGGTTGCCATGAGCACAGCCTGGACAACATACGCTCGGAGCATCAGGAAGAAGGCATTCAAAACTTCGACAATTGCGTTGAATGTCATCGCAGCGCCAAGGAGGAGCCAGAGAACAAAGGGTCGGGCAAGCGCAAGGACAAGGAAGACGACGACTGAGTCTGAATTTTTCAGAGGTGAAACTGGCTGTAGCTCCCGTCATTGCTGCATAATTTGCTATTAATAATGTAGTACGCACAAACTGGCAAGCCGGCTCCGCCGATATCTGTTTTTCCATACAGTAACATCGCCTGCATGGCCAAAGAAAAAACCGTTTACGTTTGCTCCGACTGTGGCGGCACCAGCCCCAAATGGCAAGGCAAATGCCCCAGCTGCAACGCCTGGAACACGCTGATCGAGTCGGTCGCCGAGAGCAGCGCGCCCGCCAAAAACCGCTTCGCCTCGCTGGCCAAAACAGCCGAAGTCGCCATTCTGAGCGACATTGATGCCGTGGACATGGCGCGCACGCCCACCGGTCACGAGGAGCTTGACCGGGTGCTGGGCGGCGGCATGGTCGAAGGCGGCGTGGTGCTGATCGGCGGCGACCCCGGCATTGGCAAGTCGACGCTCTTACTGCAGGCGCTCGATTCGCTGCAGCGCAGTGGCCAAAGCACTTTATATGTGACGGGCGAAGAAAGCGGCGCCCAGATCGCCCTGCGCTCGCGCCGCCTCGGGCTGGACCACTCGCAGGTGCGGGTGCTGGCCGAGATTCAGCTGGAAAAGATCCTCGCGATTCTCGATGCCACGCAGCCCGATATCGCCGTCATCGACTCGATTCAAACCGTGTATTCCGAGCAGCTCACGTCCGCCCCCGGCTCGGTGGCGCAGGTGCGCGAGTGTGCCGCGCACCTGACGCGCTACGCCAAAGCCAGCGGACGATCAGATGGGGTCACCCGAGGCCGGGCGACTTGCATTGTGCTGGTCGGTCACGTCACCAAAGATGGCGCCCTGGCCGGGCCGCGCGTGCTGGAGCACATGGTGGACACGGTGCTGTATTTCGAGGGCGACACGCATTCGAGTTTTCGGCTGGTGCGCGCCATCAAGAACCGTTTTGGCGCGGTCAACGAGATTGGCGTGTTTGCCATGACCGAAAAAGGTCTCAAGGGCGTCTCCAACCCGAGCGCCATTTTCCTGAGCCAGCACGCCGAGCCGGTGCCCGGCAGTTGCGTGATGGTGACGCTGGAGGGCACACGGCCGATGCTGGTGGAAATTCAAGCGCTGGTCGACAGCGGTGGGCCCTCACCCCGGCGTTTGAGTGTCGGGCTGGACAAAGACCGCCTCGCCATGCTGCTGGCGGTGCTGCACCGCCACGCCGGGGTTGCCTGCATGGATCAGGACGTGTTTGTGAATGCGGTAGGCGGCGTGCGCATCTCTGAGCCCGCTGCTGACTTGGCGGTGCTGCTGGCGATCACGTCGAGCTTGCGCGGCAAGCCGCTACCGAAAGGATTTTTTGCCTTTGGCGAGGTCGGCCTGGCCGGCGAAATACGGCCAGCGCCGCGCGGGCAGGAACGGCTCAAAGAAGCGGCCAAGCTCGGTTTCAGCGTGGCGCTGGTGCCCAAGGCCAATGCGCCGAAAAAGCCGATTGAAGGCTTGACGATTCATGCGGTGGAGCGGGTCGAGCAAGCCATGGACGTGGTGCGCGGGCTGTAGTTGCTTGATGCCAATGCCGCCCGAGGCTTGACGCGTCACGGATTGCAGGTGATTTAGGCCTTCAGCCCGCGACTGTATTGCCTCTTATGCTATATTATTTATAGCAATGTCCTGGCATGGGCAGATTCCTGGGGCACTTTGAATCTGCGCACCCCTTCATTGGCGAACGATGCTGTTGCCGGAGTTTCTGACGGCATCGCCGGTTCTGAAGCCAGGGTCCTGCTCGAAGTTGAAGCTGTGCTTGCGCCCATCCTGATACTGCACGCTGACGGTCCACACCTTGCGCGATTTGACGTTTTCTTCAATCTTTTGACCCGCATAAGCACCGCCCGCGGCACCGGCAACCGTGGCCAGGTCCTTGCCCATGCCGCCGCCCACCTGGTGGCCCAGCACGGCGCCAGCGACGCCGCCCGCGATCAGGCCCACGGCGCTGCCTTCGCCTTTTTGCGTGCTCACGTTGACCGCGGTCACCCGGGCGCAGTCCGGGCAGCCGACTTGCGCTTTGTGCGCCGGGGCGGGGCTGGCGGCCTGGGCTCCACGGTGCGCCTTGGCCGCGGCCATGGCTTTGTCGTACTCGCTCTTGGCGTCGCGCCGGCATTGCAGGCGCGCCGCGGACGACGCCTCGTCATTGCAGTTCTTCTTGTCGGCGGCATAAAGTGCCTGCGCCTGCCGACTCTCGGCCGCGTACTGGGCTTTGGGCGACAGCGTGGTTTGGGCCAGCGCGCTCACGGCCAGGCCGGAAAAAATCAGCCCGCAAGTCATTGTCCACACAGTTTTATTCATTAAATTGATTCCTGGGATGTAAGAGAAACGCCATTGCTCGGTTGGGCAATAACAGGTGAAGCATAGCGCGTGCGCGTGCGCGTGCCAAATTGAAGGCGGGAGCGCTTTAAGACTTGCTTAATCTGCCGCTTCTACGATGACGCCCTCTGAAGGTGCCATTAGCCATGTCGACCACTGCAAACCCAAACCCAAACCCAAATGTCAAGATTCTGGTGTGGGACGCGCCGGTGCGGGTTTATCGCTGGCTGCTGGCGTTGACCCTTGGCATGGGCGGCACCGGCTGGTGAATTGCGGCGGTGTTTGGCGCCCGGGTGCAGGTGAGTCGTTCCGAGCGCCTGGGTGGCCTGGCGGTGACGTTGGGCTGGCCGCGCTGAAAAGTCAACCCCAATGACTCGAATGAAAGAGCCGGGATGACGCAAAATGGAGCCTTCCATTGCAGCGCAAGAACGAGGCACCATGAGCAAATTGTCGTTACTGGATCTTGCGTTTTTCATCGCCGAGACGCAGGCGAGCCCCAAGCATGTGGCGGGCCTGCTGATGTGCCAGCGTCCAGCCAATGCAACGCCCGCCTTTGCAAAAAATCTGTACCGTGAATTACTGACGTTTACCGATGTCAAGGCACCGTTCAATCGCGTCATCAAGTTTTCATTGACCGCCATGCCGCACTGGCAGTACAGCCACACGGTCGATCTGAAGCAGCACATTTTTTATCACAAGCTCGCCAGCGGCTGCAATGACCGGCAAGCGTTGTACGACTTTGTCGCGACGCTGCACCAGCCCATGCTGGACCGCTCCCGCCCCTTGTGGGAGGTGCATGTGATTGACGGCCTCGATATTGACCAGAAAAAAGCTTACTTTGCGCTGTATCAAAAAATGCACCACGCGTGCGCCGATGGCATCACGATGTCGCGCTGGACGTCAGAGAGCATGGCGCACACGCCCGATGATCTGGAGCTGACACCGGTGTGGACCCAAAAACACGGTGGCCATGGCGACCGCAGCAAACAGGCCATGCAGCAATTGATGCAATCGTTGTGGAAGGACGTGGGCGGCACCACGCTGCGATTCCTGGGCATCGCCCGGCTGGCGACCATGCTGTTGCTGGAGAGTGTCAAGCTCACCAAGAACGCGATTGCCCTGCCATTCGTCTCAACCGCCAGGACGCCGTTGACCGGGCAGGTGACGGCCGGCCGGCAGTTTGCCAGCGCTGGCGTGTCGATGGCGCGGGTGAATCAGATTCGCGAACGAACCCGTTCCACCGTCAACCATGTGGCGCTGACCTGCCTGGATGGCGCCTTGCACCGCTATCTCAAGGATCAAGGGGTGGAGCTCAAGCGCCCGATCACGATCCAGATGCCGGTCAACCTGCGCAAAGAAGGCGAGAAGACGGCGGGCAACAAGATCGGCATCATCCAGGTGGAGTTGTCGGCGCCCACCGACGACCCCTATGTGCGGCTGCGCAACATCGGGTTTTCACTGCGCAATGTGCGCACCATGATCGACAGCGTGGCGCCCGAGGCGATCGAGTCTTACACCATCATCACCGCGCTGGTGGCGCAGATTGCAGAACTGCTCCAACTCAGCAACACGCTGCCCCCGATGGGCAACACCCTGGTCTCCAACGTGCCGGGGCCCAAAAAATATTTGTACATCAAAGGCGCCAAGGTGGAGGAGATGCACCCCATCAGCACCCTGCCGCCCAGCAATCTGCTCAACATCACGCTGTTCAGCTACGCCGGGGAGCTGTTCTTTGGCCTGATCGCCACCGATGAATTGCCCAATTTGCAGCGTTTGGGCGACTACGTGCAAGAGGCTTTTGCCGAACTGGAGAGTTCTGTGCGCGACGCCCATGCGGCCTGAACGCGAGCTAGCCGCTGCGGGCTCGTAAAATCAATTTTTTACAGAATCTGCAAGCCCAATTTTTGAGGAGACACTGATGAACCCTGTACCCCCTTCGATGGCGGACCGAGACGGAAAAATCTGGATGGACGGCCAGATGGTCGAGTGGCGCGACGCCAAGATCCATGTGCTCACCCATACCCTGCATTACGGCTGTGGCGTTTTTGAGGGCGTGCGCGCCTATAACGCCGTTGGCGGCACCGCCATATTCCGGCTCGAAGAGCACACCGAACGCCTTTTCAACAGCGCCAAGATCCTGCGCATGAAGATTCCGTTCAGCATGGACGAGGTGCTGGCGGCGCAAAAGGCCGTGGTGCGCGAGAACAAGTTGGAGGGCGGCTACATCCGCCCCTTGAGCTGGATTGGCGACAAGAAATTGGGCGTTTCCCCCAAAGGCAACACCATTCATCTGATGGTGGCCGCCTGGCCATGGGGCGCCTATCTGGGCGAAGAAGGCATGAAGCGCGGCATTCGGGTCAAGACCAGCAGCTTCACGCGCCACCACGTCAACATCACCATGACGCAAGCCAAGGCGGTGAGCAACTACAGCAACTCGATTCTGGCCAACCTGGAAGTCACCGACGAGGGTTATGACGAGGCGCTGATGCTCGACTGCTCGGGCTTTGTGGCAGAGGGCCCCGGCGAGAACGTCTTTGTCGTCAAAGACGGCGTGGTGTACACGCCCGACCTGTCCTCGGGCGCGCTCAACGGCATCACCCGCAACACCATTTTGCACATTGCGAAGGACCTGGGGCTGGAGGTTATCCAAAAGCGCATCACCCGCGACGAGTTCTATATTTGTGATGAGGCCTTCTTCACCGGCACGGCCGCTGAAGTCACCCCGATTCGCGAACTCGACCGCATCGAACTGGGCAGAGACGACTATGTTGGCAGCCGCGGCCCGATCACCGAAAAAATCCAGAGCGCGTTCTTTGACATCGTCAATGGCCGCAACCCCAAGTACGCGCATTGGCTGAGTAGAGTTTGAGACCTTGCGGGACAGACCGCAGTGACGCGAAGCGCACCAGCTCTGTCCCCAACCATTTAAGGAAGAATATGAACAAATCCGTTGTCGAACTCCTGGCCCAGGACCTCAACCACCAAGGTGGCGTGTACTGCCCCAGCCCCAAGGCTGACATGAAACTCTGGAGCAGCCACCCCAAGGTTTACCTGGACGTGGCCCACACCGGTGAGGCCAAGTGCCCGTATTGCGGCACGGTTTACAAACTCAAGGCGGGTGAGCATTTCGCCGGGCACTGAAGGATCGGGGGCTCCCCCCCATTCTTTGATCATCGCCCCCCAATGGATTGGGGACGCGGTGATGACCGAGCCGCTCTTGCGCCACCTGCAGGGGCGCGGCGAGCGTCTCACGGTCGGCGCGCTGCCCTGGGTGGCGCCGGTGTACCGACTGATGCCCCAGGTGGCCGAGGTCATTGAGCTGCCCTTCGCCCACGGCGGTCTGCAACTCAAGGCTAGGGGCCGCTTGGCCCGGCAACTCGCTGGCCGTTTTGACATGGCCTATATTTGCCCGAACTCCCTGAAAAGCGCCTTGCTGCCGCTGTTGGCGGGTATTCCAAAGCGGGTGGGTTACCTCGGCGAAGCCCGGATCGGTCTGCTGACCCATCGCCTGAAAAACCCGCCCAAGGCCCGGCGCCCGCCGATGGTGGCGTTTTACTCGGCGCTCAGCGGTGCGACCGACGCAGTCAACGACCGACCGCAACTGCAGATGAATGCGGCGGAGGTTGACACCGCCCTGGCGGCGCTGGATTTGCAGCGCGGCGGCTATGACGTGTTTGCCCCCGGGGCCGAATACGGCCCGGCCAAGCGCTGGCCGACCGGGCATTTTGCCGAGCTGGCCCAGCGTCTTGAACTGCCGGTCGTGCTGCTGGGTTCGGCCAAAGAACGCGACTTGTGCGAAGAAATCGCTGACTTGGTCAACACCGAGCAGCCCGGCAAGTGCCGCAACCTTGCCGGTGAAACCTCGCTCGCCCAGGCGTTCAGCGTTACCGCCGCTGCCAACTGCCTTGTCAGCAATGACTCCGGCCTGATGCATGTGGGCGCCGCCTTGGGTGTGCGGCAAGTGGCCATCTTTGGCTCCAGCAGCCCGCTGCACACGCCGCCCCTGAATGACCGCGCCACCGTGCTGTGGCTGAAAAACGATGCAAGTTACCAGCCGCCGCTGGACTGCGCGCCTTGCTTTGAGCGCGAATGTCCGCTTGGGCACACGCGCTGTCTGGTGGATATCACGGCCGCCAATGTGCTATTAAAAATATAGCTCTACACTCAATGTAGACGAGGGCTGCGGCCTGTTTTTACATAAAAAAAGCCACCCGAAGGTGGCTGTGAAAAAGTTCCCGAGGGAACCTCGTTGGATGCGGTGAAGGTCTGAATGCCTGCCTACCGACTGACCGAACCCCAACGCTTATGCACTGTGACAGCAGTTGGGAAGACTGTACCGGGACTTCAAGTCAGGCGCTATCCCCCATTTGGGGGATAGCGCTGCTGTTTTTGCAGATAAACGTCACTTCTTGCGACTTTTATCGAGAGCGGAGCGGCGCCAGCGGCAAGTGAATGACAAAGCAGGCACCGCCCTCGCCATCGGGGCGATTTTCGCAAGACACCGTGCCACCATGGCGCAGCGCGATGGATTTCACCAGGGCCAGACCCAGACCGACGCCTCCGTCGCGCTCCGTCGCGCCAGGCAAACGGTAAAAGGGCTCGAAAATCCGCTCCCGTAACGCGGTTGGAACACCCGGGCCATGGTCACAGACACTGATGATGGCCTGGCTGTCGGTCTTGCGCAGTGCCACCTTGATCTCGCCCGCGGCATGGCGGCGCGCATTCTCCAGCAAGTTGCGCACCGCGCGACGCAGCAATTTGGTGACCCCTTGCACCGGCAGGTCGCTTGGCCCGGTCGACTCGGCTGCCGGGTCGCTCACCATTTGTACATCGAGCTCGGCGTTGACCCGCGCGCATTCCTCCGCTGCCAGGCCAATCAGGTCAACCGATTCAACCGTGCCCAGGTCGGCTTCGCGCGCATCCAGGCGGCTGGCCAGCAGGATCTCTTCAATCAACTGGTCCAGTTCATTGATGTTGCGTGAGATCTCGCTTTTGAATGCCGGCGACGACGGTGCGCCCATCAACTCCAGTCCCATCCGAATGCGGGTCAGCGGCGAGCGCAACTCATGCGAGGCGTTGGCGAGCAATGATTTTTGCGATGCCAGCAACGATTCATGCGACTTGACCAGGGTCTCGATGCGCTGGGCTGCGTGGTTGAAGCGTGCGCCCAGAAAGGCCACCTCGTCGGTGCCAGCTTCCGGCACGCGGATCGAAAGGTCGCCTTCGCCCCACTTCTCCACACCGTTTTGCAGCAACTCCAGGCGCCGCGTGAGCTTGCGAATGATCGGGTAGGTGGCAAGTGCCACGGCGAGGCCGACCAGGGCCAGGGTCCAGAAAAATCCAAAGGGCAAGCGACCCCAGGGCGGCGGTGGTGGGCGTGGCAGTTGCAGGTGCACAATTTCCCCGTCGTTCATCACCACGACAAACTCGGGGTCGAAGCCATACTGGCTGTAGGGCAAGAGCCAGCGATCCTGCGTATCGGGCGCCCGGTCGCCATGCTCCCCAAAGCCGATGTCCGGTGGCCGCCGCATGCGGGCGTGCCCATTGCCTATGATTTTGCCGAGATGGTCGCGGATGACCACATTGCGCAGCGGCGGCTCTGCGGTCAGGCGCCAGGCCCAACCCACCAACAGGGTCAATACCGCCAGCGCCAGCACCACGGCCAGCCAGATACGCACATACAGTTTTTTAAAACACTTGCTCATTCTTGCTGGCGCGCAAACACATAGCCGACGCCGCGCACCGTCAGGATGCGCTTGGGATCCTTGGCATCGAGTTCGATCGCGGCGCGGATGCGGCCCATGTGCACGTCAATCGAACGGTCAAACGCGTCCAGTTCTCGCCCGCGCACCGCTTCCATGATCTGGTCGCGCGTGAGCACCCGCCCGGCGCGCTCGGCCAACGCCACCAGAAGATCAAACTGGTAAGAGGTCAAGTCGCAGGGTTGGCCCGCCACGCTGACGGAGCGGGCGTCGCGGTCAATTTCGAGTGAGCCAAAATGCAGCTGTGTTTCAACTTTTGGCGCGCCCTCCACATGGCGGCGCAACACGGCGCGAATGCGGGCCAGCAACTCGCGGGGCTCAAACGGTTTTGGCAGGTAGTCGTCAGCACCGATTTCCAGCCCGATGATGCGGTCCATGGGGTCGCCCTTGGCGGTCAACATCAGCACGGGTATTTGCGCCATGGCCCCGGGCAGAGCGCGGATGCGCCGACATACCTCCAGCCCGTCCATGTCAGGCAGCATCAGGTCCAGGATGACCAGGTCAGGCGGGCTGGCTTGCAGCTGGCTCAGCCCCGTTTGGCCATCGCCAGCATGGCTCACTGCAAAGCCTGACTGCCCCAGGTATTCACTGACCATCTGGGCCAGGCGCGCGTCGTCTTCGATCATCAATAGGTTTTGGGTCATAGGGGCAGTCTAGGTCCGGGTCGAAGCAAGCGCTTGAAGTGTCAGTAAAGTTGCAGTAAACGAGGCCGCTACTGTATCGGCTTCACGCCCCAGATGTCGGTGGCGTATTCACGAATCGTGCGGTCCGAAGAGAAGGGCCCCATGCCCGCAACATTCAGAATTGCGCTGCGTGTCCATGCTGCCGGGTGCCGATAGAGGTCGTCCACCTTGTCCTGGCTGGCACAGTAGTCGCCGTAGTCGGCCAACAGCTGGTAGTAATCGGTCTCCAGCAGTGTATTGACCACATCACGGTAACGCTCGGGTTCCTCAGGCGAAAAAGCGCCTTCAGTGAGGCGGTCAATGGCCAGCTTCAGATCAAAATTACCCTCGTAGTAGCCGCGCGGCTGATAGCCGTAGCCGCGCAGTTCGGTCACTTTGTCGGCACGGTTGCCAAAGACAAAAATATTGTCCAGGCCCACGTTCTCGGCAATCTCGATGTTGGCGCCGTCCCAGGTGCCAATGGTGAGGGCGCCATTGAGGGCAAATTTCATGTTGCCGGTGCCCGAGGCCTCGGTGCCGGCGGTTGAAATCTGCTCGGACAAATTCGCCGCGGGGATGATGATTTCCGCCAGCGAAACCCGGTAATTGGGGATGAAGACGACGCGCAACAGCGAGCCGATCAGGGGGTCGTTGTTGATGACGCGCGCCACGTCATTGATCAACCGGATGATGAGCTTGGCCATGTAATAGGCCGAGGCCGCCTTGCCGGCAAAGATCACGGTGCGCGGCACCCAGTTGGCGTGGGGTTGCGCCAGGATACGGTGGTAGCGGGTGATGACGTGCAGCACATTGAGCAGCTGGCGTTTGTATTCGTGCATGCGTTTGACCTGCACGTCAAACAGACTGTGCGGATCCACGATGACGCCCGGGCTGCGCGCGATCAGCTCCGTCAGCCGGCGCTTGTTCTGCTGCTTGGCCAGCCGAAAGGCGTTTTGAAATTCCGGCTCATCGGCCAGATCGCGCAACTGCGCCAGCTGGTCCAGATCACGCCGCCAGTCTGGGCCAATGCGGCTGTCGATCAGGGCCGACAGCGACGGGTTGGCCTGCGACAGCCAGCGGCGCGGGGTGATGCCGTTGGTCTTGTTGCAAAAGCGGTCTGGATACATCTGCACAAAATCAGAAAAAATGGTGTCCACCATCAGTTGGCTGTGCAGCGCCGATACGCCATTGACCTTGTGGCTGGCCAACACCGACAGATGGGCCATGCGCACCCGGCGCGTGCCGCGTTCTTCGATCAGCGAGATGCGGCGTAAGAGGGCGTGGTCGTCCGGAAAGCGCGCATGAACTTCGGCCAGAAAGCGGGCGTTGATGTCAAAGATCAAACCCATGTGACGGGGCAGCACGCGGCTCAGCAGGTCCACCTGCCAGGTCTCCAGGGCCTCTTCCATCAGGGTGTGATTGGTGTAGGAGAAGATGCGCGTGCACAGGCTCCAGGCGGATTCCCAGTCCAGCTGGTGTTCGTCCAGCAGCAGTCGCATCAACTCAGGCACGGCCAGCGCCGGATGCGTGTCGTTGAGGTGAATGGCCACCTTGTCGGCGAGTTGCTCCAGACCGTTATGGCTTTTGAGATGACGCCGCAAAATATCCTGCAGCGAGGCGCTGACAAAAAAGTATTCCTGGCGCAGGCGCAACTCATGGCCGTGTTCGGTGCGGTCGTCCGGGTACAGCACGCGCGAGACATTTTCCGACTGGTTTTTTGCCTCCACCGCCTGGATGTAATCGCCCCGGTTAAAGGCATCGAGGTTGACGCCGCCACTGGCACGCGCCGACCACAGGCGCATGGTGACCACGCTGCGCATCTGGTGGCCCGGCACGCCGCTGTCGTAGGCGGTGGCAATCACGTCTTCGGTATCCACCCACTGGGAGTGGCCGTTTTGCGGCACCAGGTGCCCGCCAAACCGAACGGTGTAACTGAACTCAGGGCGCATGAATTCCCACGGATAGCCATTGACCAGCCAGTAGTCGGGCTCTTCGACCTGCTGGCCTTTCACGATGCGCTGGGCAAACATGCCATATTCATAACGGATGCCGTAGCCCATGCCGGGCAGGCCCAGCGTGGCCATCGAGTCCAGAAAACAGGCCGCCAGACGACCCAGGCCACCATTGCCCAGGCCGGCATCGGGCTCCAGGTCGATCAGGGCGTCAAAGTCGGCACCCAGCAGGGCGCAGGCCTGTTTGACCGGCTCGTAGATGTCGGCCGCCATCATGGCGTTGGTCAGGGCGCGACCGGTGAGGAATTCGAGCGACAGGTAGTAGACCCGCTTGGCATCCTGCTCTTCGGCCTGGGCCAGCGACTCGCGCCAGCCGTCCATGATGCGGTCGCGCACGGCATGAAACACGGCAAACAGCCAGTCGCGCTGGGTGGCCGAGCGCAGGTCCTTGCCGACCTGGTAAACCAGGCGGTTCGAGATGGAGCGGCGCAAGGCTTCAACGCTGTTGGTCGGCTTGTCAAACTGGAAAATGGGGGTGGCGGGCATGGTGAATGGCTCTGGAAAGATACACAGGTGAATTATTTTGCGCTGGGCCGCAATGATTGGTACATGGCCAGGTAGTGCAGCGCGGCAGTGTGCCAGTCAAAGCGCAGGCGCATGCCGCGCTGTTGCACTGCCGACCAGTCGTCGGGGCGTCGAAACAGGGCAAAGGCGCGGCGCACGGCGCCGAGCAAGCCGGCCGGGCTCATGTCGTCAAACACAAAGCCTGTGGCACTGCCTTCGTCAAGATTTTCCAGGGTGCAATCGACGACGGTATCGGCCAGACCGCCGATCCGGCGCACCAGTGGCAAGGTGCCGTAGCGCAAAGCGTAGAGCTGGGTCAGGCCGCACGGCTCAAACTCCGAGGGCACCAGTATGACATCGGCGCCAGCGATGACGGCGTGGGCGGTGGGCTCGTCGTAGCCAATGCGCACGCCGACCTGACCGGGGTGCCGCACTGCCGCATCGACAAAGGCCTGCTCCAGCGCCAAGTCACCCTGGCCCAGCAAGGCCAGCTGCCCACCGCGTTGCACCAACTCAGCCAGCACCTGGGGCAGCAGATGCAGACCCTTTTGTGGCGTCAAGCGACTAACGACGCCAAATACCAGGGCGGCCGGCCGCGGCTCCAGCGAAAATTTGGCTTGAAGTGCTGATTTGGCGAGGGTTTTGCCCTGCAACTTGTCCGCATCAAAGCGCGCAGGCAGCAGAGCATCATTGGCCGGGTTCCATACCTGGTCATCCACGCCATTGAGAACGCCTGACAACGCGTTGGCACGCTCGCGCAGCAGGCCGTCAAGACCGTGGCCTTGCGCCGGCGCCATGATTTCGCGGGCATAAGTCGGGCTGACCGTGGTGATGCGGTCCGCGTACCGAAGCGCTGCTTTCATGAAGGAAACCCGGCCAAAAAACTCAATGCCATTGACATCAAGCCAGGCCTTGGGCAGGCCCAGCCGGGCAAATTCAGCCGCTGGAAACAAGCCTTGATACGCCAGGTTGTGAATGGTGAAAACTGTCGCTGGCGTGTCTTGATTGGCCTCGGCAAAGGCCCGTACATAGGCCGGGGTCAGGCCGGCGTGCCAGTCATGGCAGTGGATGACATCTGGCAGCCAGTCTGGATCCAGCCCTCGCCCTAAGGCAGCCCCGGCCCATCCCAGCGCCGCGAACCGAACGGCGTTGTCGGCCCAGTCCTGGCCATCCGATCCAACATAAGGGTTGCCCGGACGGTCATACAACGCCGGCGCTTGAACCAGATAGACCGGAAGCTCAAAGCCGGGCAGGGTGATTAGCGTCAGGCTGGCGGGGGGCAGGTCAGGGGCCTGGCCCCAAGGCATCTGGCCCTCAGGCAAGGGGGCAATGGGCCGCGTTGAGATGACCTGGTCGCTGATGGCCGGGAACGCCGGCAGCAGCAAGCGCACCTCGCAGCCCAAAGCCTGCAGAGCCGGGGCCAGACCGGCACTGACATCGGCCAACCCGCCGGTCTTGAGAAACGGAAACAGCTCAGTGCAAACGTACAGAACCTTCATGCTTGACCCAAGCGCAAGGCCTCCAGCATGGCCACTGTGACCAGCACCACGCCCTCGGGGCTCACATGAAAACGACGCGCATCCTCCTCGGCGTCAAAGCCAATGGTCATGCCCGCAGGAATATGGCAGCCTTCGTCAACCACCACCTTGCGTAAGCGGCAGTGCCGGGCGACATCTGCGTCCGGCAGCAGAACCGACTCTTCCACGCTGCAGTAGGAGTGCAGGTGCACGCCTGTAAACAAGACGGAGCGCCTTACCTGCGCGCCCGACACAATGCAGCCCCCGGAAACCAGCGAATCAACCGCCATGCCACGGCGCCCTTCATCATCAAAGACAAACTTGGCCGGTGGCGAGGTCGGCTGGTAAGTCCAGATGGGCCATTCCTTGTCATAGAGATCGAGCTGGGGAATGGTGGCTGTGAGATCGATATTGGCAGCCCAGTAGGCATCGACGGTGCCGACATCGCGCCAATAAGACGGGTCCTCCGGACTGGGTTTGACGCACGACAGGTCAAACGAGTGGGCCATGGCCTCGCCGCGTGCCACCATGGCCGGAATCAGGTCTTTGCCGAAGTCGTGGTCGGAGGCAGGATTTTCAATATCGGCCTGCAAGGCGGCAAACAGGTAGTCGGCGTCAAATACATAGACGCCCATGCTGGCCAGCGCGCGCCCCGGCTGGTCCAGCATGGGTTGGGGGTGGGCCGGCTTCTCATCAAAACGGGTGATGTGGCGCGTGGCATCAACGGTCATGACGCCGAAGGCGCTTGCCTCGGTCAGTGGCACCTCAACACAGGCCACGGTGCAGGGGCCGCCCAGGGCCACGTGGTCTTCAATCAGGCTGGCGTAATTCATTTTGTACACGTGGTCCCCCGCCAACACCAAAATATATTTGGGATCGTGTTCGCGCAGGATGTCGATATTTTGATAGACGGCATCCGCCGTGCCCCGGTACCATGAGGCTTCGTCAACGCGCTGCTGGGCGGGCAGCAAATCGATGAACTCATTGACTTCGCTGCGCAAAAACGACCAGCCATGCTGCAAATGGCGCAGCAGGCTATGCGACTTGTACTGCGTCAACACGCCGATGCGGTGCAGCCCCGAGTTGACACAATTGGAAAGCACAAAATCGATGATCCGGAACTTGCCGCCAAAGTGCACCGCCGGTTTGGCGCAATTTTCGGTCAGGTCCTGCAAGCGCGAGCCACGCCCCCCCGCCAATACGAGGGCGATGGTTCGACGGACCGGGCGGTGATGAGCACTGTCTTTCATGAAAACCTCCAGAAATGGATTATTGAAAATTCCCTTGGCTTGGCAGATTGCGTCCGTGCGCGCGCGTCATGTCCGCCAGGCGCCGAGCCGGCGCATCGCCGACCTGGCGCCAGTCAAAACGCCATTGCCAGCAACCCTGCGCCACGCCGGGCGTGTTCATGCGGTGCAAGCCGTCCAGCCCCAAGACATCCTGGAATGGAAATATGGCAGTGTTGGCTTTTGACTGCGAAAGCGACTGCATCATGGCCCAGTGAATCTCGAAATCGGCCAGGGGGCCGAGATAGGCGCGGGCGCTATGGCGTTGCCCTGCGCCTGCCGTCTGCCACCAGCCCAAGGTGGTGTCGTTGTCGTGCGTGCCGGTGTAGGCCACCGTTTGCTGGTCAAAGTTGTGCGGCAGGTAAGGGTTGGCAGGGGTGTCGCCAAAAGCAAATTGCATCACGCGCATGCCTGGGAAGCCGCAATCCTGGCGCAAGTTGGTGACCGCCTCGGTGATGATGCCCAAGTCTTCCGCAATGATGGGCAGGCGGCCGCTGACTCCCTGCTGCAATCGCGCCTTGGCCAAGGCGTCAAACAAGGCTTGGCCTGGCCCCCGACGCCAACAACCGGCGACGGCCGTGGCCTCGCTGGCCGGAATTTCCCAATAGGACTCAAAACCACGAAAGTGATCCAGCCGCACCACATCCACCAGCTCAAGCAGGTGACTGAGCCGCTCCTTCCACCAGGCAAAATCCAGCGCGGCCATGACGTCCCAGCGGTACAAGGGATTGCCCCAGCGCTGCCCGGTGGCGCTGAAGTAGTCGGGCGGCACGCCCGCCACCACCGTCGGTTCGCCCTGCGCATCCAGCAGAAACAGGTCGGTGTTGAGCCAGACATCGGCACTGTGATGCGCGACAAAAATAGGTGCATCGCCCACAATCAAGATGCCGTGGGCATGGGCATAGTCGCGCAAACGCTGCCACTGCAGCATGAAGCGCCACTGAATGAAGCTGAAGAACCCCAGCTCGTCTGCCATTGACTCGCCCACGGCGGCCAGCGCGGCCGGGTCAGCCTGTGCCAGCCCCACTGGCCACTGGGTCCAGGGTTTGCCATGGCGCGTCTCCAGCGCCATGAAAAAGGCATAGCCCTCCAGCCAGTGCGCTTGCTGCACCCGAAAGCGCGCGAACTCAGTCCAGTCGCTGGCCTGCGTATGTTCCAAGAAGCCCTGCCAGGCTTCACGCAGACGCTGCATGCGGTACGGCGCCACGCGCTCAAAGTCGCAGCGCCCCACTTCAAACCCGGGGGGCTCCTGGGGCGACAGCCAACCGTTATGCACCAGTTCGTCCAGGTCCACCAGCAGCGGATTGCCAGCGAAGGTCGAGGGGCTGTGATAGGGCGAGTTGCCCGGCCCCACCGGCGACAGCGGCAGTATCTGCCAGAGCCGCTGCCCGGCGGACACCAACCAATCGACAAAATGGTAAGCCTCAGCGCCCAGATCACCCGAGCCATGCGGGCCGGGCAGCGAAGTCAGGTGCAACAGCACGCCGCTGCTGCGCTGCGAAAAAATAGCCGCCACGGCCGCTTGCGCCGGGCTCATGCCTGCGCCTCAAGATGAAGCGCCGCTCTGGCTACAGGCTGGACCAGCCCGAGCACCGTGCGTGGCGCGGCAGTGATGGCCTGCGTGCAGGCGGGCGCAGCGTTCCATTGGGCATCCGGCAACACCCAGCCGGCGGCACTGTCCAGCACGGTGTGCCAGCGCCCCGGTGGCAGCGCAAAAATTTGCGGCTGGTCGCTCGCCTGCAGCAGCAGCAACCAGCGCAGCGGCATGGCGTCAGTCGCGTCAGCCGCATCGGTGACTTCGATCAGGCCGGCAAAACTGCGCGACTTCGGATCGTCCCAGTCGCTCGCAGCCATCGCTGCTCCGTCCGGCCGGCGCCAGACGATGTCCGCCGGCGTGGACCCAGCCGTGGCGCGACCGGTGAACCAGCGCGCATGGCGCAGCGCCGCGTGGGTTTGGCGCAAATGGATCATCCCGGCCACAAAATCGGTCAACTCCGGGTGCGCGCCCGGCCAGGCCAGCCAGCTGGTCTCGTTGTCCTGGCAGTAGGCGTTGTTGTTGCCCTGCTGGGACTGGCCCAGTTCATCGCCTGCCAACAACTGCGGCAAACCCTGTGAACAAAAAAGGGTGGCCAGCAGCGCGCGCTGCCATTGCCCACGCACGGACTGCACCGTGGCGTCTTCTGTCGGACCCTCCACCCCTGCGTTGGCGCTGAAGTTATGGTATTGGCCGTCGCGGTTGTCTTCGCCATTGGCCTGGTTGTGCTTGTGGCGGTAGGAGGTCAAATCGGCCAGCGTCATGCCGTCGTGGGCGCTCAGCAGGTTGACAGAGGCCAGGGGACTGCGGCCGTCATGGTCAAAGTAATCGCTGGAGCCCGTGAGCCGACGCGCCATCTCGCCCCGCGTGCTGTGGTGGCCCAGCCAGAAGGCGCGGCTGTTATCGCGAAAGCGGTCATTCCATTCATGCCAGCGGGCGGGGAACTGCCCGAGTTGGTAGCCGCCCGGCCCGACGTCCCACGGCTCGGCAATCAGCTTGATACCGGCCAATACCGGGTCTTGCCCGATCGCTGTCAACAGGCCGGACATTGGATGAAAATGCTGGCGAAGTGCCGGGTCGCGTCCCAGCGCAGTGGCCAGGTCAAAGCGAAACCCATCCACGCCAAACGCTTGCACCCACCAGCGCAGGCTGTCCATCACCATCTGTACCGCGCAGGGTTGGGTCAGGTTGAAGCTGTTGCCGCAACCACTGAAATTGAGGTACTGGCCGGCCGCATCCAGCGCGTACCAGCTGGCGTTGTCCAGGCCGCGCCAACTCAGGGTAGGGCCAAAGGTGTCGCTCTCGGCGCTGTGGTTGAAGACCACATCCAGAACCACTTCGAGTCCATGCTGGTGCAACTGGTCCACCATGTGCCTAAATTCGGTACGGTCATCGGCGAACTGGCCGCTGGCATAAGTCGGCTCAGGAATGAAATAGCCCAGCGTGTTATAGCCCCAATAGTTGCGAAAGCCCTTTTTCAGCAGATGCGCTTCGGTGACGAAAAGCTGCACCGGCAACAGACATAGCGTGCTAATGCCCAGGCGCTGGTAATGCGCCAGCATCGGCGCACTGACGACTCCCGCGTAGGTGCCGCGCAAGGCGGCCGGCACGTCGGGGTGAAGCTTCGTCAGCCCTTTGACATGTACTTCGTAAAGGACCGTGTTGGCCAGCGGCACCCCGGGGCGGGGGCTGATGGCGGCGCCCGCCTGCAACTCGGCCGCCAGGTCCAGAACCTGGGCCTTGGGCATGCGTGTCGCGTTGTCGTGCAGGTCGGGCGCGGCGGTAAGCGTGCCCACTGGGGCGTCCGGCGCGCCCAGGTAGTCGCGCTCCAGCGACAGCTGTTGCGTGGACCCGACGAGCGAACGCGCAAAGGGATCCAGCAGCAATTTGGCCGGGTTAAAGCGCTGGCCGTGGGCAGGCTGATACGGCCCATGGGCCCGCAGCCCATACAGCTGTCCGGCCTGCAGGCCAGGCACAAAGCCGTGCCAGACGCCATCGCTGTGCGTCGGCAGACGAAGGCGTGTCGTCTCCAGCCCGCCGTGCTCGTCAAACAGGCACAGCTCGATCGCCTCGGCGTGGCGGGAATAGACCGCAAAATTAACGCCGCTATCGCCATCAAGCGTCATGCAGGTGGCGCCCATGGGCCAGGAACGCCCGGTTTTGCACGGCAACCCGGGCGCGCCAAGAAAGGCAGGTGCATCGCTGGTTCTCATGACGTGAAGGCGTGTTTGAAATTAGAAATAGGGTTGCCAACTTACAGCTGTCGGCTTCTGGTAGCCAGCCAAACCAGCAACAACACGGGCAGGCCCAGCAGAGAGGTTCCAATGAAGAAGTGCTGGTAACCAAACGCATCCACATACCGGCCCGAGTAGCCAGCCAGAAATTTGGGGGCGAGCAGCATCATAGAACTGAACAACGCGTACTGGGTCGCCGAGTAATTGATATTTGTCAGGCTGGAAAGGTAGGCAATGAACGCGGCCGAGGCAATGCCACTGGCCAGGTTGTCGGCCGAGATCACCAGGATGAGTGCCGTGACATCATGGCCTCGCGTGCTCAAGGCTGCAAACAGCAAATTGGTGGCGGCACTGAGCACCGCGCCCAGCATCAGCACCCGCATCACACCGAGCCGCATGGACAGAACGCCGCCCACAAAAGCGCCGACCAGCGTCATGATGACGCCGAAAATCTTGGTCACCGCCGCGACCTCGTCCTTGCTGTAGCCCATGTCGACATAAAACGGATTGGCCATGATGCCCATCACCACGTCGCTGATGCGGTAGATGGCAATCAGAGCCAGAATCAGCAGCGCCTGTTTGCCGTAGCGATGCAAAAAATCGGCAAAGGGTTCAATCAGGGCGCCTCTCAGCCATTCGTGAACGTTCTTGGCGGAGGGCATGGCGCGGCGAATCGGTTCGGGCGACAGCAGCACCGTCAACATGCCCAGCAACATGCTGGCTGCCATCACCAGGTAAGCAGTCTGCCAGGCGCCATGCTGGTAGCCGACCACGCCGGCCACCTCTGCCCGCGCCGCCACCCACAGCACCCCGGCGCCAGCCCAGATCATGGCCAGCCGATAGCCGGTTTGGTACGCTGCGGCCAGCGCTGCCTGGCGATCGATATTGGCCGATTCAATGCGAAAGGCATCCAGTGCAATATCTTGCGTGGCGGAACCAAAGGCCACCGCCAAGGCACCCCAGACCACCGGTTGCAGCGCCACCTGGGGGTCATTAAAAGACATGGCAACCAGCCCACCCATGATCGCCAGCTGCGACAGCAAGAGCCAACTGCGCCGGCGCCCCAGCCAGCGCGTCAGCAGCGCAATGGGCAGCCGGTCCACCAGCGGCGCCCACAGCCACTTGAATGCATAAGCCAAGCCGACCCAGCTCAAATAGCCAATGGTCGTGCGGTCCAGGCCGGCCTCGCGCAGCCAAAAACTCAAGGTGCCCAGCACCAACAGCAAGGGCAGGCCGGCCGAAAACCCCAGCAGCAGCATGCGCAGCGTGGGCGGCTCCAGATAAACCTTGAAGGTGTCAACCCAAGTCGGTTTGATTTGTGGGGGATTGGCAGCACTTGATGTCATGCTGGAATAATACGCGGAGCCCTGCCGTTCCTTCAGACCCATGATGAATACCCCACACCACTGCCCCTTGTGTCGATCGCGCCGTCTGGCGCTGCAAAGCTTGGCCCTGACGCTGGTTCCGCCCGGCGCAACCTTGCCGATCGCGCTGGCCCGCGAGGGCGTCGATGTCGGTGGCAACTCGGCCTTCAGCAATCTGGTGCCCGCCGAAACGGTCGAGCGCTCAGCCGGTCAGCAGTACGCGCAGTTGCTGCAGCAGGCCGCATCCCAGCGGGCGCTGGGCAGCAAGGATCACCCCCAGGTGCGGCGACTGCGCGCCATTGCCAGCCGCATCATTCCGTTTGCCAGTGGCTGGAACCCGCGTGCGAGCGGCTGGCGCTGGGAAGTGAATCTGATTGGCCGCCAGCAGATCAACGCGTTTTGCATGCCGGGCGGCAAAATTGTCTTCTACAGCGGCATCCTGGATCAGCTCAAGCTCACTGATGCTGAAGTGGCGACCGTCATGGGACACGAGATGGCGCATGCGCTGCGCGAGCATGCCCGCGCCCGCATGGGCAAGAACGCCGCCACCGGCATCGGCGCCAGCCTGTTGGGACAAGTGCTCGGCTTGGGTGATCTGGGCCAAACTGTTACCAACTATGGCGCGCGGTTGCTGACGCTGCAGTTCAGCCGCAGCGACGAATCTGACGCTGACCTGGTGGGCATGGAGTTGGCGGCGCGTGCCGGTTTTGACCCGCGCGCGGGCGTCACCCTGTGGCAGAAAATGGCCGCCGCCAATCGGGGCGCGCCGCCGCAGTGGCTGTCAACGCACCCCTCGGGCAACACCCGCATTGGCGATATTGAACGCAACCTGCCCAAAGTGACGCCGCTGTATGAGCGGGCCAGGCGGCCTTAATGTCGGGGTGACCGGACCGGTGAAATAATCGGCTTTTTCCTGCACTGAACAAGACCCGACCTATGAACCTCACCGAATCCCTGTTGCACGCCCTCAAGGCGCACGGCGCCCAGCAAATCTTTGGCATCCCCGGCGACTTTGCGCTGCCGTACTTTCGCATCATCGAACAGTCCGCCATCCTGCCGCTGTACACCTTGTCGCACGAACCGGGTGTCGGTTTTGCGGCCGATGCCTGTGGCCGCATCAGCGGGGGCCTGGGCGTGGCGGCGGTGACTTACGGCGCCGGCGCCTTCAACATGGTCAATGCGGTGGCCTCGGCGTATGCGGAACGGTCGCCGCTGGTGGTGCTGTCGGGCGGTCCCGGCAAGGGAGAATCGCAATCGGGGTTCTTGTTGCACCACCAAGCGAAAACCCTGGATTCGCAGTTTCAGATTTACAAGGAAATCACCTGCGACCAGGTTCGGCTCGATGACGCCGCGCGCGCGCCGGCCGACATCGCGCGCGCACTGGCCAATTGCCTGCGCCATTCGCAGCCGGTGTACATCGAAATTCCGCGCGACATGGTGGCCGAGCCCTGTTTGCCGGTGATGGCCGAGTCAGCCCCGGCGGTCGATCCCGATGCGCTCGACGCCTGCGTGACAGAAATCTTGCAGCGCTTGGGCGCTGCCAGCGCCCCCGTGTTGATGGTCGGCGTCGAAGTGCGGCGCTTTGGGCTGGAAGCCAAAGTCGCCGAACTATCACGCCGACTGGCCCTGCCAGTGGTCACCAGTTTCATGGGCATTGGCCTGCTGGCGCAAATTGAGGCCCCGCTGGTGGGCACCTACCTGGGAGTCGCCGGCCTGCCCGAGGTGACCCAACTGGTGGAGAACTCGGATGGTTTGTTCCTGCTCGGTGTGATCGTGTCGGACACCAATTTTGCCGTGTCGGAAAAGAAAATCGACATGCGCAAGACCATTGGCGCGCTGGCGGGTCAGGTCACGATGGGTTACCACACCTATTCCCACATACCGCTGGTGGCGCTGGTGGACCGCCTGCTGGAGCGGGTGCCCGCCACCGACAAGAAGTTTTCCGTCAAACGCCAGGCATTTCCGCATGGCCTGGTGGCGGACGCCGCGTCCATCACGCCGACCGACATTGCCACTGCCGTCAACGACCTGATGGCCGAGCACGGCAAACTGCCGATTGCCTCTGACATGGGCGACTGTTTGTTTACCGCGCTGGACATTGAGCACACGGCGCTGATCGCACCGGGCTATTACGCCACCATGGGTTTCGGTGTCCCGGCCGGGCTGGGCCTGCAAGCTGCGACCGGCGAGCGCCCGCTGATCCTGGTCGGTGACGGCGCGTTCCAGATGACCGGCTGGGAGTTGGGCAATTGCCGACGCTACGGCTGGGACCCCATCGTGCTGGTGTTCAACAACGCCAGTTGGGAAATGCTGCGCACCTTCCAGCCCGAGTCTGACTTCAATGACCTGGATCACTGGGGTTTTGCCGACATGGCGGCCGGCATGGGCGGTGATGGCGTGCGCGTCAACACCCGCGCCGAGCTCAAAGCCGCGTTGGACAAGGCGATTGCCACCCGCGGGCGTTTTCAGTTGATCGACATCACGATCCCGCGCGGTGTGCTGTCAGATACGCTGTCGCGCTTTGTGGCAGGCGTCAAGCGGCTCAGCGCTGCGCAGTAGGGCACGCTTCAGTCGGCCCGGTCGGCAAGTTCAGCGGGCGTGGCGTTGTGACGTAAATATATAAGAAACTGGCCTCCAGCCCTCGTCAATACTGGATATGTAGCTATCTAATCAATAGCTAATGATGCATCGCCCGGGCCGGTCTCACCAATTGGCTTCGCGCTCGGGTGTGGCGCTGATCTTGTGAATGGACAGGTCGGCGCCGTCATATTCTTCTTCCTGGCTCAGGCGCAGCCCCATGGCGGCTTTGAGCCCGGCATAGATGATGAGTCCGCCCGCCGCGGCCCACGTCACCCCTATGGCGGTGCCAATCAGTTGCGCGCCCAGATGCACGCCGCCCAGGCCGCCCAGCGCCTTGGTGCCAAAAATGCCGGCCGCGATGCCGCCCCAGGTGCCGCACAAGCCGTGCAAAGGCCACACGCCCAGCACATCGTCAATCTTCCACTTGTTTTGCGTCAGCGTGAACATGCGCACAAACAGCGCACCGGCCACCGCGCCCACCACCAGTGCACCCAAGGGGTGCATCAGGTCGGAGCCGGCACAGACGGCCACCAGCCCCGCCAGGGGCCCGTTGTGCACAAAGCCGGGGTCATTTTTGCCCGCCACCAGGGCCGCCAGCGTGCCGCCCACCATCGCCATCAGCGAGTTCACCGCCACCAGACCCGAGATTTTGTCCAGCGTTTGCGCGCTCATCACGTTGAAGCCAAACCAGCCCACCGTCAGCACCCAGGCGCCCAGCGCCAGAAACGGAATGCTCGATGGCGGATGCGCCGAAATGCCGCCATCCTTGCGGTAGCGGTTGGCGCGCGCGCCCAGCAAGATCACGGCGGGCAGAGCAATCCAGCCGCCCACCGCGTGCACCACCACGCTGCCGGCAAAGTCATGAAACTCGGCGCCGGTGACGCTCTTGATCCAGCCCTGTACGCCAAAATGCTGGTTCCAGGCGATACCCTCGAAAAACGGGTAAACCAAGCCGACGATGACCGCCGTGGCGATCAGTTGCGGCCAGAATCGGGCGCGCTCGGCAATGCCGCCCGAAATGATGGCCGGAATGGCGGCGGCAAACGTCAGCAAGAAAAAGAACCTGACCAACTCGAAGCCATTCTTGGCGGCCAGCTGCTCGGCGCCGACAAAGAAGTGGGTGCCATAGGCCACGCCATAACCGACCAGAAAATAGGCGACGGTCGAGACGGAGAAGTCCACCAGAATCTTGACCAGCGCATTGACCTGGTTCTTGCGGCGTACCGTGCCGAGCTCCAAAAATGCAAAACCAGCGTGCATGGCCAGCACCATGACGGCGCCGAGCAAGATGAACAAGGTGTCGGCGCCCTGTTTGAGTGCTTCCATGAAAACCTCTTGGGATGAAATGAGTTGAATTGGTGCGCTGACTTGGCGAAAACGCGAAATGCACCAATTTAAAGCAAAAACCGAGCCAGGACAAAGACGGCAAACCCATCGCTGCGCAAATGATGACTCAAATCGGCGCCATTCCGGCGGGTTCACATCGTCTTGGCAAGACATCCAGTGACCGGGACAGGCTCGCCCGCCCTTCTTGATAGTTGTCAATATGTTACTAAATATTGCAAATTGGTAACAGAGTGATACGAATTGTCAATAGAAATGACCTCGCTTCTCTCTAAATTGACCTGGCGCCTGAACCACAACCTGTTGGCCTGATGGCGCTAGGGCATTCAATTGGGAAAACATGATGAACAAATATGCGGGGCTGAAAACCGACTTGCGGGGGATTGACGCCATGGCGGCTGTTGATGCATCCGAATTTAAGAACAGGCAGGAGAAATCAAACACAAGGAGACATCTGGTAACAAATAGAATTTTCTCGTTAGGCGTGCTATCGGTAGCTCTCGGCAGTATTTTTTGCGCACCCGGCGTGGCCGCAGCGCCGATGTTGAGATGGGCCACAGTTGCCAATAACGGAACAAGTGCGCCGGACTTGGTAAGCGGTGAGAAGTTTTTCAGCTACAACCAGCCCTCGATCAATGACGCCGGCTTGCTCGTGTTCCGGGCGCGTGCCCGCGCGCCTGTGGGCGGTGAAGGGGGCGGGGGAGGCGGGGGCGGTGAGCCGGTTCGCGGGGTCTTCGCCCGGGACATGTCCGTTGCCAACGCGCCGGTCACGACCATCGCCAGCAACAAGGCGCCATTCGATGTGGTGCCAGCTCCTAACAACATCACCAATCCCGGGCCAGCCACCTTCAACGAGTTTCCGGCTTTCCCGCGCATCGACGCCCGCTCCAGCATGGCGGCGTTCCGCGGCCAGTCCACGCCGGCGTTCGAGTACCAGAACGGCGTCAACCCGGATGGCACGGCGATCACCACCCGGGGCGGCACGTCCGGCGTGTACACCAATCCGACTGGCCCCTTGATCACCGGCGCCAGTCTGTTGGGCAACGTCAACAACACTGTCTATCCGTCGAATCCCGACCTCAGTTACTTTCAGGTACCGGGGACGACCCCCGGTACCCGGTTCGATCAGTTCCCCGGCTCGCCAACGGCCACCGGCAACACGGTGGCCTTCAAGGGCAACTGGACCGACAGCGGCGGTGTCGGTCAGACCGGCATCTATTACCGCGATGTCATTGCCGCTGGCGGCCGGTCGCCGGTCTACAAGATTGCCTCCAGCGGCGATGCGATCCTGGACAACAACGGCAACCCGGTCCTGGACGGCACCGGCAACGCGGCCAAGTTCGGCTCCACTGCGCCGCCCAGCGCATCAGATGGCCGGGTGGTGTTCACCGGCCTTGATAACGAAGATGCCCCCACCGCGGGCGGCATCTTCGTCAGCTCGCTGGCAGACCCGCTGCACACGCTCAAGTCACTGGTGAGCCTGGGGGTCACAACCGTGGGCGATGCGCTCGGCTCGGTGTTCAAGACCGTGGGCGAAGGCCTCTCGTTCGATGGCAAGAACGTCGGATTTTGGGGTTCCTGGGGCGACACGACCCGGGCTGTCACGGTCAATTGTTCGAGCGACGGCAATGCCGCGATCAAGGCGGCCTGTCTGGCCCAGGACACCAATGGAACGGCTGGCGACGGCATCTACGACTTCGCAGTGCCCGAGCACCAGGGCATCTTCATGGCCGACACCGACACCGGCGCCATCTCCATGATGGCGCAGACTGGCTCGCAGTTCGCAGACTTCCTATTCTGGACGTTTTCGGGGGCGCCAAGCGACTCGGGTGGGGACGGCACCGATGACCGAGAGCCGCCACGGTGGCGCTCGTCGGCGTTTGTGGCTGTGGACGATCTCAACGCCATCTTCAAGGCACTGAGCAGCGGCGGCGAGACAGGCTTGTATGGCAACTTCGGCAACGACGTCTTCACGATCCTTGAGACCGGTATGGACGGAAGCCTTGTCGACGCGAACGCCTCGGGCATGCAGATCACGTCCCTCGGCATCGAACGCGACGGTTTCCGCAATGGCTGGCTTGCCATTAACGCAGGCATGGCGAACGCGGAGGAAAGCTGGTCAGGCGTGTATGTCAACCGTATTCCTGAACCGTCCGTGGGTGCGCTGATGGTGCTGGCACTGGGTGCGCTGGCCTTGTCAAGGCGCCGCCGCGCGGGCCCGTCTGGCAGCTTCAAGTCTGACGCGTTGGGTAACGCCTGATACTTTCACTTACCCGCGGCATTGAGCAACCTCAACAAAGGCTGGGGCGTCCGTTAGCAGAATCAATTGCATTGATCTGTTAGCGGACGTTTTTTTTCGGGGTGAGCACGCCTCACCATTTTTTCACCAGGAGCGAAGCATGAAGACACGAAAAACCAGTATGACCCGATTGGCACTGGTCGGCGCAGCCTCACTGTTGGCCGTCGGGATGAGCGTCAGTGCCATGGCGCAGGACCAGACCCGGGACAAAACGCAGGACCAGACTCGGGACCAGGACAGGGACCGCCTGCAGGACCCCATCTACGGCAGTCAGTTGATGACGCTGCAAGAGCGCAACGAATACCAGGCCAAAATGCGCGGCCTCAAGACGGCGCAAGAGCGCGAGGCCTACCGGCTGGAGCATCACAAACAAATGCAGGAACGGGCCAAAGTCAGGGGCGTCACGCTGCCTGAAACCCCGCCAGGCCAGCGTCCGGTGATGGGCTCGGGTCCCGGGGCCGGCCCCGGCTCCGGCGCAGGCATGGGGGCTGGCGCGGGTGGGGGCATGGGTGGCGGTGCTGGCCCTGGCGGGAAAAAATAGGCCCGTCCTGCCGTAGAGTGGTTGGTCGTTGATTTGACCGCATCGGTCAGATGTAAGCTTGTGATTTGTTCCTGCCCATGGAGGCAGGCGCCCGGGCGTGCCGCTCATCAAGGCTAACATCGGACGATGGAAGCTTTTCTCGTTTCAACCGGTATCGTGACCTTGGCCGAAATGGGTGACAAGACCCAATTACTCGCACTCCTGCTGGCGGTGCGCTTTCGCCAGCCTTGGCCGATTGTGCTGGGCATCTTTGTCGCCACCCTGGCCAACCACGCCCTGGCCGGTGCCGTCGGCGCCTGGGTGACCACCGTGCTGGGGCCGGATGTGCTGCGCTGGGTGCTGGGCGGCTCGTTCATCGCCATGGCGGTCTGGATGCTGATCCCCGACAAACTCGACGACGACGAGACCCCGAGCGCGCCGCGTTTCGGCGTGTTTGGCACCACGGTGATCGCTTTTTTTCTGGCCGAAATGGGGGACAAAACCCAGGTCGCCACCGTCATGCTGGCGGCGCAATACCACGCTTATTTTTGGGTCATTGCCGGTACCACGCTGGGCATGATGCTGGCCAATGCGCCAGTGGTCTGGCTGGGTGAACGCATGACACGAGTGCTGCCGCTGCGCGCGGTGCATGTTGTGTCTGCCGTGATCTTCTTGGGTTTGGGGCTGGCCGCCTTGCTGGGGTGGATTTAAACCCTGGCGCTCAGGCGACGAGCAGCGGCGCAACGTGCGATGACGGCGCCGGTCTGTGAAGGCCGATCAACCGCCTTTTTTGCAGCGCTTGCCGGGGTTCTTCTTGTTGTTGGTGGCGACGCCGCGCTCCAGGCTGCGCATCTGGCCGTGACCGGCGGTGTAGCACACGCCTTTGGGGGCGACAGGACGGGGGCTGGCTTTGCGCTCAGCTTCGGTACGAAATTCTTTGGCCATGAAATACTCCAGATAGTTTTAAAAAACAGGCGATTATCCCCGCATTGGGGATTGGGCGGCGAGCCCGGCTTGGTTTGCCTTAGGCGTGATCGCTTGGGTCAGCGGCGTCAGCCCCGGACGCGCGCGCCGCGCGGTGGCCGGGTTTGGCCAGCAGCTCCAGGTAAAACGCATCACCACCCTCTTTGGCGAGCGCATCAATCAACTCGGTGATCGTGGCGAAGTGGACCACCGTGGCACTCGCTTCGTCGCTGCCAAACTTGCAGTCAAAATCCCAGTAGTCCACGCCTTCGGGCAGCGGCACGCGCCGTTGCCGTTTGACGTACTTGCGGATCTCGTGCTTGGTGGCTTCCAGCACCCGGTCACGGTTTTTGCCTTCAATGTCTAATTTGAACGTCTTTTTCACGCTGGCTTTCTCAAAAATTTATGCGGCACCGCCCCACCCGGGGCGTGATTCGCGAACCCTTGATTATGCGTTGACGGCTTAGCCGCGGTGCCCTGCGGCCACGCGCGCTTCAGGCCTTGGCACTCCTGGGCGTCGCGCGGGCGATGAGGGCGCCGGCATCAATGCCGCGCGGCAGGGTGCCGTAGTTGTGCTGGCCGACCTGCCCCAGGCGCGACTGGCAGAAGGTCTCGCTCACCAACGCCGGGGCGTGGCGCACCAGCAAGGAGGCCTGCAGCGCCAGCGCCATGCGGTCCACCACGTCACGCGCGCGGTATTCAAAATCGCGCAAGTCTTTCAGATCGGTCGCCAGCGCGGCGATATGCTGGTCCAGCAAGGCTTGCTCGCCGCGCGCCAGGTTCACTTCGGCAAAAAAAGCGTCCAGCACAGCCGGTGTTTTTGACAGGGCGCGCAGCACGTCCAGACACTGCACATTGCCGCTGCCCTCCCAGATGGTGTTCACGGGCGCCTCGCGGTACAGGCGTGGCATCATGCTGTCTTCCATCACGCCGCTGCCGCCAATGCACTCCATGGCTTCGTAGGCATGGTTGGGCGTGCGCTTGCAGATCCAGTATTTGCCCACCGCCGTGACCAGGCGCACCAGCAGGTCTTCCTGTTCATTGGCGCGGTTGT
>NZ_JAAFHA010000018.1 GCF_010365055.1 Rhodoferax sp.
TAAAGCGCAGTGCACGGCCTGCCATACCGCGGGCGTCGTCGGCGCCCCCAAATTTGGCGATGCAGCGGCTTGGGCGCCGCGCATCCAGACCGGCTATGACGCATTGCTGAACGCGGCGCTCAAAGGCAAGAATGCCATGGCCGCTCAAGGTGGCGGTGAGTTTCAGGACCTGGAAATCGGTCGCGCAGTCGTCTATATGGCGAACGCCGCCGGTGGCAAATTTGCCGAGCCGCAAGCCGCCGGCGCTCCGGCTGAAGCGGCATCAGCGCCGGCTGAAGCTGCATCCGCAGCCAAATAGTCCGCGTCTACCTGCCCCCACCATGCCGACTGTCAGTCGGCATTTTTATAACATTTTGGCCACCAGCCCAGGTGGAATAAGCGTTACATGCTACTTATTTTATAGCGTAAGATAGTTCCGCCCGATTTCTTCATGCCCCGTTTCTACTGCCCCACCTCGCTGCGCTGCGGCGACTTGCTTGACCTGCCGGCCAGCGCGGCCCGCCACGTGCAAGTGCTGCGCCTGCAGCCGGGTGACCACATCACACTGTTCAACGGGGGCCCCGGCTGGGCCGCGGACGCGGCAGCGCACCCCGGGGGTGAGTTTGATGCCAGCGTCACGCGCATGGGTCGCAGCGATGTGCAGGTGCAGGTCGGCGCCTGGCACCCGGTAGAGCGCGAGGCCGCGCATCAAGTGCACCTGGCCGTGGGCATGCCGGCCAACGAGCGCATGGACTGGCTGGTCGAAAAAGCCACCGAACTGGGCGTGGCCAGCATTCAACCTTTGACGACCGAGCGCAGCGTGCTGCGGCTCAACCCGGAGCGGGCCGTTAAAAAGCAAGCGCATTGGCAAAGCGTGGCCGTGGCCGCTTGCGAACAGTGCGGTGGCAACCGGGTGCCGGTGATTCACGCGGTGATGACCTTGGCGGCGTGGCTCAAGGCGCGACCGCTTGAGGTGAGCGGGCGGCAGTTGGTGTTGTCCTTGCGTCCCGGTGCCCAAGGTGTGCGTGCGGCTGTGGCTGCCTGCGCGGGCCCTGCCGACACCAGCGCCGCCGGCGGCGTCACCTTTTTGTCCGGCCCGGAAGGCGGCCTGAGCCCGGCCGAGGAAGAGGCCGCGCTGGCCTGTGGCTTTGCGCCGGTGACACTGGGGCCGCGCGTGCTGCGCGCCGAAACCGCTGCCCTGGCCGCGCTGGCCGCCTTGCTGGTGTAAGGGCGCCGCCTGCGCGGATTCCGGGCGATTCGTAGGCGTAGGGCCGGCGCTCAGATAAGCGCCCACCCATTTTCCTTGTAGGACATGCGGTTTCTCAAAGAAAGCCGAGATACGAGTGATATAAGAAAAAGCATGAACAACTCAACAGGACGAAACATGAAAACCATCGCATCAAAGACTCGCACCATTATTTTCAGCATGAGCGCTGTTGCCCTGCTGGTCAGCGGCTGCGCCAACATGACCGAGACCCAGCGCAGCTCAGCCATCGGCGCCGGCGTGGGCGCGTTGGCGGGTGCCGCTATTGGCGACAGCCGCCAGTCGACTGCGATCGGTGCTGGCGTCGGCGCACTGGGCGGCTACATCTGGTCGCAGCAGATGGCCAAGAAGAAGGCGGAGATGGAACGCGCCACGGCAGGCACGGGTGTGGATGTCATGCAGACAGCTGACAACCAGCTCAAGCTCAATATTCCGAGCGACATTTCGTTCGACGTCAATCGCTTTGACATCAAGCCCAATATGCGGCCGATCCTGGACCAGTTTGCACAGGGCTTGAGCAACCAGCCCAACACCGAAATCCGCATCATCGGCCACACCGACAGCACGGGCTCGGACAGCATCAACAACCCCTTGTCGGTCAACCGTGCTGCCAGTGCGCGCGATTACCTGATGGCCCGTGGCGTGGATGGCCGGCGCGTCCAGATTGATGGCCGCGGCTCGTATGAGCCGATTGCCGACAACAACACCGATCGCGGCCGGGCCCAGAACCGCCGCATCGAAATCTACCTGGCCGAGCGCTCAGCCAGCCGGTAGTCATTGCTGTGATGCCGTCAGGCCTGCGCTTGCAGGTCTTCGGTGTCCTTATCTGGAAAATAGCCACGGAACGCGCTGAGGCAGGCGCCCTGCACCCGTGCGACCAAACGCCAGCTGCCAGCGTCAAGCCCGCATCAGCGCTTCAATCTCGTCGACCGTCACCGGCACGTCGCGGCTGATCAGATCGCAGCCGCTGGCGGTGACGATGGCATCGTCTTCAATGCGGATACCGATGTTGTGAAATTGGGCAGGCACGCCCTCCGCCGGTCGCACATAAATGCCGGGCTCCAGCGTCAGCACCATGCCGGGCTGCAGGATGCGCGCCGGCCGGTCCTTGATGAGCTCACCGGTGAGCGCGTCCTTGCGCGTGCTGACAGTGCCAATCTCCGAGGGCTCGGTGTAGGCGCCGCAGTCATGCACGTCCATGCCGATCCAGTGCCCGGTGCGGTGCATGTAGAACTGGAAGTAGGCGCGCTTCTCGATCACGTCCTCCAGACTGCCGACCTTGTTCCGGTCAAGCAGCTCGAGGTCGAGCATGCCTTGCGCCAGCACCTTGACGCTGGCCTCGTGCGGGTCGGTAAAACGCGCACCGGCGCGGGTGGCGCCAACGGCCGCTTCTTGCGACGCCAGCACCAGTTCGTACAACACACGCTGCGGCCCGGTGAACTTGCCGTTGGCGGGGAAGGTGCGGGTGATGTCACTGGCGTAGCCGTCGAGCTCGCAGGCGGCGTCGATCAGCACCAGTTCACCGTCACGCACTTGTCCCGCGTCGGCGCGGTAGTGCAACACGCAGGCATTGGCCCCGGCGGCCACGATGGAGCCGTAGGCCGGGGCCTGCGAGCCGTGGCGGCGAAACTCGTGCAAGAGCTCGGCGTCCAGGTGGTATTCGCGCACGTCCTGGCCCGCGCGCAGCATCCTGCTTGAGAGCTGCATGGCGCGAATGTGGGCACCGGCACTGATTTGCGCGGCACGCCGCATGGTGGCCTGCTCGTGCGCGTCTTTCACCAGGCGCATTTCATCGAGCACGCCGCACAGGTCGCGCTGCTGCTCGGGGCACAGCGTGCCGTAACGCACGCGGGCGCGCACGCTGTGCAGCCAGCCGTCAATGCGGGTCTCCAGCCCCTTGTGCGTGGCAAACGGGTACCAGACGGCCTCAAAACCATCGAGCAGAGCGGGCATCTGGGCGTCCATGTCGCCAACAGCAATGGCCGCGTCAACACCGAGGGCTGCCGGTGCCGCCTGCGGACCCAGTCGAAAGCCGTCCCAGATTTCACGCTCGGGGTCTTTGGTCTGGCAAAACAGCGTGCTCTTGCCGTCGCCGGTGATGACCAGCCAGGCTTTGGGCTCCGTGAACCCGCTCAGGTAGTAGAAATAGCTGTCGGGGCGGTAGAGAAAATCGCTGTCGCGGTTGCGCTGCTGCTCGGGTGCGGTGGGGATGATGGCGATGCCGTGCGGGCCGATGAGCTTGGCCAGTTGCGCGCGACGCTGGGCGTAGCCGGCATCGGCAGTTTTTGCGAGAGCTGTTGCGGTCATGGGTGGGGCTCCAAAAGGCGTCGGGGGTGGGCAGAGGGTGAATTCAGATTCAAGGCGTGCAGCCGCTCGGGCGTGCCGACGTCGGTCCAGGGGCCGCCATACAGTTCGGCCGACACGAGTCCATTGTCCATGGCTGCGCGCAGGAGCGGCGCCAAAGGGGCTTTGACGCCGAGCGGGTTGCCGCTAGCGATGTTGCACCAGGGCGGCTCAAACAGGGCGCGGCGGTACAGGCCGATGCTGGAAAAGGTGTAGCGCGCTCGCGTATCTGGAGCAGGCAGATTGAGCGCCAGAGCGATGCCGCCAGTCTCGTCCAGGCCGAAGTCACCGCGCAGGTGGTGCGCCGGGTTGGGCACCAGCCAGAGGTGCGCCAGCTTGTCACTGGCGACAAAACGCGCCACCGCCGCGGCACTGAAGACAAAGTCAGGCACATACACATCACTGGCGAGCACCCAGAACACGTCTGCCTGGGCGCCAGCGGCCGCGGGCGGGCACAGCAGCGGCAAGGCGCGCGCAACGCCGCCGGCGGTTTCCAGCGCGCCGCCGAAATCCTCGCCTTCATGCGAATAGGAAATGGACAGATCGGTTTTATTTGATAGCTGCTCAGGCCGACTGGACGCTGGCTGGAGGCTGAAATGATCATTAAATCGTGCAGAAATCTGCAGCCCCAGCCAAGCCGTGTTGACCACCACACGGCGCACGCCCGCGCGGCTCAGCGCTTCCAGATGCCACTGCATCAGCGGCTTGCCATGCACCGGCAGCAGCGGCTTTGGCGTGCTGTCGGTCAGCGGGCGCATGCGCTCGCCGCGGCCGGCCGCCAGCAGCATGGCGGCTACCTGGGGGCTGTCAGCGGGAGGAAGCACAGGGGACACGCGGCTGGGCGCTCAATGCGAGTGTGGCGCTGGACGACGCTTGGCTCTTACTGCTCGACAAAGGCCCGCTCGATCACGAAGTCGCCTTGCTTGGTAGTGTTGCCTTCCATGAAGTCGCGCTTTTCCAGCAGGTGTTTCAGGTCGCGCAGCATCTCGGGGCTGCCGCACAGCATCACGCGGTCGTGCGCCGGGTCGAACTTGGGCAAGCCCAGGTCCGCCTGCAATTGGCCGGTTTCCAGCAGCGTGGTGACGCGGCCCTGGTGCACAAAGGGTTCGCGCGTCACGGTCGGGTAGTACAGCAGCTTCTCCGACACCATATCGCCCAGAAACTCATGTTCGGGCAGCTCGAGTTTCAGGTAGTCGTGGTAGGCCAGCTCGGCCACCTCGCGCACGCCGTGCACCAGAATGACCTTTTCAAAACGTTCATAGGTTTCGGGGTCGCGCACGATGCTCAGAAAGGGCGCCAGGCCGGTGCCGGTGCCGATCAGGTACAGGTTTTTCCCCGACAGCAAATAGTCAATCAGCAAGGTGCCGGTGGGTTTGCGCCCGACCACAATTTTGTCGCCCACCTTGATGTGCTGCAAGCGTGAGGTCAGGGGACCGTCCTGCACCTTGATGCTCAGGAACTCCAGATGATCTTCGTAGTTGGCGCTGGCGATGCTGTAGGCGCGCAACAGTGGCTTGCCGCTTTCCAGGCGCAGGCCGATCATGGTGAAGTGGCCGTTGGAGAAGCGCAGGGTCGGGTCGCGCGTGGTGGTGAAGCTGAACAGACGGTCGGTCCAGTGGTGAACGCTTAAAACGGTTTCTTCTAAAAAGGCACTCATAGCGGGTCTTTAAAAATTCCAAGGGGCAACAGGGTGAGGGGCGGATTGTAGAACCCGGGGTCCTCGGGCGGACACGCGGCAGACACCGCTGCAGCTCGGGGTTATCCTTGCCACTTATGTACTCGCAGCATTTCGGCTTGAGCCAAGACCCCTTTTCCATCGCGCCCGACCCGCGCTACCTGTTCATGAGCGAGCGCCACCGCGAGGCGCTGGCGCATCTGCTGTACGGCGTGGTCGGCTCGGGTGGGGCGGCCGCCGGCACCAGTGGCACCGGCGGCGGGTTTGTTCTGCTCACCGGCGACATCGGCACCGGCAAGACCACGATTTGCCGCTGCTTCCTGGAGCAGATCCCCAGCGGCTGCCAGGTGGCCTACATCTTCAACCCCAAACTCAGCGTGACGGAGTTGCTGCAGTCCATCTGCGAGGAGTTCCACATCACGCTGGCGCCTGCCGCCTCGGGCGCACCCACGGGCAAGGACTACATCGACGCGCTCAATGCCTTCTTGCTGCAACGCCACGCCAGCGGGCAAAGCAGCGTGCTCATCATCGACGAGGCGCAGAACCTGCAAGCCGAGGTTCTGGAGCAGCTTCGCCTGCTGACCAACCTGGAAACCAACGAGCGCAAGCTGCTGCAGATCGTGCTGATCGGCCAGCCCGAACTGCGTGCCCTGCTGGCGCGCCCGGAGCTTGAACAGCTCGCCCAGCGCGTGATTGCGCGTTTTCACCTGGACGCCTTGAGCGCCGCCGAGAGCAACCAGTACATCGGGCACCGGCTGGCGGTGGCCGGCCACACCGGCGCGCTGCCGTTTGACCGGGCGTCCCTGCAGCGCATCCACCGCCTCGCGCGCGGCGTGCCGCGGCGCATCAACCTGCTGTGTGGACGCGCGCTGCTGGGGGCCTGGGCCAGCGGCTTGCCGCGCGTCAACCGGCGCGTGGTGGACAAGGCGGCGGCCGAGGTGTTCGGGCCCGACAGCGCTCGCTCGACCAGCAGCAGCCCATGGCGCAGCGCCTACGCGCTCGGCGGTCTGGGTTTGGCGGTCGGCGTCGCGCTGGCAGGGGCCTTGCTGTGGCCACGCCAGCAGCCGACGCAGCCGCCAACCCCGGCCCCTGTGTCAGCCGCGCCCGTTGCCGCGTTGGCGCCGATCAAGGCGGCGCCGGCGCTGCCAAGTTCGCCTGAAGAGATCGCTGGCCTGCTGGCGCAAATGCCGCGCGATATCAACCCGGCCTGGCGGGCGCTGGCCGGCCGCTGGGCACTGCCCGCCCTAGCAGGCGTGAGCGACGGGGATCCGTGCCTGGCGGCGGCGGCGCTTGGGCTCCAGTGCTACCGCACCAACCGGCTCAGCGTCCCTTTGCTGCGCCAGCTCGGGCGCCCCGGCATCCTGACCCTGCAAGCGCAAGACGGCGCACCGGTGTACGCCGTGCTGGTGGGCCTGGGCGAACAGACCGCCACGCTGCAAGTGGGGTCCAGCTTGCATCGCGTCCGTCTGGTGGCGCTGGGTGGACTCTGGCGTGGCGACTTTGCCACCTTCTGGCGGGCGCCGCCGGGCTATGCCGGCGATCTGTCTGACGGCAGCCGTGGACCCTTGATCGACCAGCTGGCGACCCAACTGGCGCAGATCGATGGGGCGCCAGCAGCGGGGGCGGGGGCGGCCCCGCAACAACTCGATGCGGCGCTGCGGGCCCGGGTGCGCGCCTTTCAGCGCGCCCAAGGCCTGCAACCCGACGGCCAGCCCGGCCCCATGACTTTCCTGCAACTCGACAGCGCCACGGGCGGCAGTGGCCCGCGTCTTTCGACTGACCCGAATTGAACCCATGTCCTACATCCTCGACGCCCTGAAGCGGGCCGATACCGAACGTGAGCGCGGCAACGTGCCCGGCGTGCACACGCGCCAAATGGCGACCCCCAGCGGTCACGTCGTGCCCAGTGAACGCAGTCGGCTCTGGCTGGCCGTCGCTGCGGCCGTGGCGATCGGTGCCATCGGGGTTGGCCTGTGGATGTGGCAATCAGCGGCCGAAGCGCCGCTCGCGGTGGCCCTGAAACCCGTCGTGGTTCAACCCCCGGTGACTACAGCGACGGCGCCGCCGGTCGCGGCCCTCGCGCCCGCCACTGTCAAGCCAGCGCCAAAGCCGACGCGGGCGGCGCCTGCCGTTGCATCGCCAGCGCGATCCAAACCTGAGGTCAAGCCCGAGCCGAATATCGCGGTCACAGCGCCAGCCAAAACAACGCCCACCTTGCCCGCGGTGCCGCTGCTCAGTGAGTTGCCTGAGGACCTGCGGCGCCAAGTCCCGGCGTTGACCGTCACCGGCGCCGTCTACTCGGAAAATCCGGCGCAACGGCTACTGCTGGTCAACAACCTGGTGCTGACCCAAGGCGCCCTGGCGGCGCCCGAGCTGACGCTGGAAGAAATCCGGGCACGCAGTTCAGTGTTCAGTTTCCGCGGCACGCGCTTTCGGGTCGCTCATTAGCCGGGCAGTCTTGCTACCCGGCATTTCCGGCTTGCCAAACTATTCTGGCGCCACCAAGGCGCCAGAATAAATCGGGAGTCGCTACTGAAGTGATTGCAGACATCAATCCTTGTGCTTGCCATTCCCGCGATGCTTGCCGTTGTCGCCATCCTCGCCATGACCGTTTTTCCAGTGCTTGGGCTTCTTCTGTTTTTCAATCTTGACGACCTTGTAGTTGTCATCGCGCTGCCAATGGCCCGGTTGGCGCACATAGACCGTGCCCCGCTGGTCCCAACGGTCAGGCGCCCAGCGGTAGCCGTCGCGCTGAACGATGGTGCGTCCGCGCACCCAGATGTGACGATCGCCATTGAGCGTCCAGTAGCCCGGTGCCCAGGCGTAGCCCGGCGCGATGACCGGCCTGGCTTCATACAGCGGTGCCGGCGGCCCGAGGTTGATGTTGACGCTGATTTGCGCAAACGCGGGCACGGCGACGGCACTGGCCGCCACCAGGACAGACAGCACGAGATGCCGGACTTTATTGCTTGCTTTCATGAAGGGTTCCTTTGGTTATTGACTGTCACAGTCTAATGCTGACAGCTTGTGTCGGCATGATCCGTGCGCTGGCCCACATAACGCCCTCACAACTCGGCGGCGGGCGCCAAGGACCAGAACTCTGCTAAAAAAAAATTGGCGCCATGTGCGCTGGCGCACTGAATGGATGCTGCGCTTTGCGTAACCTTGTTCTCAGTCGTCACCTAACGACCGAGGTCTATGCCCATGGGTGTAGCCGAACCATCGGTTGCTGATGCGATGCTGCAATAGCGATGGCCTGATCTGCCAGCGTTCTTTCTTTCAGATACCGATCAATACTGGGTCGCTAGTCACGCAAACGTGCTTAGTTCCCCATTCGCTCACTACAAGGAATCATCATGAAGTACTCGACTCTATTGGCCACCACGGCCGCCGCGTTTGCATTGGTTGGCTGTTTTTCACTGCCCGCCGGTCCGGCCGGCCCTCAGGGCGCAACCGGTGACACCGGCGCCACGGGCTATACCGGCGCAACCGGCAACACTGGCGCAACGGGTTATACCGGCGCGACCGGCGGCGCTGGTGCCACCGGCGCGACTGGCTATACCGGCGCAACCGGCGCAACCGGCGGCGCTGGCGCCACTGGTGAAACCGGCGCAACGGGCTATACCGGCGCAACCGGTAGCACCGGCGCTACTGGCCGCACCGGCGCCAAAGGAACAGGCACCCCTGGCACCGTTGTGATTGTGCCGGCTCAGTAAGCCAAGTCCCGGGCGAGCCGACTTGCATGGTCGGCTCGCCTGGTAGGCTATGCCTGTCGGCATTGTCCAAGGTAGGCGGACAATGGATCCCTAGACTGCGCCTTCCCTGGCGCAGTATTTATTTGGAAGAAACATGACTGCTACGCCCGTTCACCGCGCCTTGACGCTGCCCCGCTCCCTGCTATGGCTAGCCGGAGTCGTCATCGTGCCACTGGTGCTGGCGGTGCTTTTCATTTTGGTTTTCGGCTGGAATTGGCTGCGCGCGCCGGTGGAGCGCATGGCGCTGGAGAAAACTGGCCGGGTGCTGGCCATCCAGGGCGACATGAACGTGGCCTTGGGCTGGCCGCGGCCGCGCATTCGTGCCAACGCGGTGACGTTCGCCAATCCGCCTTGGACCCAAGAAAAACAGATGCTCACTGCCGAGGCCGTGGAGATCACGCTCGACCTGACACAACTACTTCAGCGCAAGCTGGTGTTCCCTGAACTGCGACTGGAGCGACCGGTTGTGTTTCTGGAGCAAGGCAGCGAAGGGCGCCAGAGCTGGTTGCTCGACCAGCAGCAGCAGGACCCGGGCGCCCGCATCCAGATCGACCGTCTGACGCTGGATCAGGGCAGCCTGGGCTACGACGATGCCGCCCAGAAGACCAGCGTCCGAGCCGAACTCTCCAGCTTGCCGCCGACAGCAGGCGCCGCCGACACCGGCCTGACTTTCAGCGCCCGCGGGCAGTACAAGGGCCAGGCGCTCAAGGCTGAAGGCCGTGGCGGCCCGGTGCTGGCCTTGCGCGACGACAGCACCCCCTACCCTTTGACAATTGACGCCAGCGTGGGCCACACCCGCGTGCGCGCCGAGGGCAGCGTCACCAGCTTGCTCAAATTTACCGCGGTGGATCTGACGCTGGCACTCAGCGGCGACAACCTGGCGCGGCTCTTTCCCTTGCTGGGCATCACCTTCCCAGCCACCCGCAGCTACGTCACCGCCGGCCACCTGCTGCACAGCGGCAACAGTTGGCGCTACGAAAAGTTCTCGGGCCGCATCGGCACCAGCGACATCACCGGCTCGCTCCAGGTCAAAACCGGTGGCCAGCGCCCGACGTTGACGGCAGAGCTGACCTCCAGTGTGCTTGATCTGGCCGACCTGGGGCCGCTGATCGGCGCGCGCCCGGGTAGCGTAAAGGCCGCTAAGAATGCAGCCGAGCAATTGCCCACCCAGGCGGCGCCAACTGCAGGCCGCACACCGGCGCGAGCACGTGTGCTGCCGGATCTGCCGTTCAACACCGAGCGCTGGCGCAGCGTGAACGCCGAGGTGAGCTTGCGGGCCAAGGCCCTTAAGCGCGAGAAGGAGTTGCCACTTGAAGACCTGGTGGCCCACTTGAGCCTGCAGGATGGCGTGTTGACGCTCGATCCGCTCAACTTTGGTCTGGCCGGCGGCGAGCTCAACACGGTGGTCTCACTCGATGGACGCAAGGATCCGATCGTGGCGCATGCCAAGGTACGGGCCCGCAAAATACTGCTGTCCAAGCTGTTTCCAACGATTGAGCTGAACCAGAACAGCATTGGCCAAATCAACGGCGAGTTCGATCTGGCCGGACAAGGCAACTCGGTCGGTCGCATGCTGGCGAGTGCCAATGGCAAGGTTGGACTGGTCGTCTCCGGCGGCGAGATCAGCAAGTTGTTGATGGAAAAAGCCGGCCTGCATTTGTGGGAAATACTGCAACTGAGCCTGAGCGGCGACCGGCTCATCAAGCTGCGTTGCGCGGTGGCCGACTTTGACGTCAAGAACGGCAAGATGCAAACCGACGCTCTGGTGCTCGACACCCAGGTCACGACCCTGCTCGGCAGCGGCAACATCGACCTGGCGCAGGAGCGGCTGGACCTGACCTTCAATCAAAAGACCAAGGACACCAGTCCCCTGGCTTTGCGCAGCCCGATCTATGTGCGCGGGACTTTTGCCAAGCCCGACGTGGGCGTCGACAAGACGCGTGTCGCGGCGCGTGCTTTGGGCGCAGTGGCACTGGGCCTGGTCAACCCGTTCCTGGCGCTGCTGCCCTTGATCGACGCAGGTCCGGGCCAGGACAGCGATTGCGGGCAGCTGGTGCGCGATGCGCGGGCACTACCGCACCCCAAAAGTCAAGGCCAATGACCCTGCACACCCTCTTGCGCATGGAGGCGGCGGCGGTCGGCGCGCTCGGGTTTTCCGCTTGCGCCACACTGCCGGACACTGACGAGCTGATCGAGCGGCACGCGGGGCAGGCGGCTCGGTTTGAGACGGCGCGCGGTGCGCTCCCGGCACGCAAAAGCGCCGCCATCCTGGCGCAGCTCAAACGCCAGTCCGGCGACATCGATATTCTGGACAAACAGATCGCGCTGGAGCAGGCTGTCAATGACAGCCCGCTGGTATTGGGCAACAAAGTCACCTTGCTGCAGGATGGCGCCCAGACTTACCCGGCCATGTTTGACGCCATCCGCAGCGCGCGCGACCACATCAACCTGGAGTCTTACATCATCGAAGACGACGAGGTCGGCCGCCAGTTCTCCGAGCTGTTGTTGGCGCAGCAAGCGCGCGGTGTGCAAGTCAACCTCCTCTACGACAGCGTGGGCGCCCTCAACACGCCCAAAGCTTTTTTTGACCGCTTGCGGCAAGGCGGCATCGAGGTGCTCGAATTCAACCCGATCAACCCTTTGACGGCTAAGGGGCCGTGGCTGATCAACCACCGCGACCATCGCAAGTTGCTGCTGGTGGACGGTCGCATCGCCTTCATCGGCGGCATCAACATCAGCAGCGTCTACGGCTCCGGCTCCATTCCAAGCCGGTCCCGCAAGGCGGTGGCCGGCGGCGATGAATGGCGCGATACCGACCTGCGGATTGAAGGTCCGGTGGTCAGCGAATTCCAGAAATTGTTCCTGCAAACCTGGGAAAAGCAGCGCGGCCGTCCGCTCGCAGCCAAGAACTACTTTCCCGCACTCAAGGTGCAAGGCCAAGATATCGTACGCACCATTGGCAGCACGCCCGATGATCCCTTCAGCCTGATGTACCTGACGCTGATGTCGGCGATTGGCAATGCGGAAAGACAGGTGCACTTGACCCACGCCTATTTCGTGCCCGACCCGCAGCTGCGCCAAGCCTTGGTGGCTGCCGCCGGCCGCGGCGTCGATGTCAAATTGATCCTGCCGAGCCACTCGGATTCCGGCTTGGTCTTTCACGCCGGTCGGGCGCATTACACCGAGTTGCTGGAGGGCGGCGTCAAGCTGTACGAGCGCTCCGGGGCGCTGTTGCATGCCAAGACCGCGGTCATTGACGGCGTCTGGTCCACGGTGGGTTCGAGCAACCTGGACTGGCGCAGTTTTCTGGACAACGACGAGATCGATGCCGTCGTGCTGAGTCAGGAATTTGCCCGGCAAATGGAAGCCATGTTTGCCAGCGACCTGCAGGCGTCTCAAGTGATCGATCGGGTCGGCTGGCAGCGCCGCCCGCTGCAGTTTCGGCTGAAGGAATGGCTGGCGCAGTTCTGGGGGCGTCTGCTTTAGCGTCGGCCGCGCCGGGCACCGATAATTGCGGCATGCCTGCTGACGCACCCTTCTTTGAGCCACCGATAGCCGCAAGCCCCGTCACGTCGGGGCCGCTGCGCCCGAGCCCCCGTTTCATGTGGTCGCATCCGGCACACTTGCTGGCGCTGGGTTTTGGTTCCGGCCTGAGCCCGCTGGCGCCCGGCACGGCGGGCACCTTGTGGGCCTGGCTGGCGTTTTTTGTAATGCAACCCTGGATGAATGACACGCGCTGGGCGTGGTTGATTGCCCTGTCGCTGCCACTGGGCTGGTGGGCCTGCACCCTCACTGCCAAAAATATGCGGGTGCTCGACCCGAGCAGCATTGTGTGGGACGAAATTGCGGCCTTTTGGCTGGTGCTGTGGCTGGTGACACCGGCCGGGTTTTGGGGCCAACTGGTGGCCTTCGGCCTGTTCCGCTTCTTTGATGCAGCCAAGCCCGGCCCGGTACGCTGGGCCGACCAGCTGTTTCATGGCGTCAACACCGCCAGCGACCCGGCGGCCTGGCGCAAGGCCGGTTTTGGCATCATGTTTGACGACCTGGTGGCAGCGGCTTGTACCCTGCTGGTGATCGCTGGCTGGCGCTTTTACCAATGACTCAAGAACTATCAAAATCAGAGCTGCAAACGACCTATCTGTGCGGTCTAGCGGCTGATTTAATGCTAAAAAACAAACTGAAACTGGTGACGGCTGAAAGCTGTACCGGCGGCATGATTGCCGCCGCCTGCACCGACCTGGTGGGCTCCAGTGACTGGTTCGAGCGCGGTTTTGTCACTTACTCCAACGACGCCAAAACCGAGTTGCTGGACGTCCCAGCGCAGCTGCTGATCAGCGAGGGCGCCGTCAGCGAAGCCGTGGCGCGGGCCATGGTGCGCGGGGCATTGGCGCATTCGCACGCGCAAGTGGCGGTGGCCGTGACTGGCGTGGCCGGCCCCACCGGCGGCAGCCCGGCTAAGCCGGTTGGCACGGTCTGGTTCGGCTTCGCCGTGCCTGGGCAGGTGATCACTGAAATGCGCCACTTCGACGGCGACCGCGCTCAAGTGCGCGCCGCCACTGTGCGACATGCTTTTACCAGGCTCGCGGAGATGCTGCGCTGAGCCGCTTGAAAAAATCAGGCAAGACAGTTCACCTGCTGACAGACGTTCAGGTCCGGGTTGAATGACACAGAATAGGCATCATGAATCACCTCCGTTCGAACCCTCGGGCCCCAATGAGCCGCACGGCGCGTCGGGCTGCGTTGACACTGGCGGCTCTCCTTCTGCCTCTCACGACGGTCGCCGCGCCACTGCTGCGCTGCCAGGTGGCCTATGCGGGAACCACCCACGTCATCGAAGCCAGCCCGGTGTCCGACCCGTATCCGGTGGCCTCGGTGGATATCGGTGGACGCTTTCGTTTCAAAGCAGTCATGGTGGGTGATGCCGCCCATGTTGAGTACATCAAGCTCTACGCCTACCTGGATGCCAGCCGCCAGCCCATCCTGGTGCAGCAAGCCAACTACCTGCCGCCTTTCAGAGCGTCAGCCACCCCTTACCTGCTGACCGGCGAGCAGCACCTGTATGCCGGCCCGGTTGAGCGCGAGTTGATGTACCGCTGCACGTTGGAAGGTGTTGCGTCATGAGCGCTTGCCTGCCCCGTTGGCTTTTTGTCATCTGGCTGGCTGCGTGCCTGCCAGGGTTCGCCGCTGAGCCGTCCGACGCGGTCAGCCTGGTCTTTGCCGGCGACATCGTGCTTGATGACTCGGCGGGCGAGATGATCCGGCGCGGCGAGGATCCGTTTGCCGACTTTGGCGGCTTTTTCAGCAACGCCGATATCCGCGTGGTCAACCTGGAGTGCGTCATTGCCACGACGGGCTCGGCGGGCGACAAGAACTACACCTTTCGCGCCCATCCAGAGGTACTGCCGGTCCTCAAGCGCCACTTCGATGCCCTGGCCCTGGCCAACAACCATTCGGGTGACTTCGGCCGCGCCGCGTTTGCCGAAATGCTGGGGCTGATCAAGCAGTCGGGCTTGCTGCCATTTGGCGGTGGCATGAATCTGGCACAGGCGCACACGCCACTCATCATTGAGCGCAAGGGCATTCGCATTGCACTGCTGGGGTACAGCGAATTCATGCCGCGCAGTTTCGAGGCGGATTACAACGCACCCGGCATAGCCTGGAGCGAGGATGAACAAGTGGTGGCGGACATCCGACAAGCCCGCAGCGCCTACCACGCCGACCTGGTGATTCCGGTCATGCACTGGGGTTGGGAAAACGAGCTGACGGCCACCACACGCCAGCGCCAACTCGCACGCACCATGATCGATGCCGGGGCCGACGCCGTCATCGGTGGTCACCCGCATGTGACCCAGGACATCGAGCAGTACCGGGGCAAGCCGATTGTCTACAGCGTCGGCAACTTTGTCATGAAAGAGACTGACAACGACAACCAGCGACGCGGCTGGTTGCTCAGGTTACAGCTCGACAAACTGGGCGTCATTGGCTTTGATACCCGCGTCGCACGCATCAACCTGGATGGCATTCCACGGGCGGACCGTGACAGCGCCAGTCCGTGCTGGAGCCGCGGGGAGACTGGGGTGCGGGACTGCCGCAACCCGGACTGAGGCGACTCTTTAGCCCTTATTTTTTACCAACCACCAGCAAGAATACGCCCAAGATGATTCCGCCGGCGCTGACGATCAACGGGACGTTGATGGTTTCCTTTTCCTGCACCTTGAGCTCCAGCGGCCCCACCTTCATGCCGGTGGTCTCCTTGGTGTAGCTGAAGCCGCCAAAGGCCAGGCCGAGGCAACCGGCAGCGATCAGGATGATGCCTATCATTTTGGTGGGGTTCATGGGGTTCTAGCTCCTAAGAATATGGAAGTATGAAAAATACAGTGCACCGAGTTGCATGGTAGCGCAGGGCACCCGCACCAGTGCCAAGAAACGAGTGGAGGCTAATCAAAATTAATTCTGCCGTATGTGCGCCGACGCACGGAAACGGCGGGGCGAAGCGGCAACAATTCACTGAACTTGAGGTCATGGGCCACCGGCGACCAGCCCCTAAGTACGGAGAGACATTCCCATGCGTACCCAAATCGAATTATTGGCATTGAGCGCCGCGCTGACGGCACTGCTGGCGGGCTGCGACCAGCCGTCGGCAGTGGCCCCCGCCGCGGCGCCGAGCACGACGGTCGGCACGGTGATTGACGACAGCATCGTATCCGCCAGCGTCAAGGCGGCGCTGCTGGCCGACCCGGACATCAAGGGTTTTGACCTCAAGGTTGAAACCCGCAAGGGTGAGGTCCTGCTGAGCGGCTTTGTCGACAAACAGACACAAATGGATATCGCCGTCACCGTCGCGGGCGCGGTGACAGGTGTCAAGAGCGTCCAGAATAATGTGAGCCTGCAAAGCGCCGCGCCGACGATCGGCGGCAAGGTGGATGACACCTTGGTCACGGCCAAGGTCAAGGCCGCTTTGCTGGCCGACGAGAGTATCAAGAGCCTCGACATTGGCGTCATCACGCGTCAAGGCGAGGTGCAACTCAGTGGTTTTGTCAATAGCCAGGGCCAGATTGATCGCGCCCTTGCAGTTGCCGACAGCATCGAAGGCGTGTGCGATGTCAGCAATGAAATGAGTATCAAGAAGTAAGTCCATTTAACTGTCATTTTCTAAGGAGATCGCTATGAAACTCGTGCATAAAACCGGATCCGTTCTCGCGCTGGCAGCGCTCTTGGCGCTCGGCGGTTGTCAAACCATGGCCCCGGCCAACACCAGCAACACCGGCACGGCCTACCCGCAGTCCAGCTATGGCGCCTACACCGGCTACGGCGTGGTGCAGTCGATCGAATTGGTGCAGCAAGGCAGCAGCGGTATCGGCGCCGGCGCCGTGATGGGCGGCATTGTGGGCGGCATCCTGGGCCACCAGGTCGGCAGCGGCCAGGGCAACACCGCAGCGACCGTGCTTGGCGCCGCTGGTGGTGCCTACGCCGGTCACGAATTGGAAAAGCGCAACCAACCGCAGGCCAACGCCTACAAATTCAATATCCGCATGCAAGACGGCTCCTACCAGTCGGTCACGCAGACCACCATCGACGATATTCGCGTGGGTGACCGCGTGCGCATCGACAACGGTGTGGCACGGCGCTATTGATTGAGCCAAAACGCAAGCCATGAATAAACTGACGGCCCACGGGCTGGCCTTGACGATCGGTCTGGGGTTCAGTGTTGGCGCCATGGCGCAAGCCATGACCCAACTCCAGTACAAAACCGCCCAGACCGGCATCAGTGCCAACTACAAAGTGGCCCAGGCTACCTGTGAAGCTTCCGCTGCCAACGCCAAAGACATTTGTCGGGAGCAGGCCAATGGGAAACAGAAAGTCGCGACGGCCGAACTGAAGGCGGCCTATACGCCCTCAGAAACCGCCAGCTACCAGGTGCGTCTTGCCCGCGCCGACGCCAATCTGGCCCTGGCCCTCGAGAAGTGTGATGACCTGGCCGGCAATGTCAAGGACGTCTGCGTCAAAGAGGCCAAGGCGACGGCGGTCACGGCCAAGGCCAATGCCAAGGTGCACATGAAGACCGCCATGGCGCACGACGCCGCCTATGACAAAGCCAGCAAGGCCCAAGGCGTGGCCGATGAGAAGGCCACCCAGGCGCAGGTCAAGGCTGACGAAATAAGTGCGGTGGCGCGCAACGACGCTGCTACCGAAACGCGCGCGGCCGCACTTGCCGTCGCGAAGGAAAAATGTGATGCCTTGGCCGGTGATGCCAAGGGTGATTGCATCAAGGATGCGACGGCGCGCTTTTCGAAGCCCTGACGCTCGCGTCCCAATGGGTGCTGATTCCCTTTAAACCAGTCTTTTCACGATCAAGGAATTAACATGAAAACCATCCAACAAAACGCAGCCCGCGTGCTGGCCGTAGCGGCAGTGGTCATCCTCGGCGGTTGCGCCGGCATGACGCACCAGGAAAAGGGCACTGCCACCGGCGCCGTCATCGGCGGCGTGGCAGGTAACGTCGCCGGCGGCGGGCTGCTGGGCACCGCAGCTGGCGCGGCGGTGGGCGGCGTGATCGGTCACGAAGTGACCAAGTAACAGCGCAAGCCACCATGCCAGTCGGGGGCGGGTTCAATGACCTGCCACCGATTTTTTTTGACCGGTCCGCGCCCTGCGGAGCAGGTCCTGTGCCAGGCACCCTGCCCGCAGCGATACCTGGCCCCTTGGTAAATCCAATCAATTCAATCACTGGGTCGATCCGGCCAGCCAGTCGGTGACGGTCTGACCCGCGCGTGCCTGGGCGAGGCATGACCAGTGGGCACCGCAGCGACGTTAAGATTCGCCCTGGCCTGAACCGCATGTATGTGCCGGTTGAGGTGCCTGGTCTCCTCCCACTTTTTGAATTGAAAAATACCATGTCAATATTGAACTGGACCGTCAAAAGCGCCAGCGTGTTGCAGCAAGGCGGCGTGATTGCCCCCGATGAGCGGCTGCCGTGGCCGCAAACCACCGTCATGGGCATGCAACACGTGATTGCCATGTTTGGCGCCACCGTGCTGGCCCCGATCCTCATGGGCTTTGACCCCAATCTGGCGATCTTGATGAGCGGCATCGGCACGCTGATCTTCTTTGTCATCACCGGCGGCAAGGTGCCGAGCTACCTGGGGTCGAGCTTTGCCTTCATCGGCGTGGTCATTGCCGCCACCGGCTATGCGGGCCAAGGGCTCAACCCGAACATCGGCGTGGCGCTGGGCGGCATCATTGCCTGCGGCGCCGCCTACACCGCCATTGGCCTGCTGGTGCAGGTGGTGGGCACCGGCTGGATCGAGAAGCTGATGCCGCCGGTGGTGACTGGCGCCGTGGTCGCCGTCATCGGCCTGAACCTGGCGAGCGTGCCGATCAAGAACATGGCCGCCAGCAACTTTGACAGTTGGATGCAGGCCGTCACCTTTGTCTGCGTGGCGCTGGTGGCGGTGTTCACGCGCGGCATGGTGCAGCGTTTGCTGATTCTGGTCGGCCTGCTCGTGGCCTCGCTGGTGTACGCGGTGCTGACCAACGGCCTGGGCCTGGGCAAGCCGCTCGACCTGAGCAACCTGATCAACGCGGCCTGGTTGGGCGCGCCCGGCTTTGCCGCCCCGGTGTTCGACCCCAAAGCCATGCTGATGATCGTGCCGGTGGCCATCATTCTGGTGGCGGAAAACCTGGGCCACCTCAAGGCCGTGGCCGCCATGACCGGCAAGAACATGGACCCGTACATCGGCCGCGCCTTCATCGGCGACGGCATCGCCACCATGGTCAGCGGCAGTGCGGGCAGCACCGGTGTGACCACCTATGCAGAAAACATCGGCGTCATGGCCGCCACCAAAATCTACTCGACGGCGCTGTTTCTGGTGGCCGGCTTGCTGGCGCTGGTGCTGGGCTTCAGCCCCAAGTTTGGCGCGGTGATTGCCGCCATTCCCTTGCCGGTGATGGGGGGCGTGAGCATCGTGGTGTTTGGCCTGATTGCCGTGGCGGGCGCTCGCATCTGGGTGCAAAACAAGGTGGACTTTGCCGACAACAAGAACCTGCTGGTGGCTGCCATCACCCTGATTCTGGGCACCGGCGACTTCACACTCAAGTTTGGTGATTTCGCCCTCGGTGGCATCGGTACCGCCACCTTTGGCGCGATCTTGTTGCACGCGCTGCTGAACCGCAAACGCTAGAACATTTATATAAAATCAGGCTCTAACCCGCGTGGAATAGCCTTAGCGCTATTTATTAAATAGAAATTGACAGGCTGGGTTGGTGCCCGCCAACCCAGCGCATCGGCCCGATTCTGTTCGACTTACTTGGCGCCCAGCAAGGCGGGCTTGAGCGCATCGTCGACCGGCTTATCACCCAGCCAGATCCGCAAGACGGCGTTGTAGAACGCGGCGTCCGGCAAAGGCTCACCCAGGGGCTTGCCGTTCAATTGGCTGACGGTGCCGGTGCCAGGCAACCAGTCGAGCGTGAGCACGTCGCCCTTTTTGACCGCCGGAACCACGCTGAACATTTTTTCAAACTTTTGCGTTTGATCGCTGGTCTTCGCTTTTTCCGCCGCGCTTGAATTGGCGTTCAAACCCGCAACAAAAGTCTTGGCCAATTCGTCGCTGGGCACCTCACGCATCATCACAATCGTGACGCGCTTCGGGCCGGCCAGCGCCTGGACCTCGGTCGGCGTTGTCTTGTGGTCCGTCAGGTACAGCCCCATGGCATAAACCTTGAACACGAACTTGGTACGGATGCCAGCGCCATTGAGCTTGAGCGGCTTGCCCTCGACCGTGGTCGCGTCGTCAATTTTGACGCCGCCGACTTCGACCGCCTGGCTGGGCAGCGCGCCGCAGGCCAGCGCCAGCAGTCCGATGGAGAATATTTTTTTGAAGCTGGTTTGAGTTGTCATGATTTCCTTTTCCGAAAGTGATGGTATTTAAAAAATTACCTTTTCGCGGTTCTTACCGCCATCTGCAACAAGCCGTTCATCGGCCTTGAGCAAAGCCCGCGTCTGTCTGCAGGGTTCAGATTTAAGACTCGGGCTCTGTCAATTTTCAATAACAAAATAGTACATCCCCTGTCTTTGATCGCCGAGAGGAAATACCCTGATTTGGATGACAAGGACGTTGATTCCGGTCCAAAAAAGTGGGCTGCCGGGGCCCGCGCGCGTCAGGCCGGCCTGGCTGCCCGAATCCGGGCCACCAGCGCTGTCACCGACGAATCGGCCAGGGCGGGCGCGGCGGGGTTTTCGATCAGCGAGCGCAGCAGACGCGCCAGGGTGTCCGCCTGCGGCGTCAGCGGCCCAAAGAAATGCGGCGTGTCGCCCACGGCCAGCAGCAGGGTCGGAAAGTCTTCGACATCCAGCGGGTCCAGCAGCTCGGCATCGTCCTCGACGTCCATCCAGAGAAAGCGCACGGCGGGGAACTGCGCCTCTACCTGGGCAAAGCGCTGGCGGTAGTCGCGGCACACGCCGCACCACTCGGCGCACAGGCAGACCACGAGGACGTCGGCGGGCGGACAGGGTGTGGCGATGGGCATGCCGGGATGATCGCAGAAATGGATCTGCTTTGCGATACCTGGCGGCCGGGACTTGGTTCGCTGGCGTACAGACCATGGGTGCGGGCGTGCGTACATTGCAGACATCAAGAACCGCAACACGAACTGGAGAAAAACAATGCTCAAATCACGCGAAGGTCAAAAAGTCCCCGACGTCACGTTCCCGATCCGGGTCAACGGCGAATGGCAGAAAGTCAGCAGCGACGCCTTGTTCAAAGGCAAAACGGTGGTGCTGTTTGCGCTGCCCGGCGCCTTCACGCCGACCTGCTCCAGCACCCATCTGCCACGTTTCAACGAGCTCGCTGGCGTCTTCAAGGCCAATGGCGTCGATGACGTGATCTGCCTGTCAGTCAACGATCCCTTCGTGATGGAAACATGGAAGACAGCGCAGAACGCCGAAAACATTCACTTCATCCCCGATGGCAACGGCGAATTCACCGACGCCATGGGCCTGCTGGTGGACAAGTCCGCGATCGGGCTGGGCAAGCGCAGCTGGCGCTATTCCATGCTGGTGAAGGATGGTTTGATTGAAAAAATGTTCATCGAGCCAGAAGAGCCGGGCGATCCGTTCAAGGTGTCGGACGCCGATACCATGCTGAACTACATCAACCCCAAGGCCAGCCCACCGCCGCGCGTCACTTTTTTCAGCAAACCCGGCTGCCCACACTGCGCGCGTGCCCGCAAGATGCTCGGTGACAAGGGGCTTCGGTTTGAGGAGATTGAACTGGGCAGCCACGGCATCAGCTTCAGCTCGCTGCAAGCGGTGAGCGGACGCGGCACCACACCCCAGGTGTATATCGATGGTCAACACGTCGGTGGCGCCGACGAACTGACCCTCTGGCTGGCGAAGTAAGTTGCCACCGTCTGGACCGAAGCTGCCATGAAGCCAATTCACGTCGATGTCGCCGTTATAGGTGCCGGGACCGCCGGCATGGGCGCCTACCGTGCCGCCCGCGCCCATACTCATTCCGTTTTGCTGATTGAAGGTGGCGCCTACGGCACGACATGCGCCCGCGTCGGCTGCATGCCCAGCAAATTGCTGATTGCCGCCGCCGAGGCCGCGCACCAAGCGCGGCATGCATCGCGGTTCGGGGTGCAGGTTAGAGACATTGCCATTGACGGCGCGGCGGTCATGGCGCGCGTGCAGCGCGAACGCGACCGTTTTGTCGGATTCGTGCTGGAGACGGTTGAAGCCATTGCGCCCAGTGACCGTTTGAGGGCCAAGGTGAGTTTTCAGGATGCCGATACGCTGGTCACGGCGCAGGGCCAGTTGATTCACGCCCAGCGCATCGTGATCGCCACCGGCAGCATTCCCATGCTGGCGCCGGTGTTGAAGGGCTTGAGTACGCGCTTGCTGACCAATGAAAATATATTCGACTTGCCGACCCTGCCGACAAGTCTGGCGGTGTTCGGTCCCGGTGTGGTGGGAATGGAACTGGCCCAGGCCATGAGCCGCCTGGGCGTGCACGTCAAGGTGTTCGGCGTTGGCGGCGGCATTGCCGGCATTCGAGACCCGGCCGTTCGGGACTACGCCAACAAGGTTTTCAACGAAGAGTTTTATCTGGACGCATCGGCTCAGGTGAAGTCAGTCAAAGAAACGGCCACCGGGGTGGAAGTCCATTACCTGCATCGCGACGGGGCCTGGCAAACCGATGCGTTCGATTTTGTGCTGGCGGCGACCGGTCGGACGCCCGATCTTGCCGCACTGGCGTTGGAAAACACTGGACTAGAGCTGAATGAACGCGGCGTGCCGGTGTTTGACCGTTTCACCCAGCAGTGCGGCAACAGTTCGATCTTTATTGCCGGCGACGCCAGCAACGACATCCCCCTGCTGCACGAGGCTGCCGATCAGGGTCGCATCGCGGGCGAGAATGCCGGGCGTTATCCCGCTATCCAACCCGGTTTGCGCCGCATGCCGATGGCGGTGGTCTTCACCGACCCTCAAATCGCGTCGGTGGGTTTCAACCTGAAACAGCTCGACGAGCAATTCAAGGACCGCTTCGCCGAGGGAATCGTGTCCTTTGAAGACCAGGGGCGCAGCCGGGTCATGCTGCGCAACAAGGGAATCTTGAAGGTCTACGGCGAGCAGGGCAGCGGCTTGTTTCTGGGGGCGGAAATGTTCGGCCCCGCCGCCGAGCACATTGGGCATCTGCTGGCCTGGGCGGCGCAACAGCGCATGACCATCTCCGACATGCTGACAATGCCTTTCTATCACCCGGTCATTGAAGAAGGACTGCGCACCGCACTGCGGGCTCTCAACCACAAGCTGCATATCGGTCCGCAAGTGGTCGAGCGTTGCATGGATTGCGGGCCTGGCGCATAGCCTGCGGTGATGGCGCGCGGTCGACGCACGCGGCTGATGGTGCCAGCACCCCCACGGATCGCCATGGCGGCCCTGGATTCAATCATCATCGCTGAGCTTTTCTTGCACCGCCATAAGAACACCGGCGCAACCATCCTCGATGACGTCAAGGACGTGCTCAAAGTCATCGGGCTGGCCGTAGAACGGATCAGGTACATCCTGGCTGACGGGCTCGCTGCAATATTGCGTGAAGTAGAGAAGCTTGTGGTGGAATCGTGGTGGGCAGCTCAGGCGCAGCGTCAGCAGGTTGCTCTCGTCCATCGCAAGAATCAGATCAAAGCGCTGAAAGTCCTCAGGCTGCAACAGCCTTGCTGTGAGACCGGAGAGGTCATAGCCCCGTCGCATCGCGTGTTTCTGCGCATGAAAATCGACCGGTTCTCCCGTGCTGAGGTCATGGGTGGCGGCCGAAGCCACATGCACCCGATCGTTCAAGCCCTGGTGGATCGCCTTCTGGCGCAGGACCTCCTCAGCCGTTGGACTGCGGCACAGGTTGTCAGTGCAGACGAGGAGTATTGAATACTTGGTCATGGGGCAAAAGTGCGGTTAAGTTGTTGCAGTGCGATGGCGATATCGCGGCAGGCCTGGGTGGCATGAAAACCACGCCCTGCGCAGGTTGGGCCATTCGCCATTCTTGGCAGCAATTGTCCGACAGAATCATCAGCCTGCCTTGTTCGCCAATGGGCATGTGAAACTGGCGCGTCAAGGGCGCTTGGCTTCAAGCGAATCAATACTGTCGGTGGCCTGCAGCGCACGGCCCAGCCTAGGTGATTTTGAAGACCGTCCGAATGGTTCTTGAACCGGACTTTTCTTCGTAAACAGCCCATTGCTTGATCAGTTCGTTCGTTACGGTCATTTTTCTTCATCTCTTTTGAAGTGCAGCAGTTTCCTGCCATTTGACCGTTTACACAGAACTTCTTACACCCTCTACTTGGAGACGGGGAAATCCTTCAAGAAGGTACGCGGCTTTGCCCAACTGGAAATCCTGATAGACGGTATTCGTCCCCACTCCCAGCAACTCAAGAAGGCAGCATAATCTTCATCACCACCAACTCAAACCTGCAACAGAGTTCGGGACATCGCCTTTTCCAATGTCACCGAGCGAGACAAGCTCAAACCCCGGCGCGATCCTTATTGGCAAAAACTGATGGCGGACTGCTACCGGGGCTACCGCAAAATGACCACCACCAGCGATGGCAACTGGTCGGCTCCGCTACTTAAATGAAGCCCAGAACCCCGCCAAAAACCGCCCCTATCCGTCGTTATACTTGGTGAGAAGCGCATATTTCCACGATCAAGAAACGAAATCCACAGAGGATAAAAAATGAAGCCAGTCATTCTTGTCACCCGCAAATTGCCGGATGCCGTCGAGCAGCGCCTCCTGCGCGACTACGACGCCCGTCTTAATCCCGGGGATGACCTCTACAGCGCCGATGAATTGGTCAAACGCGCCGAAGGTGCCGATGCCATCCTTCCCTGCCACACCGAAAAATTCACCGCTGAGGTGATTGCCCGCCTTCCCAAGAGTGTCCGTGCCATTGCCAACTTTTCCGTTGGCTACGACCATGTCGACACCAAGGCCGCAAAAGAACATGGCCTTATCGTCACGAACACCCCCGAGGTGCTCTCCGACGCGACGGCCGAACTGACCATGATGCTGATGCTCGGCGCGGCACGCCGGGCCAGTGAAGGCGAGCGCCTGGTTCGCACGCGTGAGTGGAAGGACTGGAGCCCCAGTTTCATGGTTGGCACCCAAGTCACGGGCAAGCGACTCGGCATTATCGGCTTTGGACGCGTCGGTCAGGTCGTTGCCAAACGCGCACGCGGCTTCGACATGGAGATTCACTACAATGATCTGCAGCGCTTACCGTCAGAAATCGAGGCGGGAGCAATTTATCACAAGACCCCCGAGGAACTGTTGCCGCATTGCGATTTTCTGGCACTCCACTGCGTCGCTATTCCGGAAACCTTCAGGCTGCTCAACGCCGCGCGCATAGCCCTGCTCCCGGACGGAGCCATTGTCGTCAACGCCAGCCGTGGCGCCGTAATCGATGACGACGCGCTGATCGCAGCACTCAAATCAGGCAAACTGACCGCCGCCGGTCTTGATGTCTACAACAATGAACCGACGAACATTCACCCCGGTTACCGGGAACTGCCCAACGTGTTCCTGATGCCGCACATCGGCAGTGCCACGAAGGAAACCAGGATCGCCATGGGCTTCCGCGCACTCGATAATCTGGATGCCATTTTCGCCGGGAAAGAGCCACTCGACCGGGTGGCGTGAACACGTTTCTGCCGGCGCATTCCGTGTCTCGTGAAGCATCTCGCCTGACATGAATGAACGGGCAGCGCCGGACACAGGCAGCGCACCCGCTAGCTCGAACATGGCTGTCAGCCCGGTGAAATAGAAAATTGAACTAAAAGAGACAGAGGGAATTACAAATGGAAATGAGCTTAGCAATGGTTCAGGATTTGACTGCCAGGGCAATTGAACTGGCCAATAGCGAGTTCAAGCGCCCCATTTGCGTCGCGGTATGCGACCAATATGGACTTCTTCTTTCGTTTACACGCGTGCCCGGAGCGACAATCCGCAGCATCTCGATAGCGCAGGGAAAAGCGTATACCGCAGCTCGCATGGGCGTCAATACCGATGCTTTTCTGGAAAGGCTGCAGCGGGACAACCTACAAACCAGCTATTTTTGCGACCCCCTATTTACAGGGTTGCAGGGTGGCGCTGTTCTGAAAAATTCTGCCGGAGAAATAATTGGAGGCGCTGGAATTAGTGGCCTGACAGCACAGGAAGACCAGGTAATTGCCAACATGATGGCGGCGACAACTCAAAAGGCATGATTTCCTGATCAGACAAGAAACTGTAAGCTCATTACTCTCAAGACAAGAACGGCATAAACATCTGCCGACGTCCGCAGGTACCGGGCTGACCATCCGGCCCGATTGCATTCCCCTGATCCTGCCCGAACTTGCATAGCATCCGATGTCTAGTAAAACCCTCCAGCGAAGACAAGCCATCCTGGAACTTACCCAGGCCGTCGGGCATGCCCAGATCAACGCTCTTTGTTCGCACTTCGGTGTTTCGGAACCGACCATTCGCCGGGATCTCGCAAGTCTTGTCGAGCAAGGGCTGGTCATGCGCACCTACGGGGGAGCGGCAACACATCCCACTCGCCATGAAATCGAGACGCCACTGGAACAAAGACGTTCGCAGTGCAGCCAGCGCAAGGCGGAGATCGCTCAGGCCGCCGCCGGTCTGGTCGCTGATGGTGAAACCCTGTTGCTCGACGGCGGCACGACGATTGAAGCCCTCGCACAAGCGCTGCGCTGCCATAAAAACTTGACGATTTACACCGTAAACCTGTTTGCCCTTTCGGCGCTAGCCAATCTTCCCGATGCCCGCATCCATATCCTGGGCGGAAAAGTTCGCTTGGCCAGCATGTCCACCCTGGGCTCCCAGACGCTTGCCGCTTTATCCCGCATCACCGTCGATCGTGCATTTCTGAGCGCCGATGGCGTCGTTGCCAACTATGGCTTATGCGAGGCCAGCCCTGAGCAGGCCTGGCTTAAACAATGCATGGCCGACCGCGCAACTGAAGTCAGTGTGCTCGCCGATTCGAGCAAACTCGGCATGGCCTCGCAACAACACTGGACGAAATTTTCACGCCCCTGGATGCTCATTACCGACAGTGGAGCGAACGCCGAACAACTCGAACAATTCCGGTCGCAAACGATGATCAGCTTGTTAATCGCGCCAATGGAAGTATCGGCAGGCTAGAACTTCGCACTACCAGGCAACAGAACAAATCTCGAATGAATCGAGAGAAATTGACTCCTGGCATTGAGTTAGCTAAAGCGGATAGGCATTTCAGCCGCATGAGGCCAAGTATGCCACCGAAAAGCAGCCTCAAAAAATCGTGCTGACCCTCAGTCGCCGACCTGATTGGCCAAGAATTTGCGCCCCATCATCCCAAACCACGCGCAGCACTGTCCATCGACAAGGGCTATCCACTTAGCTTCCACCTTCGCCGGCAATAAAGAAGTGTGGTGTGACTACGGGCCAGGCGCCGCTAATAATCACGCGTTTTGTTATTCTCGAATCTTGGCTTAAACGGTCACGACCTTTACGGGGCTTGGATCGGCTTCCATCGGGTCCTCATTGCCTATGATTCCTCGGCTTCTCTGCCATTTATCGATAAGAATAACCGCGATAGGGCATAGGACGGCCGTCGACATCGTGGAAATTGAAATCTGTAACGAGGCAATTCCTGCGATATCCGCGAAGGCCTTGGCTTCTGTAGCGCTCATCATGCCGGTTGCTGCGGCCACTGTTGCCGCGGCGGCGATCGCAGCGGGCGTACCGACCGCATTACCGGCCGTCGACGCTTCAGCCCACGGCGCAATCTGGCTCCTCTCGCCGGAGAGCTTGAACACCAGCATGCCAATTCCACCCGTCAGCAGAAGGGTCATCAGTCCCAGAACCAGACCGGCGACGACGACCGTCGGATTGAAGAACGTACCCAGGTTCATTCCGGTGCCGAGGGCAAATGCCATGAACGGGATCGGAAGCTGCTCAGCTTTCTTGAACCAGTCGCGGAGGTCATGGTCGAGATTGCCGAGCAGCATCCCGATGGCAATCGGAAGTAGAACGGCAATGAACGCGATGATCGGGAAGTTGGAACCCAGCATGCCGAGCGCCAACAGCGTGAAGAAGGGGCCATCATTCAAAGAAAGTACGGCCACGGCGCCGATATCGGAACGCGTACCGAACTTGGCCGTCAGCGCGGCGAACATGCCGCCATTGCCGTTGGTCATGGCAGCAATGATCGCCATCACGGAGAGTCCAAGGAATCCGTTGTACAGGTCTCCGGAGAGTTTGCCCCAAAGCATCCCGACGCCCAGTCCGACAAAGTACTTGGACGCCGTGAGCATGATGCCCTTTTTCATGGCGATTCCACCGACGCGCAGATTCATTTGGCTGCCGGCAAGGAAGAGGAAAAGGGCAATCAGGGTGAGAGTACCCGTCTTGAACAGCGCTTCCGTGAACCCGCCAATTCGAAAGAATTCATAAATTCCCGGTTTGAATTCCGATACGCCGAGAACCTTCAGAAAGTTCATAATGAATGGCAAGTGCAACTGGTCAATGGTATTGAGCAATGCACCAAAGAGTAGTGGCACCACCATCAGGCCCCCAGGCACTTTCTCGATCGATTTCAAGATTTTGATTTGCATGATTCTGCTCTCTCTATACAGGTTAAGTTAAGTTCAAATTTGCTGATATGACAGCACCACACTACCCATCTCGTTTTTCCAAAGTAAGCTCCCTGATTTGTATTGCCTTTCAAAAAATATCACAGTCTTGCGCATCACCAGTCCGGCCGCGCCGCCCTGACAATCCGGCACAAGCGTGTCGCGCCCGCTTCGATCAGCGCACTGCCTGCGCGCATGCATTCATCCAGCGTCAGCGGACGGTCGCAGATGCTCATCACCGCATCGATACCCTGGACCAGCACATCATCGGCCCCGCCACCGAGTCCGCCGGACAGACAGAATACAGGGATGTCGAACTGTTTGGCAACCTTGGCCACGCCGACCGGGGCTTTGCCGTACGCCGTCTGAAAGTCGGTGCGTCCTTCGCCGGTCATGACGAAGGTGGCGCCCTTGACCACCCCGGCAAAGTCGACGGCGTCAAGAACAATCTCGACGCCCGGTTTGAGTTTCGCCGGGGTGAAGTACATCAGTCCGGCCCCCAGCCCGCCAGCCGCACCGGCACCGGCCAGTTCGGCAACGTCCCGCCCGGTCGCCGTCCGGGCAACGGCGGCAAAATGAGCGAGCGCCGCATCGAGTTCGGCGACGATTTCCGGGCTCGCCCCTTTTTGCGGGCCAAACACGGCGGAGGCGCCGCGCGGGCCACAGAGCGGGTTGTCCACATCGCAGGCGACCGTGATCTGGCTGTCTTGCAGGCGCGGATCGAGTCCGGCCAGGTCGATGTGTTTCAGGCGGATCAGTGCCGCGCCGCCGTCGACAAGCTCCGTGCCGTCGGCGTCGGTGAAGCGCGCACCGAGCGCCCGCGCCATGCCGGTGCCGCCGTCGTTGGCGGCGCTGCCGCCAATGCCGATGATGATCTTGCGCAGGCCGGCATCGAGGGCCGCGCGCATCAGTTCGCCCGTCCCGTAGGTGGTGCTGATCCGGGGATTTCGTTTGTCGGCCGGGACCAGGGGCAGACCGGAGGCGGCGGCCATTTCGATGACCGCCGTCTGGCCGTCTCCGAGGATGCCCCACTGCGCCGTGACGCGTTCCCCCAGGGGGCCGGTTACCGCCAGTTGATGCAGTGTTCCGCCGGTGGCGGTGACCAGGGCTTCGACCGTTCCCTCTCCGCCGTCGGCAATCGGTATTTTGCGTACGTCGGCGTCCGGAAATACCTGCAGGATGCCCCGCTCCATGGCCTGCGCGACCCCCAGGGCAGAGACGCTGCCCTTGTATGAATCCGGTGCGACGACAATTCTCACGCCAACTCCTCCAACTGATAACTCTGGGTTGCGGTGTTACTTGCGCACTTCGACCTTCGCCAGTTTCTCGTAGTAACGAACGATGGCACTGTGGTCGTTGGCACCCATGTCGTCGCTCTTAAGCGCCTGCAGGGTTTCCATGATGTTGGCCGTGAGCGGTACCGGTACGTTGAGGGCGTGGGCGGTGTCGAGCGCGTTCTGCAGGTCCTTGATGTGCAGCTCAACGCGGAAGCCGGGCTTGAAATTACCGTCCAGGATCATCGGGATCTTGGCGTTCATGACCGTGGATCCGGCGAGGCCGCCCTTGATCGCATTGAATACGGATTCCGGGTTGGCACCGGCTTTGGTGGCCAGGACGAAGGCTTCGGAGACCGCCGCAATATTGAGTGCGACGATGATCTGGTTGGCCAGCTTGGTGACGTTGCCGGCTCCGATGTCGCCTACACGAACCGCCGATGAGCCCATTTTCTCGAGAATCGGCTTGACCGTCTCGAAGGCGTTTGCATCACCGCCGACCATGATGGCCAGGGTGCCTTCGATGGCTTTGGGTTCGCCGCCGGAGACCGGGGCGTCGAGCATGACGATTCCCTTGGCTTTGAGTGCTGCGCAGATTTCCTGCGTAGCGCCCGGGGCGATCGAGCTCATGTCGACGAGGATGGTCCCGGCCTTAGCCCCGTCCACGACGCCGTCCTGGCCGAGCACGGCGTCCTTGACGTGCGGCGAGTTGGGCAGCATGGTGATGATGATGTCACTCTGCGCCGCAACGTCCTTGTTGGACACGCCACCCTTGGCGCCGAGCGCAACAAGGTCGTCAAACTTGGCAAACTTGTCGTAAACCACCAGCGTGTAGCCCGCCTTGAGCAGGTTCTTGGCCATGGGACGACCCATGATCCCCAGTCCGATAAAACCGATATTCATTTGTTTCTCCTTATTAAAATGCGTTACCTATTAAGTATCAAAGTACTTCGCTTCCGCCCGGTTCGCTCCTGGTCAATGCCTGCGCACTGTGGCTAGGACGGCTCCTTGTCGTAGCGCTTCGAGCATGCTGCGTTCATCAACGATGCCTTTCCCCGCAATATCAAAAGCCGTTCCGTGGTCCACGGAAGTGCGGATCACGGGCAGTCCCACCGTAATATTCACGCCGTGTTCGACGCCCAGTACCTTTACCGGACCGTGTCCCTGATCGTGATACATGGCAACGACCACGTCAAAGTCCCCACGGCCGGCGCGAAAGAACAAGGTATCCGCGGGCAAAGGCCCTTCGACGTCGATGCCGCGGGCGCGACAGAGAGTGATCGCAGGAAGTATCTTTTCAGCTTCTTCACCCCGGCCGAAGAGGCCGCCTTCCCCGGCATGCGGGTTGATGCCGCAGACGCCGATGCGAGGCGCTGCTATGCCGGCCCGCTTGAGCGTCAGGTCGGCACGCTCGATCGTGCGCGCCACCAACCCGGGTTCAATGCGGGCAATGGCATCAAGCAGACCAATGTGAGTCGTGACGTGAATCACGCGCAATTGGTGGGCGACAAGCATCATCGACACCTCGGGTGTGCCGGTCAGGAAGGCCAGCATTTCCGTGTGCCCTGGAAACTTGTGTCCGCCGGCATGCAAAGCTTCCTTGTTCAAGGGCGCCGTACAGATTGCATCGATCTGTTCCTGGCTGGCCAGCTTGACTGCGCGTTCGATGTAATGAAATGCCGCGTTGCCGGCAATCGGCGACAATTCACCGAATGGCAGGTCGGGCGGAACAAGTCCAAGGTCGATGCAATCGACCGTGCCAAACTCATAGTGCGCCTGCTCGGGGGCTTCAATGGTGCGCACGGCGGGCGGTTTACCGCCGATCAGCGTGGCAGCCAGCTTCAGACGCGACGCATCGCCAATGACCAGCGGACGGCAGAATTCATAAACGCTCTGCTGCGCCAAGCTTTTCATGATGATTTCGGAACCGACGCCCGCCGCGTCGCCCATGGTGATGCCGATGATTGGACGGTAAGGCATTCTTGGATTCTCTTTTTCGGTGTTAATCATTGGATTTCAGTAATTGCAGGGCTCGCGACAGACAGTCTTCGCCGCCGAAGGCGCCGGCCTTGGTGATGACCGGAATGCGCCGGCTGCCAATGGCGTAAGACAGCGGTATGCCGGCCTCCAGTTCGCCGATCAGTTCGAGCGCATGGATGCCCCATTCGGACATCAGGGCGCGCGCCGTTTCACCTCCGGTGAGGATCAGTCCGCCGACCAGAGCAAAGGCAGGGGAAACAAGTCGGGCCAGCGATGCGGCAAGCACCGGTCCCTCTCGCAGATCGGGGAATTCGCCGCCGATGGTGAGAACCAGGTCCTTTTTTTTCGTCAGTGAATCGACGATGCGCTGCTGGGTGGCCAGCCATTGGGGATGGGCGGATCCGGCGCGCAACAGCGCCGGATCGATCGTCCAGGCTGGTGTCTTTGCCGTTTCCGCGAGATGCCGACACTGCTGCATCGAAGCGCTCGAAACACTTCCGACAAGCGCCAATACCGGGGCGCCAGATTCCGTTATTCTGTCTTGCGACGCGCCAAGTGGTGCCGACCAGCCGTGGGCTTTTGGCAGGTGACGCATCAAGCCGCCGGAACCGACCAGTTGGCAGCGATGTGAAAAGGATACCGTGGCCTTGGCAATGCATTCCAGATCGTTTTCCGATTCGGCGTCGCAGACAATGGCGCGCTGTGCTACGCCAATTTGCTTCTCGATTGTGACACGCAACACCGCGCTGTCGCCGCGCACGGTCGCCAAGGGAATAAGTACAGGCTTGAAGCCGGCGGCCTCCAGCATGGCCGGAAGAGTGGAGGGGCCGCTACGCTTCTCGTTTTTCCAGACTTCTGTCTCCGGCAGCGCGACGCCTTTCACCAACAACTGCCCATCGACCATGGTGCGTCCCATGGCTGGAAACGACGGGGCCAGGATCGGCGTTCCCGCCAGTTGTTGCGTAGCGAAAAGCTCTTGCGCGAAGGATCCGCGCAAGGTCGAGTCAATCTTCTTGTAGAGCATCGGCGGACGCTGTTGCAGCAACTTCTGCAACAGTTCGCGATGCAGTGTTGCTGCCTCAGCAGCCGGCAGGCGCCGGCTGTCGGTGTCGAACGCGACTACGTCAAAGCCTCGGGTATCGGCCTCCTTGTCGAGTTGCACCATGGTGCGCAAACCCGATTGCACACAGCCGGCAGCACAATCTGCGGCGCCCGACAGGTCATCTGCGATGATCAGCATTCTCATGGCTATTTATCTCGCAGTGTAGCAGTTGATATTAATGACTGATTCGATCATTATAGGCATGATAAAATGATCAAAAAAATCATTTTTACTGACTATTTAGTATTTTCGCTTGGCTCTTTTTCGGTCTTTCTTTCACTGGAGACGATTTTTCATGAGCCTTTATTCACTTTTATGCCCTGCTCGCATCATCGCCGGGCCGGGCAGCATTGAATCCATCGCCGAGGTGGTAGCCGATTTTTCCGTCAGCCGGGTACTGATCATCAGTGACCAGGGCGTTGCGCGTGCCGGTTTGATCGACCACCCGAAGGCCGTGCTGGAAAAAGCGGGCGTGACGGTGACGGTTCTTGACAACACGCCGCCTGAGCCCGATGTTGGCCAGGTTCAGGCCATTCTCAATGCGGCGAGGCAGCAGTCGTACGAGCTGGTTATCGGCATCGGAGGCGGCAGCGCGATGGATGTGGCCAAGATCGTCGCAGTGCTGCTCAATAATGATGTTTCCCTGCGGGATCTGCTCAACAAGGCGCCAATTGTCCGCCGTGGCATTCCCACATTGATGATTCCGACGACGGCAGGTACGGGCTCGGAGGCGACGCCGAACAGTATCCTGCTGGTGCCGGAGGATGAACTCAAAATCGGTATCGTCAGCGCCAAACTAATGCCCGACTGCGTCATCCTCGATCCGAAGATGACCGTGGGTCTGCCGCCTGCAATTACCGCCTCAACCGGCATGGATGCGCTTACGCACGCCATCGAATGCTATACCTCGAAGAAAGGCAATCCGTTCAGCGAGTTGTTCGCACTCAAGGCCATTACCCTGATCTCACGCAGCATCCGCCGGGCGTTTACCAACGGCAACGATCTCGTTGCGCGCCACGACATGATGCTCGGTGCTCTGTATGGCGGCATGTGCATTGCGACGTCCAGTACCACCGCCGTTCATGCCTTGGCGTATCCTCTGGGCGGCAAATACCGCATCGCGCATGGCATTTCGAACGCGATTCTTCTTCCTTACGTGATGCGCTTCAACATGGTCGGCAATGCCGACAAATTCCGTGACATTGCCATGGCCATGGGACTGGATGTTTTGTCGCTGACTGCGGAATCTGCAGCGCATGCCATGATCGATAGCCTTTTTGCGCTCAACCGCGATATGGCGATCCCGGCGGATCTCAAGCGCTGGAACATCACTGCAGCCAACCTGGATACACTGGTCGATGGCGCTGCGAAAGTGACTCGCCTGCTCGACAACAACCCGCGTCCGATGAACAAGAACGACATTCGCGCGATCTATGCCCAGTTGATCTGAGCCAGGCTGAGATAACCGATTTATTGATCAGAATACGATCGGCGATACCAGGTTCCGCAACAGCGCCACGACGCTCCAGCCGGCAATGGCGCTGGTTCGACGAGATAACTTCTCAAGATTGCCGCAAGAGACGCCACCAGCCAACAAAACACGCCTTTAGCATTATTCCCTGACCAGCCAATTCTTTACCTTGCGAGTAACGATCTCAAACAGTACTTCAAGTTGCCAAGCCGACCATTTGTTGCAATTTCCAAAGGCATTTGCACCTTTGGCAAAGCCATCGCGCTAACAGGGCTAGAGGCCCGTTTTATCCAAACTCGGCAATGATTCTGCTCGAACGCTGAAGTTCAGCTGAAGAAGACTTCGTCTCATTCGCCAGATGAACTATCATGAATTATTGGTAGGACGCCGGTTCACGGATGTCGACCCTGGACCGAAAATGGAACCCCTAGTGAAGACGAAAGACGAGCCTGCCGCGCGCCTCCCTGACGATGTCGACAGCCCGATTTCATGGGAGCCGTCGCGGACTTTTTTGAAGTACGCCATTGCCGCCAATCTGGTCGGCGCAGTCACTTTCCTGATCCTTGCCCGTGTCGTCGCGCCGGATCAGCCCGCACGCCTTGTGGGGGCGGTGCTGCTTGCGCTGGTCGCGGTGACGGCTTGGTACCTCCTGTCACGCCGGCGGATGCAGGCCGCCATCAATGTGCTGGCAATTGGGGTATGGATCATTATCACCGGGGCATCTGTCTTCAATGGCGGCGTGCGGGCACCGCTCATCGCCGCCTATCCGCTCATGATTTTGATGTCTGGCTGGCTGATCAGCCAGCGTTCGGCGATCGTCATGGCTGCTCTGACCGTGGCGGCGATCATCGGCTTGGTCATGTCCGAGTCATGGGGTTTGCTGCCGTATTCGCCGCCCAGTCCGCCAGCGCTGTACGGCGTGGTGCAGGTGAGCCTGGTCGTCCTGGCAACGCTGATCATCATCTTTCTCGTACACGTCTATCAAAAGCGTCTCAAGGAACTGGATCAGATCAGCAGCGACCTCGCCCGCCACTCGCGCGACCTGCAGGCGAGCAAAGCAGAGCTGAACCGTGCGCAATCGGTTGCCAGTGTTGGCAGTTGGGTTTACGACCTCGCCACCGACACGATGCGCTTGTCCCCCGAGACCTGCCGCATCTTTGCGCTGCCCGAAGGCACTGCCGGAAGTCCAAACGCCTATCTGGCGCACACCCATGCGAAAGACCGCCGTGCGGTGGACCGGGCCTGGCAGGCGGCTCTTCAAGGCGACCCCTTTGATCAGGAGTACCGCATCATGGCGGGCAATGCGGTCCGATGGATCCGTCAAAAGGCTGAGCTCGAGTTTGCTGCGGACGGCACTGTGCTGCGTGCCGTGGGCATTACGCAAGACATCACCGAGCGCAAGGATGCCCAGACGGCCATGTACAAACTGCACCGCGACCTTGACACATCACGTGAACGTTTACGTGAACTGGCGGCGCAAAACGAGACCAGGCGTGAGGGCGAGCGAAAGCACATAGCGCGCGAAGTCCATGACGAGCTGGGACAGGTGCTGACGGCGCTGCGCATGGACCTGTCTTTGCTGGGCATGAAATCCGGGTCACAGGATCCGGCCTTGATGGACAGGGTCCAGGGCATGAAAGGCCTGGTCGACCGGGCCATCCAGGGCGTGCGCAATGTGGCCGGGAATTTGCGACCGGCGGCCCTGGACATGGGCCTGATTTCTGCCATTGAGTGGTTGTGCAGTGACTTCACCGAGCGCACCGCCATACCCTGCGCCCTGCTGGCACGGGAAGAGATCATTGACCTGGACGAAACACGGGCTGTGGTGATATTTCGCATCGTGCAGGAATCGCTCACCAACATCACCCGTTACGCCCAGGCCAGCCAGGTCGACATCCATCTCGGTCGCCGTGGCAATGAACTGTGGGTGCAAGTGCGGGACAACGGGCGGGGCTTTGATCTGGCCGCGGCGACCCGGAAAAAGTCCTTTGGCCTGCTTGGCATGCGCGAACGCGCGCTGGCACTGGGCGGTCGGGTGGACATTGCCAGCGCCCCTGGCCACGGCACAGTCATCGGCCTGACGATCCCCATCGACCTCAACACGGCAAGGAGCAATTCATGATACGACTGGTCATCGCCGATGATCATGCCATCGTGCGCGGTGGCTTGAAGCAGATTTTTGCACTGGTGCCGGATTTTGAAGTGGTGGGTGAGGCCGTCAACGGCAGTGAAGTGCTGGAGCGCCTGCGCCTTGACCCTTTCGATCTCCTGCTGCTGGACCTGAACATGCCCGGCATCAGCGGGGCCGATTTGATCGCGCGCGTCAAGGCACACAAAGCGGATTTGCCCATTCTCGTGCTCAGCATGCACAACGAGCCGCAGGTGGCCGCGCGCATGCTCAAGGCGGGTGCCGCCGGCTACATCACCAAAGACTGTGAGCCCGACATACTGCTGGCGGCCATCCGCAAGGTCGCGGCCAAAGGCAAGTACATCGATCCCGACCTGGCCGAAAAAATGGTGTTCGATGCGACCTCCACGGCGCAGCGCCCGCCCCACAGCCTGCTGTCCGAGCGGGAGCTCGAAGTGCTTCGCCTGCTCACCACCGGCAAGGGCGTGAATGAAATTGCCACGCAGCTCGCCATCAGCAACAAAACCGTCAGCACCCACAAGGTTCGCCTGATGGAGAAGCTGAACACCTCCAGCATGGCGGACCTGATGCGCTATGCCATGCAACACGGTCTTCTGGGCTAACGCTCCCCGCCGCTTCGCCCTGTCAAGGGTAGGGCGCCCCCTACCCCGACGCCTGCGTTTCTGACAAGAAAATCGGCATTGCCCGATGGTGCTGGCAGGCCGGTCTGGGCATGATCAGTCCATGACATTGAAAGTGCTGATTGTTGATGATTCGGAGCTGATCCGCGCCTCGCTGGCGAGCTTGCTCGAACCTATCCAGAGCATCGCCGTCCACACGGCCGCCACGCTGGCCCAGGCGCTGGAAAGCGTGCGACGCGGATTGGCTACGCTGCTCATTCTGGACGTTCATTTGCCTGATGGCAATGCCATCCAAAGTATCCGCACCCTGAAGCAACTGGCACCCGGGATGCAGATTGCCATGTTCACCAATGATGTGAACGAGTTCAATCGCAAGAAGTCTCTGGGGGCTGGCGCGGACTGGTTTTTTGACAAATCCACCGAATTTGAAGACCTGCTTGATGTGGTGCGGAAACAAGCTGCATTGAGTTCAACGATCCCTACCTAGGAAGAGCAAGACCTATGAATAACCCACCATCCGCGCCAGCCGGCTCGCCAGCAGCTGCGTCCGGCAGCGCATCCATGGGCGGGGCCGTCACCTCCATCCGCGAGTTCCTGGCCTTCAAGCTCGGGAGCGAAGAGTACGGCATCGACATCCTGCGCGTGCAGGAAATCCGCTCCTACGAGCCGCCTACCCGCATGGCCAATGCGCCCGCGTTCGTCAAAGGGGTGATCAATCTGCGCGGCGTGATCGTGCCCATCCTGGACCTGCGCATGAAGTTCAATCTGGAACAGGTCAGGTACGACAGTTTCACGGTGGTGATCGTTCTCGACATTGGTGCGCGGGTGGTGGGCATGGTGGTCGACGGCGTCTCCGATGTGATTTCGCTGACCGCCGACCAACTGCGCCCGGTGCCGGAACTCTCCACCGCTGTGAACAGCGACCATTTGCTGGCCATCGGCTCTGTGGGCAAGCGCATGCTGATCCTGCTGGACATCGAAAAGCTCATGACCAGCGCCGAGATGGGGCTGATGGCGGAAACGCCGTAGGCAGCCTGCTGCCGGTGACACAAAGCCCTGTCGGCGCCGTGACCAACACCAAGAAGATATTCTGAAAGAAAACCGTGAAATTCAACTCAAAAATTGTTAGCTTTGCGGCCATTCCTGCTGTTCTGTTCGTCATCGGGTTGGCCAGCAGCATAGGCTCCCTGATCAATACGCGCAGCGACTTTGACGCCTACATCAAATCCGAACAGGCGGTCGAACGCGGGCTGTCGGAGATGTACGCCCAGGGACTGCAGATGGGCCAGTCCTTGCGCAACGTGATCCTCAACCCCAGCAATCCCAAGGCGTTCGACAACCTCAAGGCGGCCCAAGGCGACTTTGAGAAAGCATTCGTGCAGACACAAGAGAGCGCCAAAGGCAGTCAATTTGAAGCCGCGTTCGCCCAGTTGCCAGCGCTGCGGGCCGTCCATGCCAAAGCTCAGAAAGAAGTGCTGGCACTGGCTGCCGCCAACGGTGACGCCATTGCCCTGCTCAACAGCGATGAAACGCCAGCGTGGCGCAAATTGAGGGGCGAACTCCTTCAACAGAAGCAAGCAGCGGTGGACGGGGCGAAGGAGGCCTACCAACGGGTCAACGAGAAAACCGACACGGCCATAACGCTTTCCATCGGCCTTGCCCTGATCGCAGTATTGACGGCCATCGGCCTGAATGTCCTGATGCTCAGGACGATGCGCAAGGAGCTTGGCGGGGACCCCGCCGACGCACGCGAGGCGTTGTCGCAAATTTCACAAGGCGATCTGGCATCAGACATCGTGAACGTGGGCAATCCTGACAGCCTGATGGGTGTCATGCGTCAAATGCAAGCGTCGTTGACCGAGGTGGTCGGCTCTGTGCGCCAGGGCTCCGAAGGCGTCGCCACCGCCAGCGCCGAGATCGCCCAAGGCAACCACGACCTCTCGGCCCGCACCGAACAGCAGGCCAGCGCCCTGGAAGAAACCGCCGCTTCCATGGAAGAGCTCAGCGCCACCGTCAAGCAAAACGCCGACAACGCCAGACAGGCCAACCAGCTCGCGCAGAGCGCCTCGACCGTGGCGATCAAGGGCGGCAATGTCGTGGGCCAGGTGGTAGAGACCATGAGAGGTATCAACGACGCCTCCCGAAAGATTTCGGACATCATCAGCGTCATCGACGGCATTGCGTTCCAGACCAATATTCTGGCCCTGAACGCCGCAGTGGAAGCGGCCCGTGCCGGCGAGCAGGGACGCGGCTTTGCGGTGGTGGCCTCCGAAGTGCGCTCCCTGGCCGGACGCTCGGCCGATGCGGCGAAAGAAATAAAGACCCTGATCAACACCAGCGTGGAGCGCGTCGAGCAAGGCACCGCCCTGGTCGACCAGGCCGGCGTGACCATGACCGAGGTCGTGAGCAGCATCCGCCGCGTCACCGACATCATGGGCGAAATCAGTGCCGCCAGTTCCGAGCAGAGCCAGGGCGTGTCGCAGGTGGGCGAGGCCGTGACGCAGATGGACCAGGCCACGCAGCAAAATGCGGCATTGGTGGAAGAGATGGCGGCCGCTGCTTCCAGCCTCAAATCGCAGGCGCAGGACCTGGTGGGCACGGTAGCCGTGTTCAAGCTAGCCTAAGAAAGAGGGAGGAAGCACAGCGCCCACCACCATCAGCGAACGTCTGGCGTTCAAGCAGCGCAGTGATGAATGCGGCCTTGACGTCTTGCGTGCGCAGGGAATCCGCTCCTATGAAGAGCTCACCCGCATGACCCGCGCCAAGAGGGGGCTGGTCATGCGGCAACACATTAAGTAACGAACCACTATGAATCAGCTCAAAATCTCCACCCGTCTCGTTATCCTGGTCGGCATCTTGTCGGCCTTGTTGATTGCCATTGGCAGCGTGGGGTTGTTTGGCACCAGCCAATCCAACGCGGCTTTGCAGACCGTGTACGAAGACCGCACGGTTCCCATGCAGCAGATCGCCGAGATCCAATTCCTTCTGCAGCGCAACCGGCTCGTCATCGCCAATACCTTGCTTGACCCGACCCCGGAGACCATTGTCAAGTACAGTGCCGAAGTGGAATCCAACATCGCCAAGGTCGGCAAGACCTGGGATGCCTACATGGCCACCACACTGACCCCTGACGAAGCGAAGCTGGCCAAGGCGTTTGCCGAGGCCCGGAGCAAGTTTGTCCAGGAAGGGCTGCTGCCCGCCGTGGCTGCCCTGCGCGCCAATGACCTTGAAGGCGCGAAAGGTCTTGCGATGGAGCAAGTCCGGAAGCTGTATGACAATGTGCGGGACAATTTGGACAACCTGATGGAAATGCAGGTTGATATAGCCAAGGCGGAATACGACGCGGCCGTGGCCCGCTACGCCACCATCCGCATCGTATCGATCGGCTCCATCATCGCCGGCGTGCTGTTTGCCATCCTGTTTGGCATGGCCCTGATTCGCGGTATCTCGCGCTCACTGGCGCATGCGATGGAGGTCTCCGATGCCGTGGCCCAGGGCGACCTCACCCGCGCCATCCATGTCGACGGCAAAGACGAAGTGGCGCAGCTGCTGCAGTCCCTGTCAGCCATGCAAACCAACCTGACCAAGGTTGTCTCCCATGTGCGTACGGGCTCCGAGAGCGTATCCACCGCCTCTGCCGAAATCGCCCAGGGCAACCACGACCTCTCGGCCCGCACTGAACAGCAGGCCAGCGCCCTGGAGGAGACCGCCGCCTCCATGGAAGAGCTCAGCTCCACCGTCAAGCAAAACGCCGACAACGCCAGACAGGCCAACCAGCTCGCGCAGAGCGCCTCGACCGTGGCGATCAAGGGCGGCGAAGTGGTGACGCAGGTGGTGGACACCATGAAAGGCATCAACGACGCCTCCCGAAAGATAGCGGACATCATCAGCGTCATCGACGGCATTGCGTTCCAGACCAATATTTTGGCTTTGAATGCGGCAGTGGAGGCGGCCAGAGCGGGCGAGCAGGGACGCGGCTTTGCCGTGGTGGCCTCTGAAGTGCGCAGCCTGGCTGGCCGAAGTGCCGACGCAGCCAAGGAAATCAAGACCCTGATCAACACCAGCGTGGAGCGGGTCGAACAAGGCACCGCCCTGGTCGATCAGGCCGGCGTGACCATGACCGAAGTGGTGAGCTCCATCAAACGCGTGACCGACCTGATGGGCGAGATCAGTGCGGCGAGCAGCGAACAAAGCCAGGGCGTGGCGCAAGTGGGCGAGGCGGTCACGCAAATGGACCAGGTCACACAGCAGAACGCCGCGCTGGTGGAAGAGATGGCGGCAGCAGCAAGCAGCCTTAAATCGCAGGCGCAGGAGCTGGTGGGTACGGTGGCGGTGTTCAAACTGTCACGCAACGACACATCCGCCAGCGGCAGCCTGGCTTACACCGCACCGGCCCCGGTTGTCGCCAGCAAGCGCCTCAGTGCGCCAGTTGCACCCAAAGCAAAAATTCACGGTGGCGCCAAGCCCGCAGCGTTAAGTGCACCCAGGCCCGCCAAAGTGGTCACGGCCAAAGCCGGTGCGTCCGAAGATTGGGAATCGTTCTGATCATGGACACAAGGATTGACATGAACACACAGACCACGACACCGTCAGCAGGTTCTCTGAAGCCATCGCAGCCCACGGCAGTGCCCACCCATATCCGCGAGTTCCTGGCCTTCAAGCTGGGCACTGAGGAATACGGCATCGACATCCTGCGCGTGCAGGAAATCCGCTCCTACGAAGAGCCTACGCGCATGGCCAATGCACCGGCCTTCGTTAAAGGCGTGATCAACCTGCGTGGCGTGATCGTCCCGATCCTGGATTTGCGCATGAAGTTCAACCTGGAGCAGGTCAACTACGACAGTTTCACGGTGGTGATCGTGCTCACCATCGGCACCCAGGTCGTGGGCATGGTGGTCGATGGCGTCTCGGACGTGATCACCCTGGCGCCCGAGCAACTGCGCCCGGTGCCTGAGTTCTCCTCGGCCGTCAGCAGCGACCATCTGCTGGCCATCGGCTCGGTGGGCGAGCGCATGTTGATCCTGCTCGATATCGAAAAACTCATGACCAGCGCCGAGATGGGGCTGGTCTCCCAAAGCGCACACTAAGACAACGGACAGACACGCTATGAACTCCTTCTTTTCTCCCGCCGTGGCCCTGATGGGGAGGCTGCGTTTCAGTCTCAAATTCGCGCTTGCGGGATTTGTGGTATTTGCCTTACTCCTGTACATGGGCTTTCTTCAGGTCACCACGCTGCACCAGCGTGTGAGTACGCTGGATTCGGAGCGCGCCGCCGTGTCGCTGATGGCGCATCTGGTGGAGTGGAACAAGGTGCTGATCGAGAGCCGCCGCATTGCCATCACCGCCGCACCCGGCGACGAGACCGTGCGCCAGCGCTTCAAGCAGCAGGCTTCGGTGGTGGACCGCAAGCTCGGGGAGATCGAGGCCGAGGTCGCGCGTGTCAAGCCCTTCTTTGATCTGAGCAAGGAAGCCAAAGGACTGCGCGATGGTTGGATGGAACTGCAGAAAAAAGTGGAGGCTCTGCCGGTGGACGGCGACTTTGCTAAAAAGGCATTCGCGGCCCACGGCTCCGAGTACGGACGCTTGTATGCCTTCATGCGCGACATGGGCGACCGCTCGGGCATGGCGCTCGAATCCGACTTGGACTTGTTCTACCTGGGTTACCCGCTGGCGAACAACACGCCGAGCACCGCCGGCATTACCGTGCGCATCGCGGCTTATTCCACCCTGAACATCGCTCGCGGCACGATTGCGCCGAACGACAAGGTCTTCTACGAGGTGACCGATGCACGGCTTAACGACACCTTTGGCAACGTCGAGAATATGCTGTCGCAGTCGATGAAGGCCAACCCCGAAGTTGAAAAACGCCTGAGCAAGAACTTCGCCGATCTGAAAACAAGTTCCAAGGAGTACCTGGCCTTCATCCGCAAAAATTTCACCACCAGCGACGCGCTCACCGTGAACCAGGAACAAGCCGCTGAGGCCGCCAAAGCGACCATTGACGCGGCCTGGGCTCTTGTGGATCAGAACCGCGCAGTGCTGGACGAGCTACTGGCGCAGCGTTCAGCCTCTGCGGCGCTTAATCGCAATCTGATTGCGGCCATGCTAGGGCTCAGCGTCCTGGTGTCGATCTATCTGTATGTCGGCATGTACCTTGGCATCAAGCGGGGCATGCAGTGCGCAGGCCAAGCCGTGCGTAACATTGCGGTCGGAGAGCTGGGGAAAGTACAGTCGGCGACCAGTCGCGACGAATTCGCAGACCTGATGAAGAACCTTGAACAAGCGGATCGTGCGCTCATGGCCATGGTCAGTGCAGTGCGCCAGGGCTCCGAGGGCGTCGCCACCGCCTCAGGGGAGATCGCCCAGGGCAACCACGACCTCTCGGCCCGAACCGAACAGCAGGCCAGCGCGCTGGAAGAGACCGCCGCCTCCATGGAAGAACTCAGCTCCACCGTCAAGCAAAACGCCGACAACGCCAAACAGGCCAACCAGCTGGCGCAAAGTGCCTCCAGCGTGGCGATCAAGGGCGGCAACGTCGTCGGTCAAGTGGTAGAGACCATGAAAGGTATCAACGACGCCTCCCGAAAGATTGCGGACATCATCAGCGTCATTGACGGCATTGCGTTCCAGACCAACATCCTGGCCTTGAACGCCGCAGTCGAAGCGGCCCGAGCGGGCGAGCAGGGACGCGGCTTTGCCGTGGTGGCCTCCGAAGTGCGCTCGCTGGCCGGACGCTCGGCCGATGCGGCGAAAGAAATCAAGACCCTGATCAACACCAGCGTCGAGCGGGTCGAGCAGGGCACCGCCCTGGTCGATCAGGCCGGCGTGACCATGACCGAGGTGGTGAGCTCGATCAAACGCGTGACCGACCTGATGGGCGAAATCAGCGCCGCGAGCAACGAGCAAAGCCAGGGGGTGGCGCAAGTGGGCGAGGCCGTGACGCAGATGGACCAGGCCACGCAGCAAAACGCCGCACTGGTGGAAGAGATGGCGGCCGCTGCTTCCAGCCTCAAATCGCAGGCGCAAGAACTGGTGGACACGGTGGCAGTGTTCAAACTTGGCGCCGATGACAGTCATCAAGGTTTGGCTGCCGCGGTGGCCGTGCGATCCCGTCAAACTGCGGTCGGGGAATACAAACAAACCGAACGGCGTCACCCAAAGTAATGGCCAAGGGCGCAGCACCTGCTGCGGGTGGTGATGCCGATTGGGAGATTTTTTTGGGACGAGGCAAGCCGCCGGCCCAGAGGGCGGGCCATCGAATTCAGGATATCGGCGCATGGTGCCAGGCTTGGCCGGTCCCGCCCCCGCAACGTTGCGCCTAGATCGCGCGTCGCTCAGGCACATCACACCATTAGAATCATTCATCAGGCTCCCGGGCACAGGAGTCCTGAATTCCCCTGGCTCTGATCGGTGGCCTGTCAACACATGGATACCTGAACGGAAAATATGTCGCCCCCTTGGTTCTACTTGTTTCCACCGGCAGTTCGCACTCAATGAGCGCAAGCCTCCTTTCTGATCACACGGGCGCCTGGCTTGGCCTTCTGGCGCTGAGCTTGTTGCTGACCATCGTCATGTTGGGCATGTATTTTCGTGAACTCCGGCGCAGCTTGGTTCTGGCTGTGGAACTGGAACGGGTATCGAAGCAGCTGTCCGCCCAATTGGCGCGCGACAAGGTAACGGGCCTGCTGACCCGTCCTGGCTTCGACGCCATCCTGGACCAGTGGGTTCAAAAAGTGGACGGCAGTGGCGGGGCACTCTGTGTCCTGTACGTCTCACTGGACAATTTTTTCATGCTCAACGACGCCTTTGGTCACGAATTTGGCGACGGCCTGCTCAAGGACGTGTCAAGCCGGCTGGCTGCGTTCACCTGCGCAGACACTGAAGTCTGCAGTCTTGCGGCCGGTGAATTTGCCCTCATCGTGAAGGGCGAGATGGTCGTCGGCCGAGCAGCGGCAGACCGCGTGAGCGACGTTTTTGCCGGACGTTTTGCCTTTGATTTGATCCAGACGCCGTTGACTTGCTCGATCGGCATCGCCATGTATCCGGCACATGGGTCGCGCGCCATGCTGCTGGGGCACGCGGCCCTGGCGATGCGAAGCGTCAGGCTCAATGGCGGGGGCGACTTCTGCCAATACGACCTCAAGATGGGTGCGGACGTGCGCGAGCAAGCCATTTTGGTCAATGATCTGCGCAGCGCGCTGGAGCTGGGTCAGCTTGAGCTTTACTTCCAACCCAAGATTGACGCGATCAGCCTGAAAGTGACGGCGGCGGAGGCCCTGCTGCGCTGGCACCATCCGGAACGCGGATTGGTGAGCCCGGTGGTTTTCATTCCGCTGGCGGAGCGATATGGCTTGATCGGCGCCATCGGCAATTGGGTGATTGAAGAGGCCTGCCGCAAGGCCGCGCGATGGCGTGAACGGGGTTTGCACATGCGTGTGGCGGTCAACATCTCGGGCTACCAGATGCGCGAGGATGACCTGGTTGACCGCATTGAGGCGGCCTTGCTGCGCAACAACATCAAGCCGGGACGGTTCACCTGCGAGATTACCGAGTCTGTTGCCATGGAGGACACCAAGGTCACGCAGCTCACCTTCGACAGGATGCGCGAGGCCGGCTTCCACGTGTCCATCGACGATTTCGGCACCGGTTATTCGAGTTTGGCGTCATTGCGCCGGCTTCCCGCTGCCGAGTTGAAAATTGACCGCGCCTTTGTCACTGACCTCGAGCAGAGCGAAGACGCCCGATCGATCGCCAGATCCATCATCAACATGGCAACCGCGCTCAATTTGCGTGTCGTGGCCGAGGGCGTGGAGACCGTCGGTCAATGTGAATGGCTGGTCAGCATGGGATGCAACGAACTGCAGGGCTATCTTTTCTCGATGCCCATCACTGCGGATGAGCTTGAACGGCTGGCGCTCGATGAGCATCACCTGAAAAATGTCGAATTCCAGGAGTCCTTGTTTTCGGAGACCAGGACAGCGGCATTGGATGGGGATTTCCATCCCTTACCGAACAACTTCTGAGCTGCGAGACCGAGACATTGGGCTCCCCTGCAATGTGCAGGTCAGCCGTTTGCGGGCCACCCTGCGCGAGTTTTCACTCCCCCTTTCAGGACCGCTTGCGCGGGTGAAAAACCAGTGGCTGCGCTGGCGCTGCGTCCGCCGGACCCGGCTTGCCCGCCTTCCTGACGTTGGCTGGCGCATGGTCACAAGCGCTGCAGTTGCAGCCCGCTTGCGCCCGCGCCGCCTGCCGCAAGAATTGGGCGAGGGCGCGCGGCAGGGGCCAGCGCAGCAAGCCCTGCGCCAGGATGCGGCGCGCCGCTTGCGGCAGCAGGGACCAGGCCGCATAGACAAAACTGCCAGCGACCAGCAGCCACACGATCAAGGATTGCAGCCCCATCGCCTAAGCACCCAACCACAGAGCGACGCGATAGGTCACAAAGGCCGCCGCGTAGGCCAGCACAAACAGGTAGGTGAGCATGATCAGCGGATAGCGCCAGGAGTTGGTCTCGCGCCGCACTACGGCCAGCGTCGACAGGCACTGCGGCGCAAACACAAACCAGGCCAGCATCGCATAGGCCGTGGCCAGCGACCAGCCGTGCGCAATCACCGGCGACAAGGCATCGGCGACCGAGGCGTCCGCCCCCGACAAGGCATACACCGTGCCCAAGGCACCCACCACTACTTCACGCGCGGCCATGCCAGGCACCAGCGCGATCGAAATTTGCCAGTTGAAGCCGATGGGTGCAAACACCGTTTGCAACGCATGGCCCAGCATGCCGGCAAAGCTGTGTTGAATGGCGGGACCCTGGCTCGCGTCCCAGCCCAGCGGTGGCGCCGGGTAGGTGGACAAAAACCACAGCACCACCATCAAGGCAAAAATGATGCCGCCGACACGCCGCAAGAAGATATGGGCGCGCTCCCACAAACCTTGCGCCAGGTTGCGCAGGCTGGGTCGGCGGTAGGGCGGCAACTCCAGCATCAGCGGCTGGTACGCGCTTTTCATCCAGACCCGCTTGAAGACCCAAGCCACCGCCATCGCCGACACCACACCCGCCACATAGAGCGCAAACAGGGTCAGGCCGCGCAAACTCAGCCCACCGAGCCGGCGCTCCGGCACAAAAGCGCCAATCAGCAAGGCATAGACCGGCAAGCGCGCCGAGCAGGTCATGAGCGGCGCCACCATGATGGTGGCGAGGCGGTCTTTCCAGTTGGCGATGGTGCGCGTGGCCATGATGCCGGGAATGGCGCAGGCAAAGCTGGACAAGAGCGGAATGAAGGCGCGTCCGGACAGGCCCACTTTGCCCATCAGGTTGTCCAGCAAGAAGGCCGCGCGCGGCAGGTAGCCCGAGTCTTCCAGCAGCAGGATAAAGAAAAACAAAATCAGAATCTGCGGCATGAACACCAGCACGCCGCCGACGCCGGCCACCACGCCGTCGACCAGCAGGCTGCGCAGGGGGCCGGCATCCATGTGGCTCAAAATCAAGTTGCCTGCCGCCGCCATCGCGCCCTTGATCGCATCCATAGGCCAATTGGCCCAGGAAAAAACGGCCTGAAAAATCAGGAACAACACCGCCGCCAGCACCACCAGGCCCCACACCGGGTGCATGACGACCGCATCGAGCCGGTATTGAAAGCGCCCCAAGGTCGGGGCCTGCGGCGCCACCACGGCCAGGATGCGGCGCACTTCGCGCTGCAGATCTGCCGAACTGGCCGGCGCTGTGCCGGCGGGCAGGGCGGGCGCACTGGGCCAGGGCTGCGTCAGGTGTTGCTCCAGTTGCGCCAGCAGTTGCGCGTGCCCATTGTGTTTGACGGCCACGGTTTCCACCACCGGCAGCCCCAACTCGTTGGAGAGGCGCGCCAGGTCGAGCTTGAGCCCCTGGGCGCGCGCCACATCGGCCATATTGACGGCCACCAGCAGCGGCCGTCCCAGGCGCTTGAGCTCCAGCACCAGGCGCAGGTTCATGCGCAAATTGGTGGCATCGACCACCGCCACAATCGCATCGGGCGTGTCTTCGCCCGCGCGGCGGCCCTCGATCACCTCCAGCGTCACCTGTTCGTCGGGCGTCGCGGCGCTCAGGCTGTAGGCCCCCGGCAAATCCACCACCGACACCGTCTGGCCGTTCGGCAAATGGACCAGGCCGACCTTGCGCTCGACCGTGACCCCGGCGTAGTTGGCGACATGCTGGCGCGCACCGGTGAGCAGGTTAAAGAGCGCGGTCTTGCCGCAATTGGGGTTGCCCACCAAGGCAATGCAGTGCATCGGAAGTGACGGGTTGGCGCCGGAAGTTGGGGACATAGAGACCTTAGAGGATGGCGCCGTCTGGCGTTTGCACTTCAATGCACTGGGCTTCGAGCAGACGCAGGGCAAACAGCGTCTCGCCGACCTGTACCGCCAGCGGCTCACGCCCGCCCGGGCCACGGCGCAGCACCTGCACCGGCTCGCCGGCGATAAAACCCAGCTCCCCCAGTCGCCGCAGCGTGGCCTCGCCGACGTCGGCATTGGCCGGAACGACCCGCTGAACCACGGCGTGCGTACCGTTGGGAAGTTGAGACAAGAGCATGAAGGGAGCCTGTAGAAAGTGGAGATTTCGCATCAGAAGCGCATTAATCTAAATGAGAGTGTATCGCATTTAGATTCACCAAAAAAGTACAGGGACCGTGACCACCTGCGCCGGAGTTGACCTAGCGCAAACTCGGCCCTGACAAGGCTCAGCCCTCTAATTGCCAGCCCGGCAATCGCAAAGGTCAGCGGTATAGTGACCAGCTACCCTCTTACCAACCCAAGGTGCTTCATATGCTGCTGCTCAATCCCCGCCATCTGGTTCGCCATTACCCCGATCAACGCTCGCGCGAGATCATGGAGAAGACCGTCGCCTTCTTCGAGAAAAACGGCCTGACCAAGCTGAAAGCGGATTTTCACGGCGCGGTCTGGTACGAGGATTTCCTCAACTTCTGCAAGGAAGAGTGCATTTTTGCCTCCATGATGACGCCCGCCGAGCACGGCAAGGACGGCGAGCACGCGGTCTGGGACACTTGGCGCGTGTGCGGTTTTGCCGAAATCTTGGGCTTCTATGGCCTGCCCTACTGGTACGCCTACCAGGTCTCGGTGCTGGGCATCGGCCCCATCTGGATGAGCAAGAACAAGGTCGCGCAGGCCAAGGCGAAGCGCCTGCTTGACCAAGGCGAGGTTTTTGCCTTCGGCCTGTCCGAGAAAGAGCACGGCGCCGACATCTACTCGTCGGACATGATCGTGACCAAGCTGGACGACGGTACGTACCTGGCGTCGGGCGGCAAGTACTACATCGGCAACGCCAACAAGGCGCGCATGGTCAGCACCTTCGGCAAGATGGCGGATACCGGCGAGTACATCTACTTCGTCGCCGACTCGCAGCACCCCCAGTACGAGCTGGTGAAAAACGTGGTCTACAGCCAGAACTACGTGGCCGAGTACCAGCTGCATGAGTACCCCTTGAGCGAAGACGACATCCTGCACCACGGCGACGATGCCTGGAACGCCGCGCTCAACACCGTCAACGTCGGCAAATACAACCTCGGCTGGGCCTCGATCGGCATTTGCACGCATGCGTTTTATGAGGCTTTTGACCACGCCAGCAACCGCCATCTGTACAACATGACGGTGACGGATTTTCCGCATGTGCGCCAGCTCTTTACCGACGCCTACGCGCGCCTGGTGGCGATGAAGCTGTTTGGGCTGCGCGCCGCCGATTACATGAAAGCGGCGTCCAATGAAGACCGGCGCTATCTGCTGTTCAACCCGATCCAGAAAATGAAGGTCACGACGCAAGGCGAAGAGGTCATCAATCTGCTGTGGGATGTGATTGCCGCCAAGGGCTTCGAGAAGGACATGTATTTTGCAATGGCCGCCATCGACATTCGCGGCCTGCCCAAATTGGAGGGTACGGTGCATGTGAACATGGCGCTGATCATCAAGTTCATGGCCAACTACTTCTTTGCCCCGGCTGTGTACCCGGAGGTGGCGCGCCGCGACGAAGGCAGCAACGACAGCTTCCTGTTCGATCAGGGCCCGACCAAAGGCCTGGGCAAGATCAAGTTCCATGACTATCGCATCGCCTACAACAGCGTCGATACACCCAACCTCAGCGTGTTCAAGGAACAGATCGAGACCTTCAAGCAAATGGCGATGCTGGCGCCGCCCACGCCGGCGCAGGCCAAAGACATCGACTTTCTGCTGACCGTGGGCGAGATGTTCACGCTGGTGGTGTATGGCCAGCTGGTGCTGGAAAACGCGAAGATTTACGAAGTCGAGCCCGAATTGCTGGACCAGATTTTCGACTTCATGGTGCGCGACTTTTCCAAATTCGCCCTGCAGATGTACTCCAAACCCAGCAGCACCGAAGGCCAGATGGCGCAGTGCCTGAAGATGATCAGGAAGCCGGTGACCGATGATGTGCGCTACGCCAAGGTCTGGAGCGATCACGTCAGCAAGATGCAAGGACAGTACAAGATGCCCGATTGAGGCAGTCATGCACTTCAAAAAAGATAGCTGATGACGCCTGGTTGACAAGGGCCAGCGGCTTGTTTTGTTTATAGTCTAGACCCTTCGTCTTATTGGAGCCTTGATGACTATCTGGAAACGACCGATCTCGGTGGCTGAACTCACCGCTATCAGCGTCAACACCGCCGTTGACCACCTGGGGATGGAATTTCTGGAGGTCGGCGACGATTTCATCCGGGCGCGCGTGCCGGTGGACCACCGCACCAAGCAACCGTACGGGCTGCTGCACGGCGGCGTCAGCGTGGTGCTGGCCGAAACGCTGGGCTCTTGCGGCGCCGCCTACGCCAGCCCGGACGGTCAACTCGCTGTCGGGCTCGACATCAACGCCAACCACATCCGGGGCGTCACCAGCGGCTGGGTCACCGGCACCGCCCGCCCGGTGCACATTGGCCGCACCACCCAGGTTTGGCAGATCGACATGCACAACGATGCGGGCGAACTGAGCTGCCTGTCGCGCATCACGATGGCGGTGCTGGCGCCACGCTAGACACAAGATAGGCCGCCAGTCCTCTCCCTCAGAGGTCTAGCCGGCTATTTATCAAAAAGAGTAGCTGCTCAGACATATAGCCAAAGGGCTAGAGGCTGTTTTAATCATAGACAATAAGAATGAATCCCGGAACTTTCGACATGCAGCGCCTGCTGTCGGCGCTGCCGCTCTTTAGCGCGCTGTCGCCGCTGGAGCGCGAACGTGTCGCCCAAGGTTGCCAGTTAAAACGCCTGGCGCGCGGCGACATGTTTTTTCGGGTGGGTGAGGCCTGTGAGGCGTTTCACATCGTCGCATCAGGGCAAATCAAGCTCTATGTGGCGTCCCCTTCCGGGCAGGAAAAGGTGATTGAGATCATTGGCCCTGGTCGCAGTTTTGCCGAGGCGCTGGTGTTTCTGGGGCAACCGCACATCGTGAATGCGCAGGCACTGAGCGACACGCTGTTGGTCAGTGTGAGCAAACAGGCGGTGCTGGCTGAGGTGGAGCGCGACCCCCGCTTTTCGCTGCGCCTACTGGCGGGCATTTCGCGCCGACTGCACAGCTTGATTCAGGACGTTGAGAGCTACGCCCTGCACAGCGGCATGCAGCGCCTCATTGGCTACTTGCTGCGCGACGTCGAGGGGGCGGATGCCGGCAGCGGCAATCCCATCAGCATCACCGTCAGTTTGCCGGCCAGCAAGGCCACGATTGCCTCGCGCTTGTCACTGACACCCGAGTACTTTTCGCGCGTGTTGCACGAACTCGAAGCCCAGGGGCTGATTCAGATCGACAAACGCGAGATTCGCATTCTCGACGTGCACCGGCTCGCGAGCTTCGAGTCGCATTGATGGCTTGACTAATAGCGCCCCAGGTCCTGAATGGCGTCGACGACCAGCCCGGTGCCAATGGCAATCAGCAGAATGTCGGAGGCCACGCGCACATAGCGGTGCCCGGCCGGTGCCACGCCCAATTGGACGATGACGGCGGGCGGCAAACTGTAAGTCACCACGTCACGCGGCATCGGCTGACCCACTGCCCATTTGCGCGCTTGCCCCGGCGGCATGCAGCCATTGTTTTTCTTGGCCAGTCCGGGCGGGCAACGGCCCACGCGGTACTGCTCGCCGTAGTAATTGCTCACGGCTGTGCGCTGGTCATCGCGGAAGTGTCCGCTGGCCCGGTCTGGGCTGACCTGCGATGGGCTCTCCTGACGTGGCTGTTTCTGCTGCTGTTGCTGTTTCTGCTGCGGTTTGCCGTGCTTGCCACCACCCGCCCACTCCGGCTTCTCGGCCATGGCGCCTGCCGTGGCCAGCAGGCCTGCGAGCAGGAGCGCCAAGGCGCGGCCCGTTTTGATTTGCGTATTTTTCACTGTTGACCTTTCGAAGGGTTAAGGGAATGTGAGGTTGGTCTGGACCGTGGCATCCGCGGCCAAGGTGGGGAGTACTGTCGTCTTGTCGGTAAAGCCGGTCAAGCTGGCGTTGAGTGTGTACTTGCCGGCTGCAGCGGCGTCGGCAGCAAACACCAGGGCGCCCGGTGCCGCCACATAGGGTGCCACCAGCGGAGCGTTCACGGGCAGCGCGTAGGTGTAGAGACCCGTGCCGCCGTCAACGAAGCGGCCCGTGACTTCGATGGGGCCAGTCGTCAGTGGCTGCAGCACGCGCACCAAGGTATCCACCGGGGCGGTGCCCGTCACGGTTCCACTATCGGAAACCGCCGGGTTCAGCGCGCCACCAGAGGTGTTGACCGAAGTTACGGTGTCCGCGGCCACGACCACGTTGGTGACGACGGCCGTGGTGCGCCCGGGCGCCGTCAAGACCAGCGAGTAGTTGCCCGGTGCGACCGGCAGCAAGAACTTGCCGAAATTGGCGGGATCGATGCTGGGAGCGGTGGCCTTGATGACTACCCCGTTCTGCTGCAATGACACGCTGGCGAAGCCGTTGGCCAGGCCCGCATCCACGAAGCCGGTAACGCCGGAGATGTAGCGCGGAAGCACGCTGAGCTGCGGCTTGAGCAGATATTGGCCCGAATTGCCGGCGACCACGACCGATTTGCAGGCATCAAAGTCGATCACGAAATTGGCCAGCTGGTTCGGGGCGATAGTGAGGCTGAATTGCTTGGCCTTGACGCCCGATTGCTGGCCACTCGGTGTCTTGAGGGCGAGCTCGGCCTTGGTCGGGTCGCTGGTGAGGACCACGGAATTGGCCAGCACATTGGCGCCCGCGTTGTCTGCCAGCACCAGCCGCATTTGGTTGTAGCTACCGGTCGGCAGTGTGAGCTCGCCGAGTTCTGCCAGATCGCCGTTTTGCAGCTTGAGCAAATCCACGCGCAGGGCCGGGCTCAGCACAATCTCAGACCAACCGCCGTCGGTGTCGCTGGCGTTGCCGTTTTGGTGGATCCGGACCTTCTCGATGGTCACGTTGACGGCGTCATAGCCGCAAGCCGGAGCGTCGGTCAGCGCCAGGCTCAACCTGCCGCTGCTGTCGGTGCTGGCGCTGCCGCCACCACCACAGGCCGCGAGGCCTGCAATCAACACACCGCCCAGGGCCAGCTTCGAATGTCGGAGTAGTTTCATGGAATACCTTAAATAAATAGACAGGGGTACAAGGAACAGGACTGATTCGGTGTCTGCCGCGTTTCGCAGCGGTCGCTTGATCATGGTCTGCGCCTTGTCGCTCTCGTCGATCAGCATTCGGCGAGACGTCGAATTTTCATCATGCGGGGCGCCCGGCAGGCCGTCTGTGTGCTGGCACACCTTCGAGGACCAAGCGATTCATGGATCAGCGGCCATTAATCGTGTCTTTTCTTAAGTCACATTAAGTTCCTACCCGCGGCACCGGTTTACACTTCTTCACAATCATTTAAGGAGAACTCCATGAGGCGAATTGGTCGATTGATAGCGCAAATCTGGGTGGCACTGGCCTGCCTGTTGGCGCTGCCGGCATTTGCCGCCACCCCGGGGGCGAGCAAGACAGTGCGTGTTGACACCACGAACAAAAAATCGCCCGCCGATGCGGCGATCGGCAAGAACTGCCTCAGCTGCCACGGGCCCGAAGACGACCCGGGCATCTATGGCGAGTGGAAGAAGAGCACCCACGCGGCCAAGAACGTGGATTGCTACGACTGCCACAAGTCCAAGCAAGGCGACAAAGGGGCCTTCCTGCATGAGGGCGCCTATATTCATGTGGTCGTCAGCCCCATGACCTGCGCCAATTGCCATGCGACTGAAGTGGCGCAACAGCAGCGTTCGCACCACGCCAAGGCCGGCAATATTCTGGCCTCGCTGGACAACCTGCTGGGCGAGGTGATAGGCGGGCCCGCTGCCGTCAACGCTGGCTGTCTGCAGTGCCATGGCAGCACCGTTGAGCTTGATGACAAGGGACGTCCGACGCCGCAAACCTGGCCCAATACCGGCATCGGCCGGATCAATCCAGACGGCTCGCTCGGATCCTGCTCGG